>NZ_LUHG01000083.1 GCF_001623405.1 Hydrotalea flava
ATCAGAAAAGAAAAATGGGGCTAATCAAAAAAATGAAAAAGCAAATCGGTAAATTTGAAATAACTAGCGAAGACTTGGGAATAGTAACTACTAATTTTTAACAACTATGTCTTACGTTAGTCAGAATGCTATCGGACACCATACCGACTTCAAGCTTAATTGATTAACAGACAAACTTTTCGTAAATTTATAGGGTGAAAAAACGAAAACAAACAGGACTTGATTTTGAGGTTGACAAACTAACCAACTCTATTGAAAATGCAGTAACTGGTGACCGCTTCGCTACTGAAATTTCAATCGTAACGCTTGACGACCTGAAAAGCATAACAAAGAAGAACAAGTGGCAGTTTGACTGGAAGTTTGAATTTAAGCAGCCTGAAAGAGAAGTTTACAAGCTGACAATTGTAAACAATCAACAGGTTATTCAGGGACTTATTAGCATTGAAATCAAGTCTGACCATGTCTATATGCATCTTGTTGAAAGTGCACCTTTCAACAAAGGGAAAACAAAAGTTTATACAGGTGTTCCCGGAAATTTAGTTGCATTTGCTTGTAAACTTTCGTTTCAAAGAGGACACAAGGGAAACGTGTCATTCGTTTCAAAGACTCAACTGGTGCAACACTATATTGACAGTTTAGGTGCTATGCACATTGGTGGAAGAATAATGATTATTGACACAATCGCAGCTTTAAAATTAATTGACAAATATTTTCCAAAATGAAAAACAGAACAAAAGAATTAGACGTAGATTTTATTGGTGGGCAAAACAAGCCACTGACAAAGGAAGAACAACTTTCAATAAGTGCTTTCATTAAGCAACTGAAAGAGAACCGCAACAAAAAAACAAGACACAGAACGACAAAATCAGAAAAAAAACCTGCTTGACAAAAAGCACGAACCGCTAACATTGCATTGGCAATATGGCGGGGCGACGAATAATTTCTCAGCTTTTGGTTCACTAATCAGCTTCGGTTCCAGCAGACGAATAACGCCAGGCAACAGAATAAACAATGAACTTTTGTAACTTTAATCAGCATTGGTTCCGGGGCGGAGGGAACACAGAATTCCGCCACATCGCCAAGCCCGGGGCGTAAGCAACCCTGTTGGACACACTCTAATAATTCAGGGGTGAAAAAAAGGGCAAATACAATGGACATGAAAATAAAAAACCGCCAACTATTTAGAGACAATAGTCCGCCAAATTTTTTAAAACATTTATTCAAAAGCTTAAAATCAATCATTATGAAAATAATTTATTTTATTCTCACGGGAATTTTGCTGTCATCTTTTTCGTGCCGTAAAAACTCTCCTGAATTCTTTAATGGTACTGTAGATAGAAATATAAACGGCTGTTCTGCTAGTACTGGCTTTGTTTTTATAATAAAGTATACAACCCAAAGCAACACGGAAGACAGTTTATCTACACTTACTCTGCCAACACAATTTAAATTGTCAGGCACAAAAATTAAATTTCAAATGAGAGATTTAAACAGCACAGATGAATCAATGTTTTGTAATGCTATGATAACAACACCGAAGCAAAAAGTTATTTATAATGTAAAAGCACAATAAAATGAAAACAAAATTAATTGTAATATTATTTCTATTCTCGTTTCAAAGTAATGCTCAAAAATTCTATTATTCAAAAGGTAAAAAAGTTTTTCTTTCTGAGGATACAACAAGTATTTCTATAAAAGGGAAAACTAAAAACTCGTACAAAAAAATAGCATCTCTTCTTGGAGCAAATAGCAATTTAGTTTTTGATACTATTAGTTTAAAGGATGTTGCTGTTGTAGGCTCCCCATTTTTAGTACAGTTCAAAAGTAGAATAATTTTTCATTTCAATTGTGTTAGTGCAATCTATTGGGCGTAGTGAAGCGAAGGCGTAGCCGAAGCGTAACGAAGCCCAATAGATT
>NZ_LUHG01000032.1 GCF_001623405.1 Hydrotalea flava
AATGGAAGGTGCCGGCGAAGACCCTTACTATGGAAGTGTGGTTGCAGCCGCCAGGGTAAAGGGGTTACAGGGCAATTTGAACGATGCCGAACATATTATGGCCTGTGTAAAACATTTTGCTGCATATGGTGCTGTGCAGGGTGGAAGAGAATACAATACGGTAGATGTTTCAAGAGTAGCTTTATGGAATAAATACCTGCCGCCTTATCATGCCGGCGTTCATGCCGGTGCAGCTACCGTAATGAATGCGTTTAATATTTTTGATGGTGTACCTGCCAGCGGCAATCAATATTTGGTACATGATATTTTAGAAAAGAAATGGGGTTTCAAAGGATTTGTGGTGAGCGATTGGAACTCGTTTGATGAAATGATTACACATGGCTATGCGGCCAATAGAAAAGATGCTGCTTACAAAGCATTGAGCGCTGGTAGTATGATGGATATGGAATCGAAAGTGGTGGTAGATTATTTACCTGAATTATTAAAAGAAGGAAAAATCAGCATGCAACAGGTAGATGATGATGTGCGCAGAATTTTATACTATAAGTTTAAATTGGGTTTGTTTGATGACCCCTATAAATTTTCTGATGCGGCCAGAGAGCAAGCTACTGAATTTACTGAAGCGCATCGCAATGAAGCCAGAAAAGCCGCCGATGCCTCAATTGTGTTGTTGAAAAATGAAAACAACGTATTACCCATTGACGCTACTGCTAACTCATCCATTGCACTGATTGGGTATTATTCCAAAAGTAAAGATGATTTATTTGATTTTTGGATTGCCAATGGAAAAGCTGCTGATGCAGTAAGTATTTATGAAGGCATTACTGAAAGGTATCAGCATAGCAATATAGCTTACAGCAATGGTTATTTGCCGGATGGCAGCAGCAATGAACAATTAATCAACGAAGCGGTTGCAACATCTAAAAATGCTGCCGTAATTGTAGTAAATATAGGATTGTCAGGAAAATTAGCCGGTGAGGACCGCTCATTGGCTAACCCTGCTATTTCAGATGGGCAGGTAGCATTGTTAAAAGCATTGCATGCAACGGGTAAACCGGTAATAGCATTGGTTTCAGCAGGACGCCCGTTGGTATTAACTGCCATTCAGCCTTATGTAAATGCCATTGTATATTGCTGGATTCTGGGAACAGAAACCGGACATGCCGTTGCCGATGTGTTGAGTGGCGATTATAATCCATCCGGTAAAACCGTCATGAGTTTTCCTTATGCGGTGGGGCAAATACCTGTGTATTATGATCATTTTAATACCGGAAGGCCATTACCCGATTCAGGTGATCAAAGCTGGAAGAGCCGTTACCGCGATATTCCCAATACACCATTGTATCCTTTTGGCTTTGGTTTAAGCTATACTAATTTTGCTTACAGTAATTTGGAATTGTATAACAACACTATCCAAAAAGATAGTCCGTTGCAGGTATCAGTGCAGGTAGCCAATACCGGCAACAAAGCCGGATATGAGGTTGCACAATTATACATTCGTGAAAAGAGCGCTTCTATTGTACAGCCAGTTAAAGCATTAAAAGCTTTTCAACGGGTGTATTTACAACCCGGCGAAAAGAAATTGCTGCATTTTACTTTAACTGATAAAGATTTGGCTTTTTATGATGGGGAAGGAAATGTGCATACAGAAGCAGGCGCCTTTAAAGTATTTGTTGGCGGTAATTCAAGAGATGTGCTGGAAAAAGATTTTATGTTGAAATAATTTTTTTATTTGAAGAAGGGGGCATCATTTACCAACGGTGCCCCTTTTTTGTTGCTGTGCTTTAATAAGTGCCACAATGGCAATACCAATCCAAATAATATTAACCATTACTGATGGAAAAGCATGATGGTACGATGAATTGATGATAAAACAAATGCCACCCACAATATTGCTCCAGATGTACAATGGAGATGCGGCAGCCAGTTTGCCATTCATATTCATATAATAAGAGCCCAATAACAGTAAAGCACCGAGCCATCCAATTACTTCTACAAGAATTTGCATATTGTATTTATTGTATGAACCAAAAAAATTAGCCAATAGCCTTATTTAAATCTTCTATTAAATCTTTTACATCTTCAATACCTACACTTAGGCGTATGAGTGAATCTGTTAAACCGTTTTTTAAGCGCTCTTCACGTGGTATGGAAGCATGCGTCATAGAGGCGGGATGGTTGATTAAACTTTCTACTCCTCCTAAACTTTCGGCCAATGAAAATAGATGGGTAGAAGAAAGAACCCGTTTGGCATTTTCAATACGATCATCTTTCAAAGTAAAACTCATCATGCCTCCAAAGCCACGCATTTGTTTCGATGCAGTGGCATAACCCCGATGGTCTTCAAATCCACACCAATATACCTGTGCCACTTTTGGATGATTGCGTAAAAAATGTGCAATAGCTTGTCCGTTTTCACAATGCCTTTGCATACGTACATGTAAAGTCTTTATGCCGCGTAATACCAAAAAACAATCCATGGGCCCGGGAACGGCACCGCATGATTTTTGGATGAAATAAAGCTGTTCCCTCAGGGTTTCATCATTCATGACCAAACAACCCTGAATAACATCGCTATGGCCGCTTAAATATTTGGTAGCAGAGTGCATTACAATATCTGCACCTAAGGTTAAAGGGTTTTGTAAATAAGGCGATGCAAATGTATTGTCAACACATAACCAAATATTTGCTTTTTTGGCAATGGCGGCAATGGCAGCAATATCGGTAATATTCATTAATGGATTAGTGGGTGTTTCTATCCAAATTAATTTAGTTTTATTGGTAATGGCTTGCTGTACGTTTTCAGGAACAGTAGTATCGGTAAACAAAAAACGAATGCCGAATTTTTGGTATATTTTAGTGAATAACCGGTAAGTACCTCCATACATATCATTGGCTGCAATTACTTCATCGCCGGGTTGTAATAATTTTAAAACAGCATCGGTTGCAGCAACACCACTACCAAAGGCAAGCCCATATTTGCCCTGCTCAATGGCAGCAAATGCACTTTCTAAAGCAAAGCGAGTGGGGTTTTGGCTTCGGGCATATTCAAAACCTTTGTGTACACCGGGTGCTTCCTGCACAAAGGTAGAAGTTTGGTAAATAGGTGTCATAATAGCGCCGGTAGAGGGATCGGGTTCTGCCCCGGCGTGAATAAAAGTAGTAGCTAATTCCATACAATATGCATTTTTGAATAATGAAATACAGGCTTCATGCCTTTTATTAGGCCGCCATTTAACAAAGATGCAAAATGTTGGCGAATGCGTATTTAAAATCGGGATAATAAAAAAATACCCCAACCTGTTTGGGTTGAGGTAAGTGTTCAATAAACAAATTTTTTTTATGGAGCTAAGGTAATGGGCAATGCTGCTTTTACATCATCCCATTCCATAATTAAATTGGCACCATTCTTTGCATCTTCAAAGTAAATAGTAAAATTTTCAATAGGGCTGCTTAGATTTTCAACCGGAATAGTGGTACGTACCACATCTTTCTTGGTATCGTAAGTGTAGTTACCCCAACTGTAATTGTCTTTATTTACAATTAATGTCCATTTATTGGCTTCTGGTATGCAGTATAAAGTGTAACGACCTTTGGGTACAACTTTTCCGCCAATTTTTACATTCTTAAAAAATTCAATTTCAGTGGCTTCATTAGCGCCTAAACGCCACATTTCACCATATTTTACGATACCATTAAAAATGGTACGGTTGTTTTTTTGCGGGCGACTGAAAATAATTCTTGCAACGGGCAGGTCTTTTACTTTGCCATTCATTTTTAATAAAGGATAACTATCCGGCCAATAGCTCATGTCCATAGGGCTTTTGTCTAAATCTGAAGGCTTTTGTTGTGCCCAAATTGGTAACGATAATAGCATGCAGGCAAAAAAAACAATGAACCGATTCATACCGTTTTGTTTTTATGTGTGGATGAATAATTTTTTATAACACGAAGATGCAGGGTTTTGTTGAATGAACAAAGATTATGTCGTAAGGTAAATTGAATAATGGAGGGCAATAATACAGTATTACTTTATAACTCATTTAAAAGTATGGCCAATTGTTTAGATGCGAATTGAATTACATCGGGAAAAAACTGTTGATAGGCTTCCTGAAAAAATGCTTTATTGTTTTCCAATACCGGTAATAAAGCAATGGGCGGTTGTAAATATTGTGCCCGATACACCAATCCTTCAAAGGTTCTTTCAATACCCTCTTTATTTCTGTAATGCAATAGCCAGTTATGCATTCGCATGTTTTGAAAGGTCAGCGAAAATTTTTCAGGAAACACCGGTTCATACTGTTGCAAGGCAGTATAAACAGTTTCGCTAAAATGCACTAATTGCTGTTCTGCTGCAAATACCTGTTCATCATTGGCCAAAAAATAATCATACACCACATCCATAAATGCGCCGGCATACAAGCCTACCTGCGGTTTAAACAATTGTTTGGCAGCCAGCGTAACGGGGTGTTCATCCGTATACTGATCAATTAAGCGATGTAACGTAATACCCTGTTGTATCAGTATGGGGAAATTATTTTTTTTATTTCCTTTAATAAAATCACTCATCATATTGCCCGCCAATATATCTCGATGGCCAAATGATAAATATGCATGTGCCAGATAATTCATTTGGCTAAAGTTACGGTATTATTGTATGGTGTAATGAGCAACCTATCGCATTGAATGATTCAAAACTTCGCTATTCTGCATTTTTTGTAGCGTTTTTTCAAAGGTTTGGGCACTAATATTTCTTTTGCGTGCTTCTTCAATAGCCGTATTTTCCCAGGCAATGGCCACTTCTTTTTTACCTAATTTATATAAAATATGTGCATGGGTATCAGCATTTTCGGGCGATAATGCTGCGGAAATTGATTGCCGGCTCCACTTCAATGCTTTATTCAGATAATGAGCATCGTTACTAAACTGATAAACCTGCCACGCTCCATTGTTTAATTCGTTGGCAATACGCTGGCCACCCGGTGCTATTTGAATGGTTTGTTTTACAAAGAAAGTTCCATTCTTTTTCGCTTCATCACTTAAACTTTTTTTAAACTGTTCTATTAACATGTTTTGATTGCGGGCAGTGTATACAGAATCGGCTTTATGAATAGAGTCAATCATGGCATCGGTATAATATCGGTCATAATATTGTACGGCTCTGTTTAGAAATTGTGAAGTATCGCCTACACCATAGTAATATTGCAACAGTAACTCATCAAATTTTTTGATGCCCGCTGCTCTTTGATTGCTAAAGGTACCCAGTGCAAATTGGGCTATTTGTACTGCATAAGCCGAATTGGTATCGGTAATGGCTTGTTCCATTGATTTGGTAATAATGCGCCCATTGATAGCTACCCTTATCGGCAGTATAAGCCGGTACCAGCTTTGGTTAAACACATCTTCATTTTCGTGCAGATATCGAAAAGCAGGCGATTGAAAAACCGGTGCTGCATGTGCCAGCATTTGCAGAAAGCTAAACGATTGGGCAGAATCGGCCGGTGCCTGTTGTACTACCTGCGTTAAGAAACCGGTAGCAGGTTCCATTGATAATTGGAATACGGTTTGTAACAATCTGTATGATGTAGCAAAGTTATTTGGATTGCTTTTAAAAGCGTAGAGTTGTTGCTGCAATGAATACTCGTTGTTCAATAGATTATTGAAAATTTTATTACTGAATGCACTATAATAACCAGCGGTATTGCGGGTGCCGTGATCAACTGCTATGATATTGCCGGCATCGTTTAAAACAATCATCCCAAAAAATGCTTTTGGGAAATAATACACATTGGTATCGAGTTGAAGGTAAGTTGGAACGGAAGTAGTAGCGTAGAAAATATATTCTTCTTCTAATAAATTTTTTATTTCCGCATCTTTTGTTAAGCCTGCCATACCTACTTCATTGCAAATGCTGCAATCTTTCGATTGTACAAATATCCAAATAGGTTTTTTGGTAGCTTTGGCTTTGGATAGCACCTTTTCAAAGTCAGAATACATTTGCGCTACAACAACATTACTCAAAAATAAGAACAGCACACAAAGTTTTAGAGATATGTTTTTCATATAAGCAGGTGTTTATATGGCAAAATAATATATTTTTAATAACAGAAAAATTAATTTTTCTATCTGTTAAGTAATAATTTTTTATTAAGAATGAAGTGTTTTGTACTGTGATGACATTTTATACGCAATTTTGAATTTCGGGAGAATTGTAATCATATTAATGAATTCATTGTAACCTATATGCCTAAAATAGCAATCATTATCGGGGCTGGCCCGGCAGGTTTAACTGCCGCTTATGAATTGGTTACTAAAACTGATATTCAACCTGTTATTTTAGAAAAATCAACCGACATGGGTGGTATTTCTAAAACGGTAGTGTATAAGGGTAATAGAATGGATATTGGTGGGCACCGTTTTTTTTCAAAATCGGATGTGGTAATGCGGTGGTGGCAGCATATTTTACCCATACAAGGTGCTGCTGCTAAAAATGATTTGCAAAAAGATATTTATTACCACCGTAAAAAAACAACGGTTTCACTTTCGCCCAATGGGCCTGATCCTGAGCAAACCGATAAGGTAATGTTGATAAGAAAACGCTTATCCCGCATATTTTTTCTGCGTAAATTTTTCGATTATCCTATTTCAATCAATACAAAAACACTTTTTAATTTGGGCTTAATTCGTATTATTAAAATTGGTTATAGTTATTTAATGATACGCCTGTTTCCGCCTAAACAGGTAAATAGTTTAGAAGATTTTTTTATCAGCAGATTTGGTACTGAACTCTACCAAACATTTTTTAAAGATTATACCGAAAAGGTTTGGGGGGTTTCTTGTAGCGCCATTGCTGCCGATTGGGGAGCACAGCGTATTAAAGAATTGTCGGTTTCAAAAGCAATAGCGCATTCCATTCAATCTATCTTTAAAAAACAACGCTCAATTGAGCAAAAGGATGTTTCCACCAGTTTAATTGAACAATTCATGTATCCGAAACTGGGACCGGGACAAATGTGGGAAACCGTTGCTGCATTAGTGCAGGAAAAAGGGGGTGTAATTATTAAAAATGCTAATGTTGAAACCTTACAAACAGAGGGTAATTGTGTGCAATCAGTAACCTATACCGATGCGCTAAGCGGTGAAACAAAAATAATTAAGGGCGATTATTTTTTTTCAACCATGCCGGTGAAAGAACTGATTGCCGGTATGGGTAGCATAGTACCCGATGACGTTAAAAAGATGAGTGAGGGGTTACAGTACCGTGATTTTATTACCGTTGGTTTATTATTAAACCGGTTGAAAATTAAAAACGAAACAGGTATTCCTACTAATAATAATGTGGTACCCGATAACTGGATTTACATTCAGGAACGTGATGTAAAAATTGGCCGATTACAAATTTTTAATAACTGGTCGCCTTACATGGTGGCTGATGCAACAAAAGTGTGGATGGGTTTGGAATATTTTTGTAATGAAGGTGATGCGCTTTGGCAAATGACTGATGCTGAATTTATTCAGTTTGCTATTGATGAGTTACACAAAATTGAAATCATTGACCGCAATGAGGTAGTAGATAGTACCATCATTCGTATGCCAAAAACTTATCCTGCTTATTTTGGTACCTATCAACAATTCCATATCATACGCCGGTTTACAGATACGTTTGCCAATTTATTTTTAATTGGGCGAAATGGTATGCATAAGTACAATAATCAGGATCATTCTATGTTAACAGCCATAACTGCTGTTGACAATATAAAAAATGGCATCACGTCTAAAGATAATATTTGGGCCATTAATACGGAAGAAGATTATCATGAAACCAATAGTAAATAGTTGATGTTTTTTACTTAATATCCTTTTTTGTTAATGCTTTCTGAACTGCCTACTTATTTAGTATGATTGCTGTTGCTGGAGCATTTTTTTTATTCCATTCATCCATACTGTTATCATTTCTTTTACACTTTCATCACAGTAGAAAAAAGCTTTTCATAAAAAAGTTATGTTGGCTCAAACATCGATGAATACTGTGTTTTGTATAATTAAATAATTCCATTTAGAAATTACAGCACTACCGTTCATACAAAACAGCAGGTGTTTACTGTAACCAATCAAAAACTACTTCGTTGTATTTTCAGGGTAGCTTAGGTTTGCACTGTTCAACAAAAATATTTTTTTCAAAACCTTAAATTGTATTACGATGAAAAAATTAATTTTTCTGGCACTGATAACTGTATCCATCGCAGCTACAGCCGCTACCGATCCTGCTTCTAATGTAAGCTTTACTGTATTGAATCATTTTACCGCCAAATTTTTAAAAGCACAAAATGTAGATTGGAAAGTAACCGATCAATTTGTAAAAGCAAGTTTTACCTTAAATGGAAAAGAAATGAATGCTTTTTATAATAACGACGGTGAATTGACGGCGGTAACCACTAAAATTGATTTTGATAAATTACCGCAGCGTGCTATTATGACCATTGGTTTAAAATATCCTTACCCTCCATACAAATTGGTAGATTGTATTGAAATGAAAGATGCAATGCAACAATTAACAAAGTATGTATCGTTGCTTACAGAAAATGAAAACATCATTTTACAAATTACGCCCAATGGAAGTGTGCATGAGTTTAAACGAATGTATTTATAGTGTTCATGAAAGCCGGCTGATTATTGTATTGGCCGGCATTTTTTATCCATAAATTGTTGCATCGTTATAAACTGACCTTCCTGTTTCATAGCTTCTATGAACTGATGTAATCTGTATTCAAGCCTTTTGCCTGAATATCTTTTGGTGTAGTTCGGAATTTGATAGTTGGATAGTTCTGTAAATTCCCAGGGATGCAGGTATAAAGAAACGTACCCGTCTTGCCGCAAGGTTTGTAAGGTAAATTTTACAAACAACGATAACGGCATGTTTTTAAATGCCAACCAAAATAAAGGAATTCGCAGGTTGGGTGTAACTGATGCAGGAATACGCACTATGTGCTGTTCTGTATACCATGTTCTCGGTAAATGGCGGTTGTTGTATCTTCCCGGAATCCAGGTGGGGTTTACAGAAGCATCGTACAGGTAACCTGCAGCTTTTAACGCAGCTATATTTACCTGCTGCATTCTCGGCATTCTTAATCCGGTAATGGTTTGCCCGGAAATGACTGCTAATCTTTGTTTCGATAATAATAAATCTGCCTCTTCAAAACGGCTATGGTAAAAAGTATGCGAAGCAATTTCTTGTGTACCAGCTAATTGTTGTATTTGTTTCGGAAAATGGATGGCATAATTTGCAGTGGTAAATAATGTACAGGAAATATTGTGTTGCTGCAATATGGATTCAAGCACATCGGTACCTTTTTTACCAACATTCATTTGTTCTTCCGGTGATATAGGCTGTCCGTATTCCAGGGGCATATCAAATTCTTCCACATCAAAACTTAATAAAATATATTTTTCTTCTTGCATTATGCAAAGTTATTCGCTTGCCTTAATTGTACAGCAGGTACATTTAAAAATTGACGGGTTAATATTTGTAGCACAATTACACACCAAATCATTACATTGGGCAATGCTTTAATGGCATAGGGTCGGGCAATATGTTCCCGAAACCAGGATGTTAATAAATCAGAATATGAAAAACTCGTAATAACAAAAGCTGTAATGAATACAATATGAATCAACATATTCTTGGGTTGTAACCAATACCATAAACATACAGCCGGAAATGCAATGATATATGTAGGCGATTCGGAGCCGGTACTAAAAATAACCGGAAACAACAATACCGAACACAATAAGTACAAACCAAATCGTGTATCTTTAAAATAACGATATGGCAGGTATTGTGATACAAACAATAGGGCCGCCGGAGCCAATACCCAAACATCTTTTAAATAAGTAATACCCAATAGACGGCGTAGAATACCCATTGCAGAAATGTCCTGATAATCATTATGAATATCTAACCGGATATTTTTAGCCGATTTTTTCTGCAAACCATGGTACCAGTCAGCATAACTTTTTACAATAAAATGGGGTGGGGCAATGAGCATGGGTGCTAAAAAAAATACAATCGACCAAATAACGCTCCATAAAATAAACTGCATTTTGTTTTTACTGAGAAAGAAAAAGGCAAAACCAACAATGCCATAAATTTTGATAAATACGGCAATTAAAATAAAAAACAATCCCCATTTGTCTTTCCCTTCCCAAATAAAAGAAAAACCAAAAATAATGCAGGCAGCTATCAACGCATTACTTTGTACCCATGAAGAGGCGTTCATCATTTCAACGGAAGAAAAAATTAGTATCAAATTCTGCCCTGCTTTTTGAATGGGTAATTTTCTAATGGCAACATATAAAATTCCCGTATTAAATAATACCCATGCAATAGCGCCCCATGTTTTGGGTAATACGGCAAAAGGTGCAATTACAATGCTGAAAAAAGGGCCATATAAATTAACATCGGCATAGGTTTGTGGATATTCAAGGTATAAATTAGTTTGTTGCAGGGTATGAAAAAATACATAACGAAAAATAACAAAGTTATTAAAGCGGTCATGGCCTATGACCTGAATAATAACGGAGGTGAGTGATAATCCAAACCAAAGCACTATGGCTACCTTTGTATCAGTTAGCCATTGATAGGGTTTCCCAAAATATGGATGTTTATTTTTTTGTATTTCTGCCTGCATGTTTATCGAATATTCGTTTCATCTACAATATATTTAGGCCTTTGTTTACTTTGTATAAACAGTTTACCCAAATAAATTCCCATAATTCCTAAAATCATTAATTGTAAGCCGCCAAAAAATACAATGGTTACAATAGTAGAAGCCCAGCCCGATATGGCTTTGCCGTACCATAAACTATATACTACATAGGGTACATAACAAATAGACAAAGCAGAAAAACTAAAACCCAAATAAATGGCAATGTTTAAGGGTTTTACACTAAACGAGGTTAAGCCTTGTAAGGCCAAACGTACCAATGCTTTATGGTTGTATTTGGTGGTGCCTGCTGCTCTGGCATGCGGGGTATAGGGTATTCCGGTTTGTTGAAAGCCCACCCATTTTACCAATCCTCTAAAGAAGGGTCTGTCTTCGTGCAGGTTATTTAAAATAGCCACTACTTTCTTATCGAGCAGGCGGTAATCTGCAATACCATCTTCCAATTCCACATCCGATAAATGATTGATTAACCGATAAAACATAGTTGAAGAAAGTTGATTCATTTTGTGGGTATGTTCATTCTTTTCTTCCCGGTAAGTATATACAACGGCATTGCCTTGCTGCCATAATGAAATGAGTTTCGGTATTAATTCCGGCGGGTGCTGCATATCTGCATCCATGGTAATTACTGCATCTCCTTTGGCGTAATCAAAACCGGCCAATAAGGCATTATCTTTCCCGAAGTTTCTGGAAAATGAAATATAGAAAATATTTTTGTTTGTTTTTTCTGCTTCCTTTAATGCCTTCATGCTATTATCGGTACTGCCATCATTTACAAAAATAATTTCATATTCAAACGAAAGCGTTTCAAAAACAGCAGCAAGGCTGTTGCTGATAATGGGAATATTCAATTCCTCATTAAACACAGGGATAATAACACTAATCAGCATGTTCATGTAGGGTAAGGGTTATCAAAAGTATATGATTTTATTACACACTGCAATACAAGGTAAATTATAGCTGTTAAAACCACTCAAAAAATTTATTTTTGCCCCTCAAAACAGCAAATCATGCAAAAAGGACCCGTTTCTCAATTTATAGAACACCATTACAGGCATTTTAATGCTGCCGCTTTAATGGATGCAGCCAAAGGTTATGAAGCACATTTGGCCGATGGCGGTAAAATGATGATTACCTTAGCCGGCGCCATGAGTACCGCCGAATTGGGCATTTCATTAGCCGAAATGATTAGGCAGGATAAAGTGCAGATAATTAGCTGCACCGGCGCTAATTTAGAAGAAGATATTATGAACTTAGTGGCGCACAGCCATTACAAACGGGTACCCAATTACCGAGATTTAAGTCCTCAGGAAGAGTGGGATTTATTAGAAAACCATTACAACCGTGTTACCGATACCTGCATACCCGAAGAAGAAGCTTTCCGCCGTTTACAACAACATATTTTTAAACTATGGAAAGATGCCGATGCAAAAGGCGAACGTTATTTTCCGCACGAATACATGTATCAAATGCTGCTCAGTGGCGTGTTAGAACAGTATTATGAAATTGATCCGAAAGACAGTTGGATGCTGGCAGCCGCACAAAAAAATATTCCCATTGTAGTACCCGGTTGGGAAGACAGTACCATGGGCAATATTTTTGCCAGTTATGTTATAAAAGGTGAGTTAAAGGCCTCTACCATGAAAACCGGCATTGAATACATGGTAGAATTGAGCAACTGGTATCGCACCAACAGCAGCGGCAAGGGGGTAGGGTTCTTTCAAATAGGTGGCGGTATTGCCGGCGATTTTCCCATTTGTGTTGTACCCATGATGTACCAAGATTTAGAGTGGCATGATGTTCCATTCTGGAGCTATTTCTGTCAAATCAGCGATTCTACTACCTCTTACGGCTCTTATTCCGGCGCTGTACCCAACGAAAAAATTACATGGGGAAAATTAGATATACATACACCTAAGTTCATTGTAGAAAGTGATGCCACTATCGTAGCCCCATTGCTATTTGCCTGGATATTAGGCTGGTAAATTTTTTTGTACCCGGCTGCATTACTACTATGTAGCTTCTGTTGCGTCGCACACTTGTACGCCAACAATACTATTCAGCAAGGGCGAAGTGCCGAAATGGTGCTTTGCCTTTATTATGATGCAGTGTAATTAATTATTTTTACAATTTATAAAACATACAACCTACTTCTTTAAAATATGCCGCTAAACAATTAGGTGATACATTCATTGTGCCAATTTTTAGTGGATGGTTTCATTACCCTCTGTTTGAGCTGCTTTTAAAAGCATGGGTAAAATGGTTTCCATTATATTTTTCTCAGCATACATTGGCATAGTTGAACCTCCACGCTTTAAATATATTGCTTCCCCTTTTTTATTGTAAATAATATTGGTTGGATAAACGGGCATACCTTTTAATAAAATATCGGTTTGTGTACTATCAATCGCATACACCGGAAATTGTATATTGTATCTTTTTATAAATGCTTGTATGGTATCTACTGATTCACTGGCAAATGAAAAAAACTGAATGTTTTTATTGCCCTGAACAGTGGCATATAATTGATTCAATGCTGGAAATTCTGCAATACAGGGTGTACAGTTGGCAAACCAGTAGTTAGCAAAAATTACCTTGCCTCTTGGATTATTTGCGCTAACCTGTTGCATGGTGTTGAAAATAGCATCATACTTCATTTTGTGTTGTGGTACAGTATCGGTTTGAACTACTGTGTTACTATGTACTTTACCTCGTAATTGTTTTAATTTTATTTCGGGTTTATTATCATTAAATGATGTCACTAAAAAATGTTTATTACCAATTATTAGTGTATCACCAATGAAATGGTTAGTAAAAGATTTTATATTGTTGATGTAGATGGTAGTATAACCTTTATTTAAAAAACTATCTGTGCAACACCCTCTAATAAAAAGCAAATTCCATTTTCTTTGCTTAAATTTAATTATGCTGTTATAGCCCATTCCAAAGCCTAAAGAAATGAACGTATTGTAAAAATTATGATCATATATTTTAACATTAATTGCACCGTAAATATAATTAACCTTGTTAGTATCAGTGCTTTTTGTAAGGGTTGGTTGTATTGTAAAATAATTTATATTGTCATTAAGCGGACTGGTATATGTTTTTGGTAAGTTAATTTTGGTATCATCTGTAAATTGGTAATTGTTATTTTTATCTATTATTAGAATAACAGATCCATTTGATTTTTTGCCCAATAAAATATGTATATATTTAGAAGTAGCTGAGTCTGTTGTTTCTACTTCATATTTTGTCTGCTTTTTTGAATCGTATTGCCAATTTATATTTGTAGTTAGTTTAGGAAAAAAATCATATGTTTCTGTAAAAATAATGGCAGAGTCAATACCCAATTTATTTAATAAAATTTCATTCTTACACGAGTCACCTCTGTGATAAATTGTTTGAATGTTATACTGATTAAACGGTATTGGCACTTGTTTTAATGGGACAGTGTAGTTGACCTTCCACAAACTGCAACTATAAATTAAAAAGCAATTTATGCATAACACTATCCATTTTATACAACATAAATTCATATTGAATAAAGTTTAAATTAATTAGGTGATTCAACTTTGAATTAAATCACCTAATTAAGATTACACTACCTGATTCCTGGGCATGGGTTTAAATTCCCATTACAAGTTAATCCCACGTAGTTTTCTGCGGTACAGGCTTTGCTTGATCCACAAATTGTAGGATTAGTAGGTCCACTACAAACAGCACAAACAGTACCATAGCCCCCCACAATTTGTTTCATTTCATCTTTCGTTAATGCTTTCATTGTTTACATTTTTAAAGTGATTGAATTTTCCTTTTTTTCTCCGGTAAGGAAAGTGTACACCAGTTCAATGGCCATTGAAAGCATTCATTTTTATCTTCCGGGCAATAAAAACAAATGCACTATAAAAGTATATGTTTTATTTTGAAAATTATAGTAGGGGAATCCCTACAATTTGATCAATATTTAAAACTTAACACAGCTTCCCATAGTTATATATAACCTTATTCCAACAATGGTTCATTGTATTTCGTTATTTTCGTTCTTACAACAATTCATCTTTTAAAAATGCTTCTAATCTTTCAGGCTTTATATCAACTGCCACAATTTTACCTTGTTGATTAATTAAAAAGTTACTCGGATAACTTTTAATATAAACCGATTGTGCCCGTTTACCATTTGTATCTATACAATGCTTCCAGTGATAATTTTGTTTTTTTAAAACTGCTTTATATTGTTGTAATGTTGAGATGGCATCGGTTGTAATAGCAATTATTTCAAATCCAATAGTATGGTATTGTTTGTAAATAGGTTTCAATAATTCAAATTGCCCAATACACGGACTGCAACTGCTGTACCAAAAATCAATTAACGTATATAACGGCTTTTCATGCTTCCATTCCGGTACTTTTGCTTCAATAAAATGCAATAAAGGAAAGGACTCTCCAATGGTTTTTTTACGTAATTGTAATAAAAAGTTACTTAATACCTGATGAATTGCTTTTGGAAATAGGTTGCTCTGTTCTTCTAAAAGTTTGGGATAAGCAGCACGATAACCCATTTTGTTCATGTTCCAATACAATATCCACGGATTAATGGAGGCGTTTGGATGCCTTTTTATATAATCAGTTAAAATGCTATCCCGTTGGTTTCTGTATATATTTCTTTGCCATTCAAAATGTGTGTTACATACTTTTTTAGCTTCCCAATTTTGTATGTTCTCGCAATGGGTGGTATCATATAGTGTTAAAAGGCTCGTATTTACACTGTTTAATGAACTTAAATACTGTATGAAAGCGTCTTGTGCTGCACTGTTGCTTACAGTAATACCCCAACCTACATCAAAAGGGTTGTGATTGGTGGTTTCTTGAATGTTAATATGGTGTTTGCCCGTATCCACAAAAAAAAGTTCGGTAATGAATTGATTTTCCTGATTCAATAATCTGTACATACCCGGCTGCTGAATGTGCCCGCTAATAGTAAATTGATGATTACGAATCTGAATGCTATCAGGAAATTGATTACCTTGATATAAAACCAGAATGGCTTCCTGGTTGCTTTCTATTCCTTTTATAAATTTCACATAACCATTTTCTATGGTAGGTATGCTTCCGGTTATACGGCAATTTATTTGGGCACTTGCCAGACCGGAAATGAATATTAATACTGAATAAAATAATAATTTTACCATCAATCAATATTTTAAAAATCAGCATGCAATTTTAGTTGCATGCTGACAAATGGCCAATCAGGTATTTGTTGTTACGTAATATTAAATGCTTGAGATGTACAGAAAAGACCACCAGAATGGTTTTCGCAAATACAGGATTTTGTTCCACATGCATCACCAACAGCTTTGCCTGCACAAGAAATATTGGTGCCACAGCCAAAATCTTCTCCCGCTTTTATTTGTTTCATTTCTTCTTTGGTTAAAGGTTTCATTGTTTGTATTTTTAAAATGATAGAATATTCCTTTTTTATTCCGGTAAGGAAGGTTTAACCGGTTCAATGGCCATTGAAAGCATTCATTTTTATCTTCCGGACAATAAAAACAAATGCACTATAAAAGTATATGTTTTATTTTGAAAATTATAGTAGGGGAATCCCTACAATTTTATATCGTTGTAGAAGAATGAAAGATATCCGATAGTTCATTTTGCTTGCTGGACTTTGCAGATTTATACCTGTTTTCTGGCATTCGTTTTTCAAAAAAACGGCTAAAACGTTCTGGTGTAATTTCTACTGCCACTATTTTACCCTGTTGGTCAATTAAAAAATTGCCCGGATAGGATAACTATCAATATAAATAGATTGGGCATGTTTACCCGCCGTATCTATACATTGCTTCCCGGGATATTGTTGTTTTGCTATTACAGCTTATGAATGGGGCAGCGTTTTATTAGCATCGGTTGTAATGGTACCATTTCAAATTGTTTTGAATGGTATTGAAGGTATACCGGCTTCAATAATTCAAATTGCTCAAGGCATGGACAGCAACTGCTGTACCAAAAATCAATGCGTGTATAAGCCGGTGCAGTTTTTTCCATGCAGGAAATTTTTACTCCACCAAATGCAATAAAGCAAAAGGCTGACCCACTGTTTTCATTTGTAATCTTACTAAAAAATTTTTCAATATTCGGTAAGTATCTGGTGAAAATTTCCTTGTCTGTTTCTGTAAAATTGCCGCATAAGCAGGCCTATACCCCATTTTGTTCATAAACCAATAAAGCATCCATGGGTTAATGGCTGCATGCGGGTGAAGGCGGATATAATTAACTACAATGCTATCCCGTTGGTTTCTGTACATAGCCCTGTGTTGTACATTGTAAATGCTAACTCTAAAAACATCCACAAATGCATGCAACTTAACTTTTGCGGGGGGGATTAATTTTTTCATAGTACATTTATTTTAGCTATGTTAAAAATAATTAAATGATAATAAAAATAAAATTATTTTTTAATGTTTATGTGATGGGCATAAAAAAGCCGCCTTAGTAGCTACTAAGACGGCTTTTGGATAAATACGGCAGCTACCTACTCTCCCAGGGACAAGGCCCA
>NZ_LUHG01000028.1 GCF_001623405.1 Hydrotalea flava
CAACGTACAAACCTTTAGCTCAGCTGCCTATTTTTTTTGGGAAAAAGCTGCAAGATTCGCTGCATGTGCCTATCGCTTTGATCAATGCCAGTTGGGGTGGCACACCGGCAGAAGTGTGGACGCCAGATTCTATTATTCGCAAGGATGAGGAATTATTGATGGCAGCTAAAAAACAAAAACCTTCCGAATTTTGACCTCATGAACCCGGTGTGGCTTTTAATGCCATGATTGCACCCATTGCACGTTTTGCTATTGCCGGTGCAATTTGGTATCAAGGCGAAACAAATACAGCTTATCCATATACGTATGCAAAACTATTTACTGAAATGATGGGTACCTGGCGTAAAGCATGGAAATATAATTTCCCGTTTTATTATGTACAAATTGCTCCTTTTGCTTATGGTGAACCTTACGCTGGTGCCTTGTTGCAGGAACAACAAAGTAAGGCAGCAGCATATCCCAATGTTGGTATGGTAGTAATTTCTGATTTGGTTACCGATACTTCAAATATCCATCCCAAAAATAAACATGATGTGGGTGATCTGTTGGCGAATTGGGCTTTGGCAAAAATTATGAGTGGAAAAACATTACCTGTCAATCGCCTCATCTTAAAAATGTAACTATAAATAGCGACAAAGTATTGCTCAGTTTTGAAGACACCGGAGGCGGATTACTGATGAACGGGGCCAATGTGCAACAAATATGGGTTGCCGGTGCTGATAAAGTATTTTATCCGGCTGCTGCAAACATTGAAGGCAATCAATTAATGGTATGGAGCAGTAAAGTACAGTATCCTATTGCTGTTCGTTATGCCTTTGGAAATACTGCTATTGGTAATTTGTTTGGTAGCAATCATTTACCTGTAATCGCCTTCAGAACTGATAATTGGAAGTTGAATGCTGCGAATGATAAATAAAAATATGAATTGAATGTATATTTATAGGCAGAAATTGAATTTTAGAAAGGTCAATGATAAAAAAAGCCGCAAAATAAATTTGCAGCTTTTTTGTGTACTGTTTTCGTAGAGCGTACGGGAATCGAACCCGTGATTCATCCGTGAAAGGGATGCGTCTTAACCCCTTGACCAACGCTCCATTTGTTTTTGGGAGTGCAAAAATAGGGGTCGGCTGGTATCCCTCAAAATTTTTTAAGGAATTTATTTTTTCCCCCTGATAAATATATACTTTTTTGTTTACGCCGTATGGGAATCATTGATTTGATTTCTGTCAATTCTTTTCAAATCATTGCCATAACATAAATACAAAATGGATAGTTGGCAACAATGTTTTAATTTTGCAGCGATTTATCTTTTTAATCATTTAAATACTAGTAAAAATGAGTACAGTTAAAGTTGCCATTAATGGTTTTGGACGAATTGGCCGGTTGGTATATCGTCAGATTTTTAACATGGAAGGTATTGATGTAGTTGCTATAAACGATTTAACCAGTCCGAAAGTACTGGCTCATTTATTAAAATACGACAGTGCACAGGGCAGATTTAATGCCACTGTTGCTGCTACAGAAAATTCAATTATTGTAAACGGACATGAAGTTAAAATCTATGCACAGCGCGATCCGGCACAAATTCCCTGGGGTAGCCATCAGGTAGATGTAGTGATTGAATCTACCGGATTTTTCACCGATAAAGCAAAAGCAGAAGCACATTTAACCGCCGGAGCTAAAAGAGTACTTATTTCTGCTCCCGCTACCGGTGATTTAAAAACAGTGGTATTTAATGTAAACCACAATATTTTAGATGGTTCTGAAACCATTATTTCCTGTGCATCTTGCACCACCAACTGCTTAGCCCCAATGGCCAAAGCACTGAATGATGCATTTACCATTGAAGCAGGAAGTATGACCACTATTCATGCCTATACCAACGACCAAAATACTTTAGATGCCCCCCATCCTAAAGGTGATTTGAGAAGAGCCCGTGCAGCCGCTGCTAATATCGTTCCCAACAGCACCGGTGCAGCAAAAGCCATTGGTTTGGTGTTGCCTGAATTAAAAGGTAAATTAGATGGTGGTGCACAACGTGTTCCAGTTATTACAGGTTCATTAACTGAATTGTCTGCTATTCTTGCTAAAAAAACTTCAGTTGAAGAAATTAATGCAGTAATGAAAGCTGCCAGTAATGAAAGTTTTGGTTATAATGAAGATGAAATTGTAAGTAGCGATATCGTAGGCATGCACTATGGTTCCTTATTCGATGCAACACAAACCAAAGTGATTACCGTTGGTGATAAACAATTGGTAAAAGTAGTAAGCTGGTACGATAATGAAATGAGCTACGTATCTCAATTGGTTCGCACCGTTCATTATTTTGCAGGGTTAATTAAAAAATAATAAAATGCCGGTGTATGCCGGCTTTTTTAATGATACAATGTAATAAATACAAAGCTTTTTCTACTGAAATGCTTTCATTCTGATTAAAAAAATTTTATGAGCAAATTTTCCAATTTTAACTTCAAAGGGCATAAAGCTTTAATTCGGGTTGATTTTAATGTGCCTTTAGATGCGAATTATCAAATAACAGATGATAATCGCATGAAAGCTACTATTCCTACCATTCAAAAAATTTTGAAAGATGGCGGTAGTGTTATTTTAATGAGTCATTTTGGAAGGCCAAAAGATGGACCGTCTGAAAAATATTCTTTAAAACATTTGGTAGCACATTTATCGGTTTTATTAAATGGAACTTCTGTTCAATTTGCAGATGATTGCATTGGTGCACCAGCCTTTGCAAAAGCAGCAGCATTGAAGTCCGGCGAAGTGTTGTTGTTAGAAAATCTTCGTTTCTATAAAGAGGAAGAATTAGGCGATAAAGCCTTTGCCGAAAAATTGTCAGAATTAGGAGATGTATACGTAAACGATGCTTTTGGAACAGCGCATCGGGCACATGCTTCTACCGCAGTGATAGCGCAGTTTTTTCCAAAAGATAGAAAAATGTTTGGGTTATTGATGGAAGCAGAAGTGGCCAGTGCCGAAAAAATCATGCACCAGTCTGAAAAACCCTTTGTTGCCATCATTGGCGGTGCCAAAGTGTCTGATAAAATATTAATTATTCAAAACCTGTTAAAAAGAGCAACCGATATTATTATAGGTGGTGGAATGGCTTACACATTTATGAAAGCAAAAGGTGGTAATATTGGCAATTCATTATGTGAGGATGATCGGCTCTCAACTGCAAAAGAATTATTGATAGAGGCTGAGAAACAGGGGGTATGTATTCACTTACCCGGCGATAGTATCATTGCCAATAAATTTGCTGCCGATGCAGAAACTTCTGCGGCACCTTCTAACAATATACCCGATGGTTGGATGGGTCTAGATATTGGCCCCGAAGCCTGCATTCAGTTCACCAATGTAATTCATGCTGCAAAAACCATTTTATGGAATGGGCCTATGGGCGTTTTTGAAATGGCAAAATTTCAACATGGTACAAAAGCGATTGCTATTGCAGTTGCGACCGCTACTCAAAATGGAGCATACAGCTTAGTGGGCGGGGGCGATAGCGTTGCAGCGGTAAACCAGTTTGGCTTTGCAGATAAAGTAAGTTATGTTAGTACCGGTGGTGGTGCCATGCTTGAATATTTTGAAGGAAAAGAATTGCCCGGTATTGCTGCAATCAACAACTAAATAATAAGTATGCATACATATTTAACCACCCGAAAAGGGTGGTTTTTTTGTGTCATTTCGTCTGAAATTATTTTTTAGGCATATATTTTGAAAATGTAGCCCATTAATTAACAACAAACAATTATCTTACAAGCAATTTGGTGTGGAGTGAAAAATTAAATTTTAGTCATCAATGTACTAATTAAAAAAATAATTTAATTTTAATATTTTTACAAATCAATAAACCAGCTTATATGAACACAAAAACCCTTACTTTAATTGTAATTGCTGCAATCATTCTTTTATTAGGCGGTTGCGGCTGTAATGGCTATAACGGATTGGTACAGGGCGAACAGGCCGTAAAACAATCGTGGAGTAATGTAGAAACCAACTATCAACGCAGAACTGATCTGTATAATAGTGTTATTAAAACAATTGAAGGATCAGCAAATTTCGAAAAATCTACTTTAAAAGAGGTAATTGATGCACGTGCTAAGGCTACCAGCGTAAATGTAGATATTAACGATCCGCAAAGCTTGCAAAAATTTCAGCAGGCACAGGGTCAGTTACAAGGTGCATTTAGCCGTTTAATGGCTGTTGCCGAAGCGTATCCTAACTTAAAAACCACACAGGCATTTCAAGATTTTCAAGCACAAATAGAAGGTACCGAAAACAGAATCAATGTAGCCAGAAGAGATTATAATACGGCAGTAAATGCATACAATTTAAAAGTGCGCACTTTCCCGAATAATATTTTTGCAGGTATTTTTCATTTTACTGAAAAGCCCTATTATCAGGCAGATCCTGGAACAGAAAAAGCCCCGGAAATTCAGTTTAATATAAAATAATATAATATATAATACAGATGGGTATCTTCTCCAAAAAAAAGCCGGTTGATTTTTTTTCGCAGGAAGAAAAAGACCAGATTGTTGCAGCCATTCAAAAAGCTGAACTGGTTACCAGTGGTGAAATTCGGGTATATATTGAAAATACATGCCCCAATAGTAACCCGGTTGAAAGGGCAAAGGAGTTATTTACCCAATTAAACATGCATGATACCCGGGAACGTAACGGGGTATTGGTGTATGTTGCTGTAAAAAGCAGAAAACTGGCTGTTTTTGGCGATGAAGGCATACATGTAAAAGTAGGACAAAATTTTTGGGAAGATGCGGTTCAGAAAATGATCAGTCATTTTAATGCGCAACATTTTGCAGAAGGCATTGCAATAATTATAGCGCAAATAGGTTCTGCATTGCAGTTACATTTTCCTTTTAATAAACAAACCGATACCAACGAGTTACCCGATGATATTGTTTTTGGCGATTAGTTTCATTTAATGCAATACAACAGCCAATGGCGCAGGATAGTAGTCAATGAAAAAAATTATACTGATAAGCATTTTATTGTTGCAAACATTTTTTTGTTTAGCACAAGATATTTTACCTAAACCCAATCCACCCCGGTTGGTGAATGATTATGCCGGCGTACTATCTGCCGAACAGAATGCAGCACTTGAACAAAAGTTAGTGGCATTAGATGATTCTACCTCCAACCAAATTGCAATTGTGTTGGTAAAAACGTTAAATGGGTATGATGTAGCCGATTATGCCAATAAGTTGTTTCGGGCTTGGGGAATTGGTAATAAAAAAACAAACAACGGTATTTTAATATTAGCAGCTATTGATGACAGAAAAGTATGGATTGAAATTGGGTATGGTTTAGAAGGCGCTATTCCAGATATTACTACTTCAGAAATTTATAGAAATGAAATAGTGCCCGCCTTTAGAGATAAAAATTACTATCAAGGTTTAAATAATGCGGTAGATGATTTGGCTAAAGCTGCTGTTGGGGAATATAAAGTGGCAAGAAAACAAGACAAACCCATGGGTAGTGGTGCCATTATTTTTATCATTCTTTTATTAATTGTTTTTTTTATATTAAGAAGAGGTGGCGGCAGCGGTGGTGGCGGTGGATTTATTGCACCTATTTTACTTTCAGGCATGTTAAACAACAGAGGTGGAGGTAGTTGGGGTGGAAGTAGCGGTGGCTTTGGCGGCTTTGGAGGTGGAAGCAGCGGTGGCGGCGGTGCCGGTGGTGGTTGGTAAATGCTCAAAAAAGATAGTTACAAAGCTTACTTTAAATTGCATTGATCAAAAAAATAATATGCAAATAGATGCTGCATACTAGAAACCCATATTTTTGATACATAAATTAATTACTATTTAATCAAAAAATCATGAAACACTTATTTTTATGTTTATTCATTTTACCGGGTATAATTTCAGTTTCAGCCCAAACTATTAAATTACAACCGGGCACTCCATTTAAAACAATTACCGATATTAAAGTAAATACAAATCTCAATTTTGCCGGCCAGGATATTGAAACCGTTACTAATGCGGTTACCACTGCTTTAGATACCATCAAAGCTGTTAATGCTGATGGATACACTTTTTCTGCTACGATGAAACATATTAAAGGAGAAGTAAAAGTGATGGGGCAGGATCAAACTTTTGATTCAGATGATCAAAATTTAAGAAATAATCCTCAAATGGCCGATTTATTTAAAGCACTGAATACACCTAATATTATTGAGATTAAAAATGGTAAAATGATTGCTCAGTCACAAAAATTAGATGCCATTATAAAAATGGGTGGTGCTGATGATCAGGCCAAGTATGTATTAGCACTTCAACCTACTGATATTAAAGAAGGATATAGCTGGACTGATTCAACTGTATCCGATTCTTCTTCTAAAATTGTGAGCAATGCTACCATTAAACAGGTGAGTGATAATGCAGTTGTAGTTGAAATGCATGCCAATATCACTTTAAAAGAAAATATCAATAGAAATGGTATGGATATTGTACAAAACCTTACCGGGAAAGCTATTGCAACCCGAACATACAACAAAGCCAATGGGCTGTTAATCAACGAAACAAGTAATGTTGATTTAACCGGTACCATGGAAATGATGGGGCAATCTGCACCAGTTACTTCAAAAGGAACAATTGTAACCACTGTAGAATAAATTAGTATTTTAAATTTTCAACACCTGGTACTACTAAAATGCCGTACCTGCTTCAATAGGTACGGCATTTTTATAGGTTATGCACGGTATTTTATTTTAATTTTTCTTCAATGTATCTGGCTAAATTCATTTGTCCTAATCCATGTTTTTTAGATTTTAATTCATTGAGAAATAATTTAATAAAAGGATCTGTTTGTTCATGGTAAGCTTGTGGAATATCATTTTTGAATTGTATAATGTAATCTATTCCTTTTTTAAATTGTGTGCTATCAGTTATTTTAGACAGAAATACAGTAAAATCGGGCAATAGCTCAAACTTTTCCTGCCCAACGGGTAAGGCATTAAAGTTATAAGCCACATAATCAAAATTATCTGCATCTCCATAATGAATAAAGGTATTTACAATGGCTGAGCGTAAATGGCCTTTTGCAGTTACTTTACTTAATTGTAATGCTTGTTTAAAAGCTTCTGCACTATCAATTTTACTTAATGCACTTAATGCAGCTCCGGCAACTGAGTAAGATGAATCTTGTAAAGCGTCTACAAAAAAGTTTTTATAGTCTTTATTTTTTAATTTTCCCAATACATCAATAGCACTTGCCCTTACTAATTTTTTAGGATCAGCTTTTGCTAATTTTTCAATTTTATCAATAGTTGGCTGATGCAGGCTCTGATTGGTATTGTTAAAAATATTTAACGCATTTATTCTAATTCTAAAGAATGGATCATATAATGCATTTTCTACCAGGGTATAGCCCAGCACATCATCTAAATGATTACTGCCATAAATCAATGCCTCTCTTTTGTCTAAAAAGTTTTGTGCATGATTATATTGATAAAAAAATTCTGATACAGTTTTATGGTCTGTTTTTTGGGCTAATAAAATTTTATCAGCATCTACATTCACTAAATTGGGTTTTTCCGATACTTTAAAATAAAAGGTATCCACCTTGTTTTCGGCACAAACCTGATACCGTTGTCTGTTTTCACCTGTGTAAATATCAATGGCAAACGGAAGCCTGAAAATTTTTCCTGAAATTTGTTTTTGCTCTACAATTACTTTTTCTAACTGCGCTTTTTCATCATATATATAACTAATATCCAAAGCAGGATGCCCACTTCCAAAATACCACTGATTAAAAAACCAGTTTAAATCTTTTCCGGTAACTGCTTCAAAAGCCAGCCTGAGTTTAACGGCACTTCCATTGCCAAATTTATAGGTGTTTAAATATAAATTGAGCGATTTAAAGAATGCACTATCACCAACATAATTACGTAACATATGTAAAATTCGACCGCCTTTATTATAGCTAACGGCATCAAACATATCTTCCCTGTTCTGATAATAGAAACGAACCAAATCTTTATTGTCAGTATTACTTAAAAAATAATCATTCATATCTTTCCAATTCTGATAATCGCCCGCTTCTTTTCCATATTTATAAGTATCCCACAATACTTCGCTGTAATTGGCAAAGCTTTCATTTACGGTTAGGTTGCTCCAACTTTCACAGGTAACCAAATCGCCAAACCAATGGTGAAATAATTCATGTGCTATAGTTTCTTCCCAAATATTTTCATCAGTTAACTGTCTAGCGTCCTGCTGTGCACTTTCCTGATGCAGCACTGCGGTGGTGTTTTCCATAGCGCCGCTTACATAATCACGGCCTACAATTTGCGCATATTTTTGCCAGGGAAAATCAATTCCAAGTATATTCGAATAAAACTGAATCATTTCAGGTGTATGCCCAAAAATTTTTCTTGCAACTTTTTCGTATGGCTTTTCAACATAGTATGATACCTCTTTGCTTCTATAACTGTCTTTCACAATGGCATAGTCACCCACGCCAATAAAAAACAGATAAGGGCTATGCGGTAAATCCATTAACCAGGTATCTGTACGGGTATGGTTGTTGTTTTTTTGTTGTTTGATGAGTTTGCCGTTTGAAAGGGTAACATATTTATCGGGTACTGTTAGTATAAACTCATCCGTACATTTTTGATCCGGTTTATCAATAGTAGGAATCCATACTGAATTAGATTCTGTTTCTCCTTGCGTCCATATTTGAGTTGGTTTGTTTTTATCCTTTCCTAAGGGGTTTATGAAATACAAACCTTTTGCATCGGTAATTGCAGCACTTCCTTCTCCTTTATATTCATTAGGTTTAGCGGTATATTGAATGTAAATGGTATATTTTTCGTTTTGTGTATAAGTTCTGTCTAACTGAATTTTCAGTTGCATACTGTTATACCGGTATTGCAGTGGAGTTAGTTTGCCGTTTTTATCTACGGCTACTTTGTCAATATCCATGCCTTTGGCATCTAAGGTTAATGAATCGGTTGGATAGAAGTGGGGTTTTAAGGTTACCCATTCTTTGCCATTTAAGTAACTATGCTCATAATCGAATGATGCTTCCAATTTTGTATGTACTAAATCATTGATTTTGGTAGCAAATCCTCTGTAAATGGTTTGCCAGTCATTTTTATTTTGCGAAAATGCAGTGGAATGAACGATAACAAGTAAAACAATAAAAATTTTTTTCATGTGATTTTTTTAATTGAATGTTTAACTTTGATTTACCCAAATGAAAACGAACCATATTCATCGGTATGGTTTAATAAAGGGCAATAAAGATAATACGAGCAAAGACAGAATTGGTTAAAGAAACCCAAAAACATAAAAAAAAATTACGTGATTTTATCAATGTATCAGGCTCCATTTTTTTCTGTTAGATTTGTATAAACTTTTCCGGCACATGGTTTATAAAAAAAATTACCTGCAATTATTTTTAATAGTAATTGGTTTATTGATGTTTCATGCAATAGGGTATACTCAAAATTATCATTTCATCTATTTACAGTCTGCCAATAGGCAGCCATACACTGTTCATATCAATCAGCAGGATTGGACATCCACTTCTGGCGGATATTTAATTATACCCAAACTAATGCCCGGGGACCATCAGGTGCAATTACAATGGCAGCAAAATCCGAATTTGATCTTAAATTTTACCATTCCGGTAACCGATCAGGATGCGGGTTATAATATTACCAAAAGTGAAACAGGAAACTGGCAATTAAATGGTTTAAGTAATGAATTGGTTATTGCTGCCACCTTGCCGGTTACAGAATCAGCTGAAGTCGTGCAGAATGAAAAAATGGGGGATACAACTACAACACCTGTTTCTCAGCCCAATATGCAAAATAAAGACAGCGTTGCGCAGGAAGTAACCAATCAAATAAACAATGCTGCAGTCAAAGCAAACACAAATGCAGTAACCATGCCACCGCCTGTAGTTAAAACGGTGTCTAAAATGCAAACTACTGCTACTCAAAATAAGAACAGTATTGTATCAAAAACTTTTGAAAAAATGGGTGCTCAGGGATTAGATCAAATTTATGTTGATAAATCACAGGCTAAAGCAGATACTATTGCTGTGTTTATTCCCCTAAAACAAGCCCCTCGAGCTGAGGTGCAACCAGCTACTAATGTGGTTGCAGAAACCCCGGTTGAAACTAAAACTACTGTACAAACGGCTGCACCGGTAAATGCCGATACAGTGAATCATAAACCGGCAACTGAAGTAGTGCCTAATTCAACCCCAACCTGTATTCCTGCTTCGAAAGAAGATTTTAACAAAACAAGAATCGATATGGCATCTTCTAATACTGATGCAGCCATGATAGATGCAGCCAAAAAAGCGTTTGAAAAAAACTGTTATACAGTGGAGCAAATTAAAAATTTGGGCATACTATTTCTTTCTCAACAAAACAGGTTACAATTTTTCGCTGCTGCAAAAAACCATATAGTTGATGTTGGAAATTTTCATTCTTTAATCAATCAGTTTATCGATCCCAATATTATCGAACAGTTTAAATTACTTGAAAAAAACAATTAATTGGTAGTCAATGCCCCGTTATTTTTTAGAAGTATCCTATAAAGGTACCCGGTACAGTGGTTTTCAAATTCAGGAAAATGCTGCCACCATTCAATCAGAAATAGAGAAGGCCATGCAGGTATTATGGAAAATCCCTTTTCAGTTAACAGGGTCATCCAGAACCGATGCCGGTGTACATGCCCGACAAAATTTTTTTCATTTTGATACTGAAATACAAATACATCAAAAGCATTTATATAACCTAAATGCTATTTTGCCAAAGGATATTGTCATCCTGAATTTATATCAGGTGCCCATTCATGCACATTGTCGCTTCGATGCAACTTCCCGAGCTTACAAGTATTATATGCATCGCATAAAAAATCCGTTTCTTACAGAAACCAGTTGGTATTATCCTTATGTTTTGAAAGAAGATGCTTTGCACCAAGCGGCAGCAATAGTTTTAACTCAAAATAATTTTACTTCATTTTCAAAGAAAAATTGTCAGGTTAACAATTTTAAATGTTTCATAGAAAGCTCGGGCTGGGAAATAAATCAAAGTGGAATGCTTGTATATTCTATTACTGCCAACCGTTTTTTGCGGGGTATGGTTCGTGCCTTGGTAGCCACCATGCTACAGGCAGGAAGAGGCATCATTAGTCTGTCAGAATTTGAAGCCATTTTTCATGCCGAAAAAATTGCATCTGCTAATTTCAGTAGCCCGGCGCATGGATTATTTTTAGAAAAGGTACATTTCCCTTTTCAACTAATACCTGTTGAATTTGAATAGTTTTCATACAGCATTAGCGATATCCTTTTCTTTTTTTTCAATTTAAGTTTGGTAGTTTCCCAAATGCTTGTATCTTCGCCGCCCATTCAAAAAAAATGGTAGTTCTTAGAAAACATTCAGCAGAAGTTTTTCTTTTAAATTGTAAAAGTTTCAAAAAAGATTTTGGTGTTGATTTTCAGTAGTTTATCTTTGCATTCCGTTTTTTTAAAAAACAAGTTCTTTTACCGAATCAATCAACAATTTTTTTTTCAAAAAAAGGTTTAAAAAAGTTTGGTAGGGAAGAGTAGGGTTATTACTTTTGCAACCCCAATAACGATAGAGGGGAAGTGAGAGAGGGGATATGCGGGATAAGAAGAGGGGTAAGATAG
>NZ_LUHG01000063.1 GCF_001623405.1 Hydrotalea flava
CCTCCGCTACCTCACTCTTCCCCGCAGTATCTACCCTATTCAGTAGTTTATTAGTATTCGCCATTCACGCATAGTCATCTACGTAGATGGGAGTTCGTGGGGGATGCTGCGGTGTTGGAGTATGGGTGCTCGCTCCGTGATCCGCAGCGTCCCTCCGTTTCCCCTAGCCATGTGCCACCTACTCCCAAACGCACTACTACTCCCCCTTCTTAACCCCTCTTCCAACCGGAGTAGACACTGCGGGGAAAAAATCTACCCTATTCAGTAGTTTATTAGTATTCGCCATTCACGCATAGTCATCTACGTAGATGGGAGTTCGTGGGGGATGCTGCGGTGTTGGAGTACGGGTGCTCGCTTCGTGATTCGCAGCGTCCCTCCGTTTCCCCTAGCCATGTGCCACCTACTCCCAAACGCACTACTACTCCCCCTTCTTAACCCCTCTTCCAACCGGAGTAGACACTGCGGGGAAAAAATCTACCC
>NZ_LUHG01000091.1 GCF_001623405.1 Hydrotalea flava
ACAAACCTTATCAGAGGTTTATAAAGAATGTCATGAGAAAACGCATAGAAACCACCATTAGCGAAATTGTAGAACTGACACCCCAGTCAATTCATGCAGTTACAAAGGATGGATTCTTGCTTAAAATATTACTATTCGTTTTTGCTTTTCAAGTAAAGGCGATTATTTAAAACAGGAAACTTGGAATTAATTATTTCTGTACAATCCTGATTTTTGCATAATTCAGCATAATTTTCTTTTCGCCATTGTGTTCAAACTGAATGGTAGCAATAGGATTGTGTGCACCACCTTCTATTCTAACAATTTTTCCAAAACCAAATTTCTGATGTTCAACCGTTTGGCCGGCTTCCATATCAGAGGGATCACCGGGTTCAAAATCGGGAGAGGGTACATGCACCGTTAATTTAGGTGGTGGTGGGGTAACAGGCATATAAGCGGGTTTGGAAGGCTGTTTCTTGGAAGGAGGGGAGCCATACTTTTTTTCTGCAGCATCTGTATCGGAATAACCCATACCCCTTTGCATGCGCTGAAAGGCATTACCGTTATTGAACCCATTTCCGGCATTGTTTCTTGCACCGCCTCCGGCATAACTTTTATCTAACAATGATTCGGGCATTTCTTCCAAAAAGCGACTGGGTTCATTTTGAACAAGGCTTCCAAAACGATAGCGTGCATTGGCATAGCTTAACCACAGCTTTTCTTTGGCACGCGTTACTGCTACATAAAACAAGCGGCGCTCTTCTTCCAATTCTTCTCTTGAATTAATGCTCATTGCATTGGGGAACAGCGTTTCTTCAATACCGCCCACAAACACACATTTAAATTCAAGCCCTTTGGCGGCATGAATGGTCATTAGTTTTACTGAATCTGCATCGGGGTCAGTATCTTTATCTGCATCTGTTAATAAGGTTATTTGCTGTAAATAACTGCCAAGCGATTTATCTACCATTTCGCCTTCTTCATTATCGGGCATCTCTGTCCACTCTTTTATTGAGTTCATGAGTTCCTGCACGTTTTCATAACGGGCCAGGCCTTCTGTAGTTTTGTCATTAAACAACTCTTTCACCAAATTGGTATGTTTGCCCACCTGAACCGCCACTTCATACGCATTATTGCCTGCCATCAATGTTTGAAAGTAGCGAATCATGGTTACAAAATTTTGAATGGATTCCAACGTAGCGCCTTTAAACCCATGGGCTGCGGCCGATTGCAACACTTCATATAATGTGGTGTTTGTTTCATTGGCAATAATCACTGCTTTTTCGATAGTTGTTTTGCCAATACCCCGAACAGGATAGTTAATAATTCTTTTCAGCGCTTCCTCATCTCTGGTATTTACAATTACCCGTAAGTAAGCAATATAATCTTTCACTTCTTTCCGTTGGTAAAAGCTGAGGCCGCCATAAATTTTATACGGTATGCCCATGCGGCGCAGGCTTTCTTCAAACGAACGGCTTTGGGCATTGGTGCGGTATAAAATAGCAAAATCTTTATTATCGTAATGGTTGCGCAGTTTTTGTTCCTGAATGGTATCGGCTACAAACTTTCCTTCTTCATTATCGGTCATGGTGCGTACCAGCTTAATTTTTTCGCCGGTCGCATTTTCGGTCCATAATAATTTGGGTATTTGTCCCTTGTTGTTTTTAATTACTTCGTTGGCTACTTTAATAATGGTATCGGTACTGCGGTAGTTTTGCTCTAATTTTACCAGCTTTACATCATCATAATCTTTTTGGAACTGCAATATATTTTCGATGGTGGCTCCGCGAAAGCTGTAAATACTCTGGGCATCATCGCCCACCACACAAATATTTTCATGAATGGCCGCCAGCAGTTTGGTAATTTGATATTGTACCGGATTGGTATCCTGGTACTCATCAATCAAAATATATTTAAACTTGTTTTGATATTTATATAGCGCCTCATTATGGGTTTTCAGCAACTCATACATTTTGAACAATAAATCATCAAAATCCATCGCCCCGTTTTTAAAACAGCGTGCCGCATAGGCTGCATACACCTGTGCAATAGCGGGGCGGTTGGCACGCATATCTTCCTGTTGAATGTAATAATCTGTGGCATATTCAGCCGGACCAACCAATGCATTTTTAGCCGATGAAATTCTGTTGTGTACAATGTTGGGCTTGTAGTGCTTATCGTCTAAATTTAATTCATTAATCACGGTTTTTAAAACAGAACGGCTGTCATCTGTATCATATATAGTGAAATTACTGGGGTAGCCCAACCGATGTGCTTCGCCCCTGAGAATACGAGCAAATACACTGTGAAAAGTGCCGATATACAAGTTTCGTGCATCATGATTGCCCAAAATCCTTTCTACCCGCTCTTTCATTTCCTGCGCTGCCTTATTGGTAAAAGTTAATGCTAAAATATTAAAGGCATCTACCCCATTGGCCATTAAATGCGCAATCCGGGTAGTTAATACTTTTGTTTTTCCACTACCGGCTCCGGCAATAATTAACAACGGGCCCTTGATGGTGGTTACCGCTTCACGCTGGGGTTCATTTAATCCGTTTAAGTAATTGGGCTGTGTCATTCTCATTCATTCGGCTCTGTTGACAGAACCTGATTATAGTAAATTCAATAGTATCCTTTTTGCTGATTACCGGCGTATATTTTCGCCATATTCTGCACTGCAAGATAACAGCTATGTCTGGTATTCAAACAGTATGTGCATATTCTTTCGGGCAAAAATTTCAACAGGCTATTGGCGGCACAAATAAATCATTTATACTAACTTGCCGCTTATTATGAATCCATCTTTACATCTTCCGATTGCTTTCCCTCATTTGCAGGCAGCACCCGATAATATTTTGGTATTAGCAGGCGATATTGGTGGTACAAAAGCCAACATTGCTTTGTTTAAAGTGAATGGCCAGGGATTTACCTCTATAAAAGAAAAACGGTATACCAGTAAAGACTATCATTCCTTTCAGGAAATTCTGACCGATTTTTTAAAAGATCAGCTCGTGCCGGAGCGCATTTGCCTTTCAGTAGCTGGCCCTATTATAGAAGGATCGGTAAAGTTTACCAATTTAAGCTGGGAAATTAATGGCAAAGATATCAGCCGATTGATGCATAACTGTCCGGTGGCCATTTTAAATGATCTGGAAGCCACAGCTTATGGCCTTGCAGGCGTTGCTCCCAATGAGCTGCACATATTACACAAGGGAAAAAATGAAACACCGGGTAATATTGGCATATTGGCGGCAGGCACGGGCTTGGGCGAAGCGGGAATGTACTTTGATGGAACCGCTTACCATCCCTTTGCCACAGAAGGCGGGCACTGCGATTTTGCCCCCCGCACCCACCAGGATATTGCCTTGATGCATTTTTTAATGGAAAAATATCCGCATGTTAGCTGGGAACGATTGCTCAGTGGTGGTGGCATTGAAAACATCTGGGATTTTTTAGTACTAAAAGAGGCCAAGAAATGCCCGGATCCGATTTTATCGGGTATTCAAACAGCATCTGATAAGGCTGCAGCCATCAGCAAAGCGGCACAGGATGGCTCCTGCCCGGTTTGCCTGGAAACCTTGCAATTGTTTAACCGATACCTTTCTATTGAGGCGGCTAATATAATTCTGAAATACAAAGCTACCGGGGGGCTTTATCTGGCCGGGGGCATTGCGCCCAAAGTGTTGCCTTTATTAAATGCTGCTGTTTGGGATGAAACGTTTCAAAACAGTGGCAGAATGCGTCAGCTATTGGCCGAAGTAAGCGTTCATGTGGTGCTGAACCAACAAGCGCCTTTATTGGGGGCCGGCTACTATGCCTGGTTGGGAATGCAGTAATTTAATATAATTGCTTTGTTAAAGAAAGGTTAATAAATTTTGCAGGTGGCACTACTTTTTCGCTATTTCAAGTAGTTTGCATTCTTTTTGAAATTTATTTGTGCAGCATGATGTTGTTGAAAAGTAAAAAAACAGTCCAATTTATCCTATGTATCATTGCCCTTCCGGTGATGTTTAGTTTTGCGCCAAACTTTGCGTATAGCCCTCAAAATCGTCATATTCCGCTCAAAAATATTGCCCCGTCTACCCATTTATCCCTTTACCAGCAATTGGCTTTAGGCTACAAAGGTCTATCCTTTACAGCCTACAAAATGGCATTGGCCGGAATGCAGGAATTATTACAAGCAGGTAAAATTCAAAACGATGCTGTTTTAACCATTATTGATTTTAGTTTACCTTCTTCACAAAAAAGATTATTTGTAATTGACTTGTTGCATGGGGCATTGTTGTACAATACCTATGTGGCACATGGAAAAAATTCCGGCAAACTAATGGCCACCCAATTCTCGAACAGGGCCAATAGTTACAAAAGCAGTTTAGGCTTTTATGTTACTGAAAACACTTATCGCGGCAAACATGGTTTTGCACTACGGTTAAATGGTTTAGAACCAGGTATTAATGACAATGCCTACATCAGAGGTATCGTAATACATTCAGCACCTTATGCCAGTGAAAAGTTTATAAAAGCACAAGGCTATCTGGGCCGCAGCGAGGGCTGCCCTGCACTGCCTCCCAAACTTGCCCCGGCTATTATTCAAACCATTAAAAACGGGTCTTGTGTTTTTACTTACAGCCCCAGTGAACATTATCTGACAGCATCTGCCATAATCAGCCAATTACTCGATTCGCTTTCCGGCAATTTTTCCACAGCAGCCAACTTTAGTTTATAAAACAGGGCAGTACTAGCATACTCTGTTACTGTTGCAGAACAAAGCACCTAAACCTTCCCGAAACAACGATTTTCCAAAAACTGGGATGGGATTGTTGTAGTGACCCGTTTTAGACAACCACATTGCCTTTTGGTAATTTTTCCACAATTTGTGCAATAAACTTAATCCCCTATTTTTGCCATCCTTATAAAATTTATTACTAACAATTATAGTTATGTCTGTTATTCAACGCATTCGCGACAAAGGAGCCTGGTTTGTTTTTGGCATTATTGCATTGGCGTTACTGGCCTTTATTCTGCAAGATGGTTCATTTCGCAGGGGAAATTTCTTTTCCAATACTACGGTTATCGGTAAAGTAAATGGCCAAAGTATTGAGCGTGCCGACTTTGAAGAAAAAGTAAGCATGTATGGTGGCCGTGGCGCCAACCGCGAACAAACCATTGCCCAGTTATGGAATAATGAAGTGGCTTCCATTATTATGGATCAGCAATACAAAAAACTAGGACTTACTGTAACGGCAAAAGAAGTGAGCAATATTTTATTTAACCCCATGACCTCGCCGTTAAAGCGGGAATTTACCGACCCTAAAACCGGTATGTTTATGGTGGATGAAGCTAAATCGGCTTTTGAACAATTGAAAAAATCGAAGAATACACAACAAATGGCGCAGGTAGAAGAGGCTTATATTAAGCCGGCCATTCAACAGGCTTTACAGGCCAAATATCAGGCTTTGTTGCAACAAGCCATGTATGTTCCTAAATGGTTGGTTACCAAAACTGCATCCGATAACAATCTAATCTCCAACGTTTCTTATGTATATACGCCTTATAGTGCCATACCCGACTCTTCGGTTAAAGTAAGTGATGATGAAATTATGGCTTATGCCAGCAAACATAAAGATGAATACAAACACGATGAAGAAACCCGCAGTATCGCTTATGTAACCTTTGATGCCAACCCAAGTGCGACCGATTCAATGGCAGCCTTTCAACAAGTGCTGGCCAAAAAAGCGGATTTGGCTACCAATACCAACATCAACACCTTCTTTGCACAAAACACATCTGATTTGCCTTTTTATGATGGCTTTATTTCTAAAAATCAAATCAAACAAAAAAGCATTGATTCTATTGCTAAATTACCTGTTAATGGTGTGTATGGTCCCTATTTAGATGGAAATGAATATGTAATTGCTAAACTAATTGCCGTTAAACAATTACCCGATTCTGCCAAAGTGCGCCATATTTTAGTGGCCACCCACCAGCAAGACCCGCAATCAGGTGTATTACAAAGAGTGAGAGAAGATAGCGCCGCCCGTAAAATTATGGACACTGTTGAAATGCAGCTAAAGGCTGGTGTTCCATTTGATTCTGTTGCCTTAAAATATTCTGATGATGGTAACAAAAGCACTGGCGGTGTATACGATTATTTTACTACCGGACGCATGGTTCCTACCTTTAATGATTTCAGTTTTGAAAAACCCGTGGGTAGCAAAGGGGTTATTACCACCGAATATGGCTTACATTATGTAGAAGTATTGGGACAAAAGGGTTCTTCTCCTGCCTACAAAATTGCTTATTATGCTAAACCCATTACCGTTAGCAATGAAACCGATGCCGCAGCTGTTAATGCCGCAGCTCAGTTTGCCTCTCTCAGTAAAAACAAAAAAGATTTTGATGCTACTGCTGCTAAAATGAATAAACCTATTTTAACGGCTGAAGACATTAAAGAGAACGATTACAATATTCCCAATTTGGGTGATAGCCGCCAGTTGGTACGCTGGATTTATGACCATAGTGTAGGTGATGTAGATGAAGAACCGGTAAGAATAGGCAATAATTATGTGGTTCCTATTGTTATTGCAGACATTAAACCGGGCTTACCGCCAGCAGCTGTTTTAAGACCGCTGATTGAACCCATTGTTCGCAATGAAAAGAAAGCGAAAATTTTATTGGATACGAAGTTTAAAACAGGGGTTGATTTAAATACTTATGCAACCGCCACCGGTAGTTCAGTTCAAAAAGCAGACAGCATTTCTTTCAGCAGTCCGTTTATTACTGGCATTGGTAACGATGCAAAATTTACCGGCGCTTCTTTCAATAAAGCTTATCTCAATAAAGTTACACCGCCTATTGCCGGCAGTAATGGGGTATTTGCTTTACAGGTAAACGCCATTAACAGTAAACCAGCTATTGCAGAAGAAACACAAACCATTCAACAAACCCTGTTACAATCTTTACGAATGGCCATTTACAGAGGTATGGATGCCCTGCGCAAATCGGCCATAGTAAAAGATTACCGCAGCAAGTTTTATTAGTTCATTCATTTGTATCAACCACTTCAAAAGGTTTCCGGTTGTTTCCGGAAGCCTTTTTTTATCGTATTACGAAAAACCACACCCATAACAAGTTGTATCTTTGTGATGGTAATAACATTAAAATATGGAAACACCCATTGTTAATAAGGTAGCTGAAAGTGGATTAATTACTTTGGATTTAGCTGGCTTTTCGCCCAGCGAACCGCTGCGCTCTTTCGATTTGAAAGAGTATCTTTTCATGGAGCTTATTTTAAAAGAAAAAGACTTCAGAGCGGCATTACAAGCGGTAAACTGGGAACAGTATACCGGCGCCATTGTTGCCATTCATTGCACTGCCGATGCCATTATACCTATGTGGGCGTACATGTTGGTAAGCGCTTATTTAACACCTGTAGCCAAAACTATATTTTGCGGTACACCTGAAAAAGCATTGGAATTTGTTTGGATACAAAATATTAAAGCTTTAGAGGCACCAACTTATACCAACAAGCGGGTAGTGATAAAAGGATGTGGTGATACGCCGGTTCCAGAATCTGTTTTTGTTGCCATTACCCAACAATTACAACCTTATGTAAAAAGCATCATGTACGGCGAACCTTGCAGTACGGTGCCTGTTTTTAAGAAAAAATGAAATTTTTAATGATGATGAAACAAATGAAAACACTCGGTACCATTCTTGCAGCCACATTATTATTGAGTGCCTGCAGTTTATAACAACGATTAACCGGAACCTGGAATATTGTAAAATTTCAGGAAACCAATATCAATCAGCAGAATGCAGAAGCCAGCAATGTGGGTACCATTCAGTTTAAGAAAGATGGTAGCGGTGTAAAATCGCTGAGTTATTCTATTCTGGGCAACCAAACCAACGACCAAAAGCCTTTTACCTACACAATTAACGGACAAAACGTTACATTGAACAGCGATAATACACAGTTCCCAAAATCATGGATTATTGTTACCAATAAAGCCAAATACCAGGTTTGGAAAACCACCGACGGTCAAGGAAATATTCAAAAAATGGAATTGCAAAAACAATAAATTGGGCCTATTTAAATACCCCTGCGCTGCTATTGCAATGGTGCGTATTTTTATAAGCGCCGCATATTAAAAATTACAACTGGCGGATCGAGGTACTGGTTATAATCGCTCCCATTGTAAATTTTTTCAACCACATCCATCCCCTTCACTACTTTACCAAAAGCCGCAAAGCCCTGTTTATCATCCATATTGGCGCCGCCATAATCCAGTCCGGGCTCTCGTTCCATACAAATAAAAAATTCTGTGCCAGCGGTGCCGGGCGCCATTCTGGCTAAGGATACCGTACCCGCTTCATGCCGCAAACCAGTTGCTTTGGTACTTTCGTGCGGTATACCGGGTACTGAAGTGGCCAATTGATGATTGGTTTTCCAGATTCCACCCTGTACCAATTCGGTTTTGGGTGCATTCATGGGTTGGTTTAAATCGTTCAACACACGATAAAAACTGGCTCTTTTGTAGTAACCGGAATCTACATAACTCAAAAAAGCTGCTACTGTTTTAGGTGCTTTCTCGGGGTATAATTCTAATTCAATATATCCTAAAGTTGTTTCAATTTGTACGTGCGGACGGGTATAATGCTTTTGAGGTTTACAGCCCCAGAAAGTTGTAATCATTGCCAACAATAACCCAAACCATATTGGCACTTGCCATTGTTGATTGATGGTATTGCCATTAACTAGAATGTCTTTCTTTTTCATTGCTTTTCATTCAATTCATCTTTATTGATGTAAAATTCACCTCCCATCAATGTGCTTCTAACCAGTTTTTACCAATGCCGATTTCTGCTTCAATGGGTACTTTATTGGGCAATACCAATGCCTCCCGCATATTGTTTAAAATGAGGGGTTGTATCATTTCCAATTCTTCGGGTACTACATCAAATACCAATTCATCATGTACCTGCAAAATCATCACCGACCGCAATTTTTCTTTGCGCAGGGCTGCATCAATTTTTATCATGGCTAATTTAATCATATCGGCTGCCGTTCCCTGTATAGGCGAGTTAATAGCATTGCGTTCTGCATATCCGCGAACGGTAAAGTTGGCGGAATTAATGTCTTTTAACCAGCGCTTTCTGCCCATCAGCGTTTCTACATAACCATGCTTTTGTGCAAATGCAATGGTATTTTCCATATAGGCCGTAATGCCCGGAAATTCTTTTTTATAATTGTCGATAATTTCTTTGGCTTCGGTACGGGAAATGCCCAGATTATCGGCTAAACCAAAAGCACCCTGACCGTAAATAATGCCAAAATTTACACTTTTGGCTTTGTAGCGCATTTCTTTGGTTACGGCTGTTTCATCAATGCCATATACTTTAGCTGCCGTTGCGGTATGAATGTCTTTTCCAGCTTTAAAGGCAGTACACATATTGGCATCGCCGCTAATGGCAGCTACAATGCGTAATTCAATTTGTGAGTAATCGGCACTTACTATAAATCGGTTCTTTTTACGGGGAATAAAAGCTTTTCTGATTTCCCGGCCCCGATCGCTGCGGATAGGTATATTTTGCAAATTGGGATTGTTGCTACTCAACCGCCCGGTTACAGCTACGGCCTGTGCATAGGAAGTATGTACCCGCCCGGTGATGGGGTGAATTAAGGCAGGCAGCGCCTCTACATAGGTAGAATTCAGTTTGGTGAGCTCACGGAATGCCAGAATATCTTCTACAATTTTATGGCCCTTTGCCGCCAGCTTGGTCAATACATCTTCACCTGTTTGGTATTGGCCAGTTTTTGTTTTTTTGGCAGATGGGTCTAGTTGCAGTTTATCGAACAACACTTCACCTAATTGTTTGGGCGAGGCGAGGTTAAACCGCACACCGGCTTGCTGGTATACGCTTTCTTCTGCCGCTTTGGCTTCGGTAGCTAAGGTTTTACTGTAGGCATGTAAAAAATCAACATCAACGGCTACGCCTTCATATTCCATCCGGGTAAGTACGGGCACCAGCGGATTTTCTATCTGGTCCAATACCTGCTGCACTTGTTTTTCTTTTACCAACGGCAACAAAACCTGTTTTAATTGCAAGGTTATATCGGCATCTTCTGCTGCATATTCTTTTATTTTTTCTAATTCAACATCCTGCATATTGCCTTGCCCTTTTCCTTTTTTACCAATCAATGATTCTATTGAAATAGGCTGGTAATGCAAATACTGTTCGCTCAGTCCATCCATATTGTGTTTGCCATCGGGTTCAATTACATAATGAGCCAACATGGTATCTAAAATTTTACCTTTTAACTCAATACCCTGCCATTTTAAAACCAATAAATCGTATTTAATATTTTGGCCGATCCATAATACATCTTCGCGGCTCCACAATGGTGAAAATTGATGTAACAATGCGGCAGCAGCTGATTTTTCTTTGGGAACGGGTACATAATAAGCATCATGTGCACGAAATGCAAAGCTCATACCTACCGGCTGTGCCTGATTGGCATCTATGCCGGTGGTTTCAGTATCAAAAGCTATTTCTTTTTGCTGTAACAAGGTTTCTATTAACTGTTGAATAGCGTTGGGTGTATTTACTAAATGATAGGTGTGCGCAGTATTGCTGCTATCTTTCATTCCAAAATTTTCTGCTAATAGGGTTGGATTGGTGTAAGCGGCCGGTTTTACTGCATAGTTGTTTTGAGGTGTAACGGGTGTACCAAATAAATCGGTTTGTATGGCTTGAGGGGCTGTGGTAAAGGCAGGCAAATCTTCTCCCAATACTCTTTTGCCTAAAGTTTTAAATTCTAATTCGGTAAATACTTCAATCAGTTTTTCTTTATCGAATGGCTTTAATCGAAAATTTTCTTCATGAAAACTTACCGGAACATTGGTAATAATGGTGGCTAATTTTTTACTGATAATAGCACTCTCTTTTCCGGCTCTTATTTTTTCGCCCAAGACTCCTTTTATGTTGTCGGCATTGGCCAATACATTTTCCAGCGTGCCATATTCTTTTAATAATTTAGCGGCGGTTTTTTCGCCAATACCGGGAATACCGGGAATATTATCTACCGCATCGCCCATTAAGCCCAGCATATCTACTACCTGACTAATGCTATCGATATTCCATTTTTCACAAACTTCTTTGGGGCCCATTAATTCTACATTGCCACCCTGATAAGCGGGTTTATAAATGGTAATACCATCCCGCACCAACTGGCCATAATCTTTATCGGGAGTAACCATAAATACCTCATATCCCGCATCGTGGGCTTCCCAGGCCAGTGTGCCAATCACATCGTCGGCCTCATAGCCGGGTATACCAATTACCGGAATATTGAAGGCTTCTATAATTTTTTTTATATCGGGAATAGCGGCCAGTAAATCTTCCGGAGTTTCCTGACGGTTGGCTTTATAATCTGCAAAATCGGTATGGCGCTCAGTGAGCTCTTCCATATCAAAGCATACGGCCAGGTGGGTGGGCTTTTCCTTGTTCATTAATTCAATCAGTGTATTGGTAAATCCGAACTGCGCATTGGTGTTTTTGCCTTTGCTGGTAATTCTGGGGCTGCGTATCAATGCATAATAAGCGCGAAAAATGAGCGCAAACGCATCTAATAAAAATAATTTTTTCTGCATAACAGCTAAGGTATAGAAATGCGCGGAGGCGAAAAAGAAAAGAGGCTGCCATTTGTGGTGGGGCAACCTCTTTTTGGTTTTTGTGCATATTGGGCTCCACTACTGCGTTAAACCATATTTGGTTAAATATTTTCTGTTCAGTTCGGTTTGTTTATTCTCCAAACTCACTTCTCTACCCTGAATAAAGGCATGGCGAATAATGCTGGAATGCATATCTAAAATATCTCCATCGCTTACTACAATATTCGCATCTTTTCCTACTTCAAGTGAACCGGTTCTGTCATCAATACCCAGAATTTTGGCACTGTTTAGGGTAATGGCTTGCAGTGCCTGCTCTTTGGTTAAGCCGTAAGTAGCAGCAGTGCCGGCGTTGAACATGAGGTTGCGGTAGCGAGCTTCATCAAAAGCATCATTTAGGGCAAATAACACACCTGCTTTTTGCAATTCGCCGGGGGTTTTATAGGGCTGGTCTATATCATCATCTTCTGTTGTAGGCAAGGCATGTTCCTGATTTAAAATTACTGAAATATCATTGGCTTTCAATAAATCGGCCATCTGGTAGCTATCGCTGGCGCCTACAATGGTTACTTTAAATCCAAATTCTTTGGCAAAATCAATGGCAGCCAGCATTTGTTTTACCTGATCGGCATGAACGAACAAATGTTTGCTTTGATCGAATAAGCCTTTTACGGCTTCAAACTTTAAATTAGTTTGTGCATGTTTGCTTTCTGCCAAATAAGCTTTTGCCTGGCGGAAGAAGTTTTTCAGTTCTTCTATTTTTTCGTAGGCTGCTATGGCCGGGTCGGGCATATTTTCCGGGTTAACAGCACCAAATCTTCTACCGGGGCGACGAATAAAGCTGGGCATATTCATGTGAATATTATTGTCCATTTTATAAGCGGCATCTTCCCAATTCCAGGCATCTAATTGTACAACAGAAGAGGAGCCGCTAATGCTGCCGCCTTCTGGTGTTACACTCGCCAATAGTATACCGTTGGCTTTAAGTGTATTAATGATTTTTGAATCGGTATTATAAGCTACTATAGACCGTACATTCGGATTTAGATCGCCCAATTCTAAATAGTCGTTACTGCCACGTACGCCATTGGCTATTTCTTTTAAACCTAAATCGGTATTGGATAAAATTAAACCTGGATATACCTGTTTGCCGGTAGCATCTACTTTTTTGGCATCGGCAGGTATGGCAACTTCTGTGGTATGTATGGCCACTATTTTTCCATTGTTTACTTCAATAGTAGCTTTATCGATTACACTACCATTGCCAACATGTACGGTGCCATTGGTAATAAACAACCGGCCCATATAGGGTTTTGCAGGCAAAACATCATCCTGCGCAAAGGCGGCAGCGTTCATCAGGAACAAGGCTGCAAGTATGAGGGTTATTTTAATGTTTTTCATGATTCCTAATTTTTTGATGTAAGGTTCATCCTATTGTTGGAATGAATTTATTTATTTTGAGAAATGGTTTCTAAAGTGGCGGCTGAAATACCATCGTCTTCGCTGATATCAATTGTTATCATGCCATCATGATGGTCGTGGTCACCGCAACTCAATACATATTGCCAACTGGGTTGTGCCCGCATTACCGGAGCTCCGTTTCTTTTTTCACCAATCATTTTCTGAATAAGGCGGTTGCGCTCTTCCTGAATTTTTTTACGCAATTGTGCATCTCTTTCCCTGTCAAAATAAACAATACCATCCACAATGGTTTTTTGAGCTGATGCATAAATGCTCAACGGATTAGCTGACCAAATCACAATATCTGCATCTTTGCCCTCTTTAATACTACCCACTTTATTGTCTACATGCAAGGCTTTGGCAGGATTAATGGTTACCATTTTTAAAGCATCTTCTTCACTCATACCACCGTATTTAATAGATTTGGCTGCTTCCTGATTTAAACGGCGTGCCATTTCTGCATCATCTGAATTGATACAAACATTCAATCCTACTTTATGCATAATGGAAGCATTATAAGCAATAGCATCTTTTACTTCATTTTTATAGGCCCACCAGTCGGAGAAGGTTGAAGTATTAGCACCATGTGCTTTCATTTTATCGGCCACTTTATAACCTTCCAAAATATGGGTAAAGGTGTTGAAACGGAAGCCAAAACGTTCTCCTACGCGCATAGCAGCGGTTATTTCGCTTTGCACATAAGAGTGACAAGTGATGAAGCGTTTTTTATTTAAAATTTCTACCAATGCATCCAATTCCAGATCTCTACGGGTGTTAATCGGATCTTTTTTCATGGCAGCTTCATAATCCAATGCACGGGTAAAGGCATCTACCAATACCTGTTCTACCCCCATACGGGTATCAGGGAAACGGTTATTGGCAGGGGATGTGGTGCGTTTTACATTTTCACCCAAGGCAAATTTGATAAAGGGATCAGCGCCGGCAAATTTTAACTGCTCATCGTCAGCCCCCCACCGTAATTTAATCAATTGGGTTTGTCCGCCGATTGTATTGGCCGATCCATGTAATATATGCGAAGTAGTTACACCACCACTTAACTGGCGGTAAATATTAATGTCATCGGGATTCAGGTTGTCGCCAATTCTTACTTCAGAAGTAACAGATTGTGCGCCTTCATTAATAGAGGCAGCAGCAATATGTGAGTGTTCATCAATAATACCCGGGGTAACGTGCAGGCCGGTAGCATCTATCACGGTAGCGGTTGGGTCGCTGAGGTTTTTGCCCACTTTGGCAATTTTTCCATTCTTAATCAGCACATCGGTATTGGTTACCACACCTTCTTTTTCGTTGGTCCATACCGTACCATTTTTAATGAGCAGGTTTTGTTGTTTGGGCATTTCTTCAAATCCATATCCATCAAATGGATAGGTTACTTTTGCAATTGGCCTGCTTTGCATTCTTTTTCTGTTATTGGCTGTTTCTGCAGGTAATGGTTTGGTATAGGTGGCTGTCCAGGTAAAGGCATTGCCCATATCATCTCTTCCGGTACCACTCCAGTTTTCTTTCAGTGCCAGGCCGCTTAATAAATATTGTCCGGTTCGGTGTGGGCGTTCGCCTTCAGCTTTTTTATTGCCTTCCAAAGCAAACTGCATTTTTACTGCCTTGCCATCATGGTTTAATTTTACACTAACGGTATCGGCTTGTAGTATTTGTGCAGTAGTGCTGTTTTTTACCAACAAATTGTATTGCTGTGTTCCCTTGGGTGTGTGAATCGTCAAAGTATATTCTCCACTAACGGTGTTCCATTCTGCGGGGTTAATGGCATAGTTTTTTCCCTGGATCCAGTTTTCAACTATTTTGGTATTCTCATCAAATACCGGACCAGTGGTAATAATAAAGTTGGCTAATTTACCTGCATCGAGGCTGCCTACTTTATCGTACACATTCAGAAGGGTAGCGGGTGTTTTGGTTAATGCTTCCAATGCGGTTTTTTCAGAAAGACCATCGGCAATGGCTTTCCGTAAGTTGGGCATAAACTGTTTTACATCTTTTAAATCGCTGGTGGTTAAACAAAATGTGATATTGGCTTTTTCAAAAGCGGCGGGATTGGTGGGTGCCAGTTCCCAGTTTTTCATATCGGCCAGCGACACAAAGCGGGCATCGTTGGGGTCTTCCACATCCAATGCCTGTGGAAAGTTGAGCGGTAAAATATAGGTTGCTTTTGATGCAATGATTTCGGGCATGCGCTGGTATTCGTTTCCACCGCCTTTTATGATATATTGTACACCAAATTCATCCCCAATTCTGTCGGCTCTTAAATCGTTCCATTTATCATCTGCCTCAAATATTTGGGGTAATGATTGCAGGTTATTCCAGGCTTGTAATGATAAATTGGTGCCTTCGGTGGCGGGTTTGTTTTTATACCATTTAGCATCTAAATAGGTTTGGCGCAATAAGGCTATTGAACCCATTAAACTGGAGGGGTAGCTTTGGGTTGAACTACCTTTATTGAAGGAGTAGTGTGCAGATGCTTTTTCTTTTACCACGGCAAAATTATCGGCTTCGTTGGCTAAGGTTACCACTGCGCCGGTGCCACGGGCTATACCGTCTTTAACATGCGTTAAAACGGTTCCGAATCCCAGCATTCTGTAAGGTGCTGCTTTTTTATCATCGGCATTAAACTGGTCAATGGCATTTACCTGTGGTTTAATGGCCTGGTTCCATCCATAGGCCCCTTTTATATTAGAAGTAAACTGAGTGGGCGCCATATAATTAAAACCACCGGCAGGGCGGGTAGGTACGGTAACACCATAATCGGTATATACATCAATAAAAGACGGATAGAGGTATTTGTTTTTACAATCTACCACCACCGCATCGGCGGGTAGGGTTATATTATTACCTACTGCCACAATTTTTCCTTCTTTTATTAACAAAGTGGCATTGTTCAGGGTGGTTTGGGCATCTTTTACAATGCTGGCATTGATAAACGCATACGCTCGGGTTCGGGGGTCTGCTACCCCGTTTACCGGAAAGGTTTCCTGGGCACGCACCATCAAACAGACGATAAGCCCCAATAGCAGGAGTTGTACTTTTCTCATAATGTTTGGTTTTGAAGTAAGGAGGTTTAAAGCTACTATTTTTGATTTAGGAATAAAACCGCTCATCATTTTTTCGGTGATAAACCTGATTTTTACGGTTAACGCCATAAAAAAAGCGAAGCAAAAACCCTCGCTTTTAATTATATTAAAATATTATATTATTTAAAACTGCCATTGTCCACCTCTTTAATAAAGCTGATAACGCCGGGATAAAAATGTTGCTGGTCATCCCACATGGCTAAATGGCTGCCGTTGGGGCAATACAAATAGCGGCCATGTTGTACCTGTTTGCTCATCCAGCTCATGTGGTCGGGGTCCATGGTATCGTATTTGGCGCCTACCACCAAAGTAGGTACGGCAATTTCTTTCAGGCGGTCTTTGATATCCCAATTGGCTAAACGTCCTGCAATGCCAAATTCTGAAGGGCCCTGCATCATGGTATAAATGGTTTCATTTACATGTTTAAAGGCGCGGTTTACCGGATCGGGCCATTCGGCTAAACGGCACAGGTGCTGTTTGTAAAAATTGGGTAACAGCAGTTGCATGTATTTGGGATTTTTAAAATCGCCGCGGGCTTCTATGGCACGAATGGTATCCAATACTTTTGGGTCCATTTGTTTGGCCAGTACCTGATCGGCATATTTGCCGTAATCAGGGCAACTGCTCATCATGTTACAAATAATTAATCCCTTCAGGTTTTGCTGGTATTTCAGGGCATATTGCATAGCCAGAATGCCGCCCCAGGAATTGCCTAATAAATAAAAATTATCCTTGTTCAATCCTAACGCCTTCCGCACTTGTTCTACTTCTTCTACAAAGCGGGGCAGTGTCCATAAACTGCTATCGGTTGGCTGGTCGCTGTAATAAGAACCCAATTGGTCGTATTCAATCATTTCAAAACCCTCTTTTGGAAAAAAGCTTTCAAAACATTCTAAGTATTCATGCGTCATAGCCGGACCACCGTGTAGCAATAAAACTTTAATGGTGGGGTTGTTGCCCATACGTTTGGTCCATACGTGAAAAGTGCCCACCGAGGTTTGTATTGGAATCATTTTAATGCCGGCGGTTTGTACACCGGAATCCTGAGGTGCAAAGTATTCCTGAACGGTGAGGGGTTGGGATGATGGGTGACAGGACATCAAACCACAACTGATCAGCATGAATAACAGTGCCGGTATCCAAATTTTCTTGTGCATATGTGTTTGTTTAGATGAATGCCTTAAAATTAAGGAATTATCGGCCCATATACACCATGAGAATTTGAATATCGCTGGGATTTACTCCGCTAATTCTGCCTGCCTGTCCGATGGTTCTGGGTTTAATTTTTTTAAATTTCTGCAGGGCTTCAGAAGAAAGGGCGTGCAGGCGGTCGTAATCAAAGTTATCGGGGATGATTAAATCTTCCATCTGGCTCATTTTTTCAACCAATTCCTGTTCCTTGGCAATATAACGTTCGTACTTGATTTGTATTTCTGCCTGTTCCAAATGTGCTGCTTCCTTGTTTTGAAACGATGCAGCCAGTTCGGGCAGGTTTTGCAACATTTCAGACAGGTTAACAGATGGTCTCAATAATAATTTAGCCGCTTTCTGTTTTTCATTCAATGGGGCAGAGGCAATACTTTCTAAATAATCGTTTATCGTATCGGGTTCTACATGATACTGCTGCAATTGTGCTGTAATTTGGGCCACGGCTGCTTTTTTCTCTTGCACCCGGTACATTCTTTCCTGACCGGCCAGGCCCATGTGGTAACTTATTTCGGTAAGGCGCAGGTCGGCATTGTCCTGCCGCAGCAGTGTTCTAAATTCGGCGCGGCTGGTAAACATGCGGTAGGGTTCTTCGGTGCCCTTACTAATTAAATCATCAATCAACACCCCAATATAGGCTTCACTTCTTTTTAAAATAAATGGCGCTTCCGCTTTGGTTTTTAAGTGGGCATTGATACCGGCCATAATACCCTGGCAGGCGGCTTCTTCGTACCCGGTGGTACCATTGATTTGGCCGGCAAAAAACAGGTTTTGTATGGCCTTGGTTTCTAATGAATGGGTTAATTGAGTAGGTGGGAAGAAATCATATTCAATGGCATAACCCGGACGGAATATTTTACAGTTTTCAAATCCGGGAACCTGCTTTAGTGCCTGTATTTGTACTTCTTCAGGTAAAGAAGTAGAAAAACCATTTACGTATATCTCTACCGTATTCCACCCTTCCGGTTCTATAAACAACTGGTGACGGTCGCGCTCTGCAAATCGGTTGATTTTATCTTCAATACTGGGGCAATACCGCGGACCCACCCCTTCAATTCTGCCCTGAAACATGGGACTTCTGTCGAAACCGGTTTTCAAAATATCATGTACTGTATTATTGGTATAGGTAATAAAGCAGCTTCGTTGTTGTTCGGGCCGTATGGGCACATGGGGTAAATAAGAAAATCCGGTAATTGTATCATCTCCTTTTTGTTCTTCCATTTTGGTATAATCTAAGCTTCTGCCATCTACCCTAGGGGGTGTTCCTGTTTTCAATCGGTCGCTTTCCATGCCTTCGGCTACCAATTGTTCGGTAATGCCGGTAGCAGCTTTTTCGGCCACACGGCCGCCGCCAAACTGTTTTTCGCCAATATGAATGATGCCATTTAAAAACGTACCACTGGTAATTACCACTGCTTTGGCCTTAATTTCATGACCCAATTGGGTAATTACACCACAGGCTTTGTTGTTATGAATGATTAATTGGCGCACCATATCCTGGTAAAAATCAACATTCGGTGTATGTTCCAGCATTTCACGCCAGGTGGCGGCAAACAACATACGGTCGTTTTGTGCCCTCGGGCTCCACATGGCCGGGCCTTTACTCTTGTTCAGCATCCTAAACTGAATCATGCTTTTATCGGTTACAATACCGCTATAACCCCCCAGAGCATCTATCTCCCGTACAATTTGTCCTTTTGCAATACCACCCATAGCCGGGTTACAACTCATCTGGGCAATGGTTTGCATATTCATAGTAATCAACAATACGCTACTACCCATATTGGCAGCAGCAGCAGCAGCTTCACAACCGGCATGTCCGGCACCTACCACAATCACATCATATTCAACAAACATGTTCTCTTGTTTTTTGCAAATGTACGCTGGAATAGGTGTTTTATAGATAGCGGGTATTGTTCCACGTGAAACCTTTGTATGGGTTTTACATCGATTGTTCCACGTGGAACAGGTAGGGTTTATTGGGAAATGGATGCAAGGGTATGCATATAAATGGCCTCTTTTTCCCGCATCAAGGATTTTTCGCTGGCCGTTTTATCGAGATACCCACATAAATGCAGGATACCATGTATCATCACACGGAGTAATTCTTCCTGATATGTGGTGTTGTGTAGCACGGCATTTTCCTTCACCCGATCGGTACTGATATAAATTTCAGCTACAATACCGGAAGCAGGTTGTTCGGTTAAATCGAACGTTAAAATATCGGTATAAGTATCATGTTGCAGGAATTGCTGGTTCATATACAGCAGGTGTTCGTCGGAACAGAAAATATAATCCACCCGTTTGCCCAAATGCTTTTCTTTTTTAAAAATGGTAGAAAGAAATGTTTTTAATAGGGTTTTGTTCTTCCAGTAAAAAGGTCGGTCTGCTGCATGAAAATAAATAATAGGCATGGTTTCAAATAGATGGTTAAAACCAAAATTCGTAATTAAACCCGATAAAATGGGTTTACTTTTGTGTTTTATCAACATTAGCAGAATGGCTGTTTTGTATAGATTGCTTCAATAAGCCGTAAAAAAATAACAACCTATTACACATCACATTATGAAACCATTGAGTGAGTTGAAGATTGGAGACAAAGGCACCATTACCGCATTTAAAAACGATGAACTGTTCATTAAGCTGATGGAAATGGGTTGTGTGCCGGGAGAAATGATTAAAGTAGAACAAATTGCCCCATTGGGCGATCCCATTTCCATTTCCGTTGCCGGTTATTCTTTAAGCCTTCGGTTAAATGAAGCGGCAGCCATTATGATTGATAATATCACAAACGAAAAAAATACACATTCATGAGAATTGGGCTGTACTTTGGCTCTTTTAATCCTATTCATCACGGCCATTTAATTATTGCCAGTCATATTGCCAATCATGGTCCGGCAGATCAAGTTTGGCTGGTAGTAAGCCCACAAAACCCTTTGAAACCTGCACCGGGTTTACTGAACGAATTCCACCGTTTACATTTGGCGCGTTTGGCCATTGCAGCAGATGATATGCAACTGAAAGTATCGGATGTGGAATTTGGTTTGCCCAAACCCTCTTATACCATTGATACCTTAACTTATTTAAGCGAAAAATATCCGCAACACCAATTTGCTGTGATTATGGGCAGTGATAGTTTTGAAAACATCCACAAATGGAAAAACCATACTTTATTAATGCAGCAATATCCTATATTGGTGTACCTGCGTCCGGAACATCCTTTACCAAAAACAGTACCCGATGGTGTAAACGTACTGAAAGCACCCCTATTAGATATTTCTGCAACCTATATCCGCAAATTGATTCAAGAGAAAAAAAGCATTCGCTACTTAGTACCGGAACCCGTTCGAATAGAAATTGAGAAAGCTGGATACTATGTAAAGTAAAAAGGGAATAAATTTACATTCTGAATTAATTATTTTTTAATCTATTAAACAGTTTTGTCATCATGAAAACAACCAGCCTCCTTGCGCTATCCTGCGCAGTATTATTGTTTGCCTGTGTTAGTCCGAAAAAACTCAGACAGTCGGAAGAAAAATACAATCAACTGAATGGTGCCTATTTAGAAATGCAACAAAAATACCGCGACTGTCAGGGTAACCTTAGTGCATCCGACGATCAAATCAAAGGCCTTCAAAATCAAAAAAGTATTCTGGTAGGGCAAATTGATGACTTAAACAAACAAGTAGATTTTTTGAAACAAAACAATACACAAGTATTGAATCAATTAAAAGATTTGTCGGTTATATCTGCATCACAGGCAGAAAGTATTAAAAAGTCGATGGATAATATGAGTTCTAAAGATAGTTACATACAACAATTACAAACCACCATTGCACAAAAGGATTCCATGAACATGGCACTGGTTATGAATTTAAAAGGCGTACTGGGTAATTTAGAGGATAGTGATATTAATATTAAAGTAGATAAAGATGTAGTGTATATTGATATTTCTGATAAACTATTGTTTAAAAGCGGCAGTTATGATGTTACCGATCGGGCTAAAATAGTATTGGGTAAAGTAGCCAAGGTACTCAATAACCAACCCAATATAGAATTTATGGTAGAAGGCAATACAGACAGTATTCCATTTAAAAACGGATTGTTATTGGATAATTGGGATTTAAGTGTAAAACGTGCCACTTCAGTAATACGTATTTTACAAAACAATTATGGCATTGATCCAAAAAGAATTACGGCTGCAGGACGCGGTCAATACGTGCCCGTTGCCTCAAACAATACTCCGGAAGGAAGAGCTGCCAACCGCAGAACCAGAATTATTATATTACCGCAGTTAGACCAGTTCTTTAAACTGTTAGAGAAACCCAAAGCCAATTAATCTATTATCATTCTTGATATGTTCAAAAAGTTGCTTCGTTCCTATGAAGCAACTTTTTTTAATGGGGTAAATCAATTACCCTCAGTAACAAAAAACATAAAAAACCGCAGATAAATATAATTAATAAAAAAATAATTTAATATAATTAATAAATAACACTTTATGTCGTAAAAATTTATCCACAATATCCTGTGCACATCTTCTAAAAAACTGTTAGAAAATAGTTTTTACGTTCCATACACTGTGCTGAAAGAAAGGATAACTCATACCCAAAATCAAGAAAATGAAAAAGATCAGAGAATACACACAAAATAATACAGGTTCATTCACAGTGTATAACCTGTTAAACCAACAAAGTGCATAACACCCACCAACAACATACCCATACGTGGATAATTGCCCAAAACACTGATTTCACGGATGTTTCACAATGTGTAAAAACTGTGAAAACATAGGGATAACTACAAAACAATTAACTTTACACGCTGTTGATAATTAAGTTATCCCGATATACACACCCGTAATAGTAGTAGGGTTTTTATAAAAATATATTATTAAAAAATTACTACCAGAGTTATGAACATAGCCGATGCAAAAGCACAATTAATCAACAAAGGTTTTTTAGATGTGGATACTGATCCTACCGTAGATTTGTTCCGTGCTATTGAACAACTTAAACAGGAAAAAAATGCTATTATACTGGCCCATTATTACCAGGAACCCGATATACAGGATATTGCTGATTATATTGGCGATAGTTTGGGATTGGCCAAACAGGCAGCACAAACCGATGCCTCCATTATTTTATTTGCCGGCGTACATTTTATGGCAGAAACCGCCAAAATATTGAACCCGAATAAAAAGGTTTTACTGCCCGATTTAAAAGCCGGTTGCTCGCTGGCCGACAGTGCCCCAACAGAATTATTTAAACAATTTAAAGCCAGACATCCCGATTATGTTGTAATTTCTTATATCAACTGTTCTGCCGAAATAAAAGCCCTGAGTGATATAATTTGTACTTCGGGCAATGCAGAAAAAATAATAGAAAGTGTACCTGAAAATACCCCTATTTTATTTGCACCCGACCGTAATCTGGGTGCCTACCTGAATAAAAAAACTGGTCGCAATATGTTGTTGTGGAATGGCGCCTGCCAGGTACACGAACTGTTTAGTGTAGAAAAAATAACCCGCTTAAAAATGCGGCATCCCGAAGCTAAGGTGTTGGCCCATCCCGAATGTGAAGCGCCCGTATTGGCCTTAGCCGATTATATAGGCAGTACCACACAGTTATTAAAATACAGCCATAGCGATAGTGCACAGGCCTATATTGTAGCCACAGAAACGGGCATACTGCACCAGATGCAGAAAGATAACCCGCAAAAAATCTTTATACCCGCCCCACCCAATAACAATTGTGCCTGCAATGATTGTCCGTATATGAAATTAAATACATTAGAAAAAGTGTACAACACCCTGTTGTACGAACTACCCGAAATACATATGGAAGAAAGCCTGCGCATAGCCGCCAAAAAGCCTTTAGACCGTATGATGGAAGTTAGTAAAGCGGCCGGTTTAATAGGATAAACGGCAATACCCTGCCGCCAATACTACCTTAACTGCCGGTATACCCGCCTACTATTGGTAAACAATAGCCCTATAGTTTGCTGTATACGGGTTTTAGATAGGCTGCCTCAGGTAATACCAGGCCTATGTATGCCCCGCCTGGGCATGGCTGTTGGGG
>NZ_LUHG01000065.1 GCF_001623405.1 Hydrotalea flava
TTTCTTATAAACACTTCTGAAAGATAAAAAATTACGCTGGGACACCCAAGACACCAAAAATAAAATAAACAAATAATTGATAATCAATAACTTAGAAAAATATCTATTTAATGGCGAGGAAAACAGGAGGTATCACCTTCCGGGTATGGTATTCATTGGCCACTTATTGATGAGGATTTATCAATAGAAGCAATTCTTAAAACATACGGGAACTAATTGCATACTGCTTTGCTGTAACCTTTTCATTTGCAGTAATAAATTTTAAGTAATTCTTGAATAATTGAGTAATTTCTTCTCCATTTTGTTCAATTAGGCTGACCATTTATTACCGTTTGCTTTACAATTATCTTAAATTTTGTAACCAACTAAATTCTTTTTTAAAAACAGGTGAATTGTTAAAGTTTACGAAGAATATACGATCTATTTAGGAATTGAATGATGGCACTATTACACAAAATACATTTATCTGAACGTTACCGTAAATTTGTAGCCTAAATTTGAGCAGATGAATAAGAAGAAGGCTTTAGGTTATGGATTATTTTTTATTGGATTAACTGCTGTTTTCATGTTTGTTATTTCAAGAGTAACCGACATGTTTAAGCGAAGTACCCTAACGGAAAGAAGTACGGTGCAACCTTTCCGTTTTGCCAATCAGGATGGAAAAGATATTACCAATGCAGATGTTGCAGGCAAGGTATGTGTTGTTAATTATTTTTTTACCACTTGTAAAGGCATTTGCCCAAGAATGAACAACAATTTAAAATCCATTTATGAAACGTTTAAAGGACGACCAGATTTTATGATACTTTCACACACCTGCGATCCTGAAACAGATTCAGTGCCAAGAATGAGAAGGTATGCAGACTCGATGCAGGTAAATACCCAACAATGGGAGTTTTTAACGGGAAGAAAAGACAGTTTGTATAAAATGGCACGTTACAGCTATGGCATTGATGATCCTAAAAATGCTGTAAACGACATAAAAGATGATTTTATTCATACCCAATTTGTAGCACTGGTAGATAAAAACGGCATTGTACGCGGCCAGGTGTATGATACGCTGAAAAAAGATGAATTAGATAAATTAAAACACGATATTGAGGAATTATTAAAAGAACAACCCGATAATAACACGGCGAAATAAAATACCTATTTGCAATATGCCCGATGCAATCAATTCAATATTAAAAAAAAGCAGTTTAAGTATTACCCCGAGCAGACTGGCTATTTTGCAACTGTTTCATCAATCAAACGGTGCACTAACCCATGCTGCAATTGAAGAAAAAACCGGTGATCAGTTTGATCGGGTAACTATTTACCGCACATTGCAGATTTTTGTTGAGAAAGGTTTAATTCACACCATTCCCAGTCCGGATAATTCTATTTTATACGCATTATGTAAAGATACCTGTACAGAAGGCCATCACCACGATAACCATATTCATTTCATCTGCGACAAATGCGGCACCACATATTGCCTAGACCATATTATATCGCCGGCCATTGCATTGCCCAAAGGTTTTCAAACCAATCAAACCGATGTACTCATTAAAGGTTTGTGTGCACATTGTAATCAGTAAACATATAAAAAAATAAATAAAACAAAAAAATTTTTAAAATTTAAAACTATAGATTCATGTCAATAAAACAAATAACAACCAAATTTTTAATACTTGTATTTGTTACAAGTTTTATCACATTTACAGGCTGTAAAAATAGTGGCAATAATGAAAATATGCAGGCTCCAGGTAGCAACTCAGTTCCGCCGCCTCCACCACCTGCTGTTAACAGCAATGCCAGTGCATTACCAATATTCAATATAAAAAATGCAGCCGGAAATGTAATCAACATCAAAGATGCATTTAAAGGAAAAAAAGTTTTAGTAAATCTTTGGGCCACCTGGTGCCCGCCCTGCCGTGCCGAAATGCCTTCTTTACAAACTTTATACAGCAGCACCGACAGCAGTAAAGTGGCTTTTGTATTTCTTTCAATGGATGATGATTTTAGCAAAGCCATTCAGTTTATGAAAGATAAAAGATATACCATGCCCGTGTATTATCCTGCGCAGGAACTTCCTGCTTTATTTAATGTAGAGGGGATACCCACTACTTTCATTTTTGATGCCAACGGGAAGATTATTCACCAGCAAACCGGTATGGGCGATTATACCAGTCCGGAAATAAAACAATTACTTCAATAAAATAAAACTTGCGGAATAATTGTGCAATTAAATGTTACTCAATTATAAAAAACCAAAGCATAGCCAACAGAAACAGTAAACCCATTACCGTTATGGCGCCAGTCGAACTTTTTTCCAGCTGCCATCGGGTTGTAAAGTATATTGAATCCTGTCGTGCAGCCTATTGCTTCTACCCTGCCAAAATTCAATGGCAGTAGGCCTTACCACATACCCACCCCAGTGCTGAGGGCGTGGAATAGCAGTTTCTTTAAATTTATTTTCAAACAACAATACCTCATTTTCCAAAATTGACCGATTAGCTATAACAGCACTTTGAGGCGATGCCCAGGCACCAATACGGCTGCCCACAGGCCTTTGTTGAAAATAGGCATCACTTTCTGACGCAGGAACTTTTTCTATCAAACCCTGTATACGCACCTGTCGCTCTAATTCTTTCCAAAAAAATACCAATGCAGCATGTGGATTTTCTTCTAACTCCTTGCCTTTATGGCTATTGTAATTGGTGTAGAAAACAAAGCCGTTTTCACTATAATCTTTCAACAATACAATACGGGCCGAAGGTAACCCTGTTTTTGAAGCAGTAGCTAACGTCATGGCATTGACTTCATCAATTTCACTTTCAATAGCCTGTTTCCACCAGGCTTCAAACTGAGTAAACGGATTATCTGCACAATCTGATTCGTCAAAAGATTGCAACTTATAATCTTTCCGGATATTCGCAATATCTAAACGCATTTTTTTGTACAAAATTAATGGTAAGTATACAATGCATGTACTGATTTTCATCAGTTCATACAAATTGACAAATTAAAAGCACCTGCCTTATTCAATAATCTCAAACTCTTTACGCTTGTGTTTTCCGGAAATATACGTGTATACAGCAGGAATAACAAACAGGGTAAGAATTAGTGAAAACAAAATACCGCCTACCACAACAATACCTAAGGGAATACGACTGGTTGAAGCTGCCCCTAAACTCAGTGCAATAGGCAAAGCGCCTAATGAAGTAGCCAGACTCGTCATTAAAATAGGCCTTAAGCGCTGCGTAGCAGCCTGCACAACTGCCGCTTCTTTTTCTAACCCATTGCCTCTTTTTTGATTAGCAAATTCTACAATCAAAATACCATTTTTAGTAACAAGGCCAATCAACATAATCATACCAATCTCAGAAAATATATTGAGTGTTTGGTGAAAAAGAAACAAACTAAGCAAAGCACCTGCCAGCGCCAGTGGTACGGTTAACATAATGGTAAACGGATCCAGAAAACTTTCGAACTGAGCCGACAATACCAAATAAATCAGTATTAATGCTAAGATAAAAGCAAACAGAATGTTAGAAGAACTTTCTGCATAATCCCGGGACGGGCCATTCAGCGCCGTGTGATAAGTTTCATCTAACAACCGATTTGAAATGGCCTGCATGGCTTTAATACCATCGCCAATGGTTTTACCTTCAGCCAATGAAGCAGAAATAGTAGCCGATTTATAACGATTGAAGTGATATAACGTAGCCGGGTTACTGTTTTCTTCTAAATGAACAACCGCATCCAAAGGAATAATTTCGCCTGTTTTAGAACGAAGAAATACATTTTTAATATCATCAGGATTATTCCTTCCTGACCGATTAATCTGTGCAATTACCTGATACTGATAACCATTCATGATAAAATAAGCCAATCGTCCACCACTGAATGCAGCCTGAATGGCACCAACCACATCAGCAGTACTTAAGCCCAGGTCTTTTACTTTCATCCTATCAACTGTAAGTTGTACTTCCGGTTTATTGAACTTGATATTAACATCTGCATTGGCAAAAGTTTTATCCTTCCGAACCTCTTCCAAAAACTTTGGAATAATATTTTTTAGTTTATTCAAATCCTGATTTTGCAAAATAAATTGAATAGGCAAAGAACCTCTTGAACCCAAACCAACAGAAATAGTTTGCTCCTGAATAGCAAAAATGCGGGCATCATTAAACCGGCCTAATTTTTTTTGAAGATCATTGGCTATATCTGCCTGGCTGCGTGTTCTGAATGCAGGATCAATTAAGCCCAAACGCGGCTGTGATGTGTTGCTTCCCGGTCCAGCAGGTGTTCTGGCAAAAACAAAATCTCTTTCTGGTATAGAGTCATACAAATAATTGGCAAACTTATCTACAAAGTTTACCATATAATTATAACTGGTGCCTTCCGGTGCCGTTACCACAAAACGAATACTGCTGCGATCTTCAACCGGAGCCAGTTCTGTTTGCAAGTTTTTAATTAAAAAACCAATTAATACCAAACATATACCAACAATAACCCAGGCCATCCATCTTATTTTCATGAAGCCTAGCAAAGTACGTTGGTATAAAGCCTCCATACCGGTAAAAAAAGGTTCTGTTTTTTTATAAAACCAACCTTCATGCGCATTTTTAGTGTTTAAATAAACGTTTAAAACAGGTGTAATGGTTAAAGAAACAAAAGCAGAAATTAAAACAGCGGCAGCCAGTGTTACTCCAAACTCTCTAAACAGGCGGCCCACAAATCCTTCTAAGAAAATAACCGGCAGAAATACTACCGCCAACGTAATGGAGGTAGATATTACTGCAAAGAAAATTTCTTTACTGCCTTCTAAAGCAGCCTTCCTTATCGGCATGCCTTCCTCTAACTTTCGAAAGATATTTTCGGTTACTACAATACCATCATCCACCACCAAACCCGTTGCCAGTACAATACCTAACAGGGTTAGAATATTGATGGAAAAGCCGGCAATATACATTACAAAGAAAGTTCCGATTAATGAAATGGGAATATCGATTAACGGTCGCAATGCAATGAGCCAGTTTCTGAAAAAGAAGAAAATAACCAATACCACCAAGGCAAAAGAAATGAGTAATGTTTCTTTTACCTCGGCCAAACTTTTTCGGATATTGATGGTATTATCTATTAATACATGAAACTGAATATCAGATTTGTTGGAAGATTCTATTTGTTTAAGACGGCGATAAAACTCATTCGCAATTTCAATATTATTGGCGCCGGGTTGTGGAATAATAGCTAACCCTACTGCATTGACGCCATTATACTTCCAGGATTGCTCTAAATTTTCAGGCCCTAATTCAACTATTGCTACATCGTTCAGCCGTACAATGCCGGTTGAATCTTCTTTTATAATTAAATCGCGGAATTGTTGTTCATTGGTTAAACGCCCCATAGTTCGTATCACCATTTCGGTATTATTACCATAAATTTTACCGGGTGGTAATTCAATGTTTTCAGTTTTGAGCGCATCACCAATATCGGTAAAAGCAACATTATGTGCCAACATTTTTGCCGGATTTAGCCATAGTCGCATCGCATATCTTTTCTGTCCGAATATATTAATGGAACTTACATCTTTAATGGTTTGCAATTGCTGTTGCAAAACTGTTTCGGCATAATCACTTAATTCCAATAAGCTTTTAGTGTGGCTTTGCACGGCCAATATTAAAATAAAATCGCTGTTGGCATCGGCTTTTGAAACTGTTGGTGGTGCATCTATATCTTGCGGAAGTCCCCGTTGTGCCTGCCCTACCTTATCACGCACATCGCTGGCTGCTGCTTCTAAATCGGTACCCAAATTAAATTCAACGGTAATTTGGCTGCTGCCCAAACTACTGGAAGAAGTAATAGAGCGAATGCCGGGTATGCCATTAATTTGCTTTTCTAATGGTTCTGTAATCTGGCTCTCAATAATATCGGCATTGGCGCCGGTATAATTGGTGGAAACGGTAATAATCGGAGGATCGATTGCCGGATAATCGCGAACAGCCAAAAAAGTATACCCCACTATTCCGAATAAAATAATAATGAGGTTCATCACAGTAGCTAATACCGGACGTTTTAACGATAAAGCAGATATATTCATGTATCAGTGTATCTATAAGTTGAACAATAGCAGAAACCCGGGTGGGATGGCATTAATTACTAAAATCAGCCAGTTGTTTAATGCTTCTCACCTGAACTGCATTTTGCGGACGGGCAAATAAAACGCCTGTTACCACAACAGAATCGCCAGGCTGAATACCCTTTGTAATTTCAATAGCATCGGCTTGCCGTAAACCCGTTTCTACATTTACAAAAAAAGCTTTTCCATGCTTCACTAATACTGCCTGTTTATTTTTATCATCGGGTATCAGTGCATTGGTAGGTACTAAAATGGCTTTTTTATCCTGGTTAGTGGCTACCAATACTTTCACAAAAGCACCGGGGTTAACCCCTCCTTCTTCCAATACAGCTCTTACCTTAATATTACGGGTAGCTGTATTAATTTGTGGTTCAGCGGCAATAATAGTGGCTTTTTGTATCGGTTTAACAGCGGCATCGCTTTGCACCATAACGGTATTGCCTTTGCGAATATAACGGGCATACTCTTCCGGCAGGGTAAAATCTATTTTAACCTGATTCAATTGTTGCAAAGTGGCAATGGTATTGGCAGGTGTTAAATATGCACCCAGACTTACCTGTCGCAATCCCATTACACCATCAAATGGAGCTTTAATTACCGTTTTATCAATCAGCGCCTGGGTATACGCCATATCTGCCCGTATACTTTCTACCTGGTTTAGTGATGCATCATAATCGCTTTGATTAATGCCATTAATGGCGAGTAATTTTTTGTTACGTGCCGCTGTAATTTCAGCCAACTGCAACAATACGCTCGATTTAGCCAATTGTGCCTGCAAATCGGCATCATTCATAGTAGCAACAACAGTGCCTTTGGTAACATATTTACCTTCGGGTACATTCAAATAGGAGAGTCGGCCACTTACTTCAGGTTTTAGTTCAACATATTCATTGGCAACAACAGTTCCATTGGCTTCAATTTGCGAAACAATATTCTGTGGCTTTGCTATTAATACATCTACAACCGGTGTAACCGATGGTGGTGTTTGGGCAGCATTGTTTTCTTTTTTGCTATGGCATCCATATATAAAAATAGCAAGCGGTACAATTACTGCAAGAATGGGTTTTATCATTGAAACAGCGGGTTAAAGTTTGGTTGCTAATATAGCCAAAAATAAAAGGTGGGAACGTATATCAGGGATGAATGGATGAAACCCTTGAATTTTAGATTCAAAAGAAGGTATTTGAAAATGCGAAGTAGTGCTATAAAGGGGTTAATTCTATTCAACCGTACATAGGATACCTTGTTCTAGTTATTAGCGGCAGTTTTTATTTTTTTTCATCAGTGTTTAGCCATACAACCGTCTGTTCCGATTTGTGATTTTGCCCAATAATGTCCTTATACAATTCTGGTTTCCTTGCTTTAATATAACGATGTCCACCGGCTTGAATAAGTTTTTCCGGGGTGATAGTGGCTGTTACCAAACTGTCTTCAAAAATGCAACACTCTGCAAGAATATCGCCGAAAGGGTCAATTATCATAGAGCATCCATTTTTTAATTGGTCATCGTCCATGCCTATTGGATTTGAAAAAACGACATATACCCCGTTATCATATGCTCTTGCGGGCAACCATTTCATTAACCAATCTCGTCCTTTCATCCCGTCAAATTCTAATCGTAATGATGTTGGATCAGCTTCTCTATTTTCCCAAAGTTTCGGGTCAATAAATCCCGAACCTGGCCGTGTGGAAGGGGTACACATAGTAACATGCGGCATAAAAATGATATTAGCTCCTAAAAGTGTTGTAGCTCTTACGTTCTCTATTACATTATTATCATAACAAATCAGGATTCCACATTTCCATCCATGAATTTCAAAAATGCAATACGCTTTTCCTTCCGTTAAATAAGGGTTAATGAAAGGGTGCAGTTTTCTATATTTTGCAACCAGACCATTTTTATCAACACAAACATAGGCATTAAATAAATTGTCATTTTTATCTTTCTCAAACAAACCTGCCAGTATAATGATATCAAATTTATTTGCAATTTTTTTCAGTTTTAAAATACTTTGACCTTCAGGAATGAATTCTGCTAAATCAAGCATTTGCTCTTTTGAAAGTTGTCGTGCAAAAGTATATCCAGTAATAGAACATTCATGAAATGCAATCACATTAGAACCTTCTTTAGATGCCTTTTCCGATAGTTTTTCAATAATGGAAAGATTGTAATTCTTATCGCCACTTTTGTTCTCAAATTGAGCCGTAGATATTTTAAATTTGTTCATTTATAATATTTTTAAAAAATTATCATGATAAAAAAGTTTGTATTGATCTAATTATGCGTTGCTATACCATAAAAAATTATCAAAAGTTATTGTAGTTTTTACAAAGTTCATATTCAGTGTTCTCCTTATAAGTATTTGATTTACAGCTCAAATAAAAAACATTGGTCAGAATATTAGAGAGATCCACCACAATTTTAAGTTAAACTTAGCGACAGTTAACATTTTTTGTATTCATCTTTAATAGACAAATTATGATACAACGGCAATTCAACTAAAACGTCAGGAAACTTTGTCCCTACCACTCAATATATCGATTTTTTACTATTTATTTTGAATGGCATTCAATTCAAAATGCTGCACTTTGTTTTTGATAGGTGGTAAGGATTTTAAATAAACATAAATCGCTTCCAAATCGCTTGTATTCATCCCCCCGTACATCGACCAGGGCATAATGGTATTTACTTTATCTGGCGTAATTGTTTCCAGATTGGCAGTATCACTATAGGTTTTAAATCGGGCTACAAAGCTTTCTTTACTCCAATTGCCAATGCCGGTAGCCGAATCGGGGGTAATATTGGCAGAAACGGTAATGCCATTTGGCATTTTAAATGCACGCCCACCTGCAAAAGCCAGTTCTGTTTTAAGGTTTCCTTGATCCTGTTGTGTATGGCATTCCATACAAGCGGCAATACTCACCAAATAGTGGCCATACAAAAGCGTTTCTGATTTTAAAGGTTTTTTGAGCGGTACTGCTTTTTGAGGCAGTGTATTTAAAATAAAGTTCATAGGGAAGTTGATGGAACGCGACTGAATATTATTTTGAATTGGGTGTAATGTTCTAATGTAGGCAATGATATCATACACATCTTCTTTATCCATTTTCCCAAAATAGGTATAAGGCATTACCGGAAAAATTGCATTCCCTTTTTTATCAACGCCTGTAGTAATAACGCGGTAAATTTCCCCGTCAGTCCAGTTTTTTAAATTAACCGGAGTAATATTTTTTGAATAAAATTTTCCGGGGAAACCGGATTCTACACCAAAATATTCACCACCTTCCCCTTCTGTACCCGGCACAATCGGTCCGGTAAACTTTAACCAGTTGCGGGTAGAATGGCAATCCATACAAACCGTAACATGATTGGCAAGATATGCCCCATGCCGCACCCGTTGCGGTGTAATTTCTACCGTTAAAACAGGCGCATTTTCTACATTTGGGAGGAAAAACTTAAGATATACGAGCAAGCCTGCTACCAATAATAGCAGCAACAAACCCACCCAAAAAAGTACTTTTTTCATGTAATTTATTTTTATTTTTTGAACTATTTAAAAAAAGAGACATGGGTTCATTTGGCAGTTATGCGGCACACTACTTAGCTTCTTAAGCCATTTAGAAATATACTGTACAGTTTTCAATCATGCAAGTAAACAACCGGAAAATATTTAGTTACAATAATTAAGTAATATTTTTAGCAATTTTTGCTAAATTTATTAGTGTGTGTAATTTTATTTCTATAACTTCGTGGCATCATTAATTTTGAAAGAAAATATACAGCTATGAGTAATGCAGATAAATTGAAAGCGCTGAAGCTTACCATGGATAAAATTGATAAAGACTATGGCAAGGGCAGTGTAATGATGATGAATGAAAAACCGGAAAGATTGAATGAGGTGGTTTCTACCGGTTCTATTGGTTTAGATATTGCACTGGGTATTGGAGGATTACCCAAAGGAAGAGTGATTGAAATTTATGGTCCTGAATCGTCAGGTAAAACCACTATTGCCACACACGTAATTGCAGAAGCACAGAAAAAAGGAGGCATTTGTGCCATTATAGATGCGGAACATGCCTTTGATAGTGTATATGCACAGAAGTTAGGGGTTGATGTAGATAATCTTTTAATTTCTCAACCCGATTATGGTGAACAGGCTTTGGAAATTGCAGACCGGTTAATTTTATCGGGCGCATTGGATGTAGTAGTCATTGACTCTGTTGCTGCATTGGTTCCGAAAAGCGAATTGGAAGGTGAAATGGGTGATAGCAAAATGGGTTTGCAAGCCCGTTTAATGAGCCAGGCTTTGCGAAAATTAACAGCAACCATCAGTAAAACCAATACCATTTGTATTTTTATTAATCAACTCCGCGAAAAAATTGGGGTAATGTTCGGCAATCCGGAAACAACCACCGGTGGTAACGCCTTGAAATTTTATTCTTCCGTTCGTTTAGATATTCGCAGAATTTCTCAAATAAAAGATGGAGACGAAGCCATTGGCAACCGTGTAAAAGTAAAAGTGGTGAAAAATAAAGTGGCGCCACCTTTCCGTTCTGCCGAATTCGATATTATTTTTGGACAGGGTATCAGTAAAATTGGGGAAATTATTGATATGGGTGTTGAATTAGGTATTGTGCAAAAAAGCGGTAGCTGGTTTAGTTACGATAGTAATAAATTAGGTCAGGGTCGTGATGCCGTTAAACAATTGCTGCTCGATAATCCTGATTTGGCCAATGAAATTGAAGCTAAAATCAGGGCTAAAATATTAGAAGCAGCAACTCCGGCTGAACCCATTCCGGCAAAACCATAATAAGTATTTTTGGATTTAACAGGTTAGTAAGTGTAAAGTCATCTCTCTTCTGGGAGATGGCTTTTTTTATAACCAATACCCAAAGTTTATGCGCAAATTGTATCTTCAAAGCTCCAAATAAAAACAAACAATATGGCCGAGTTTAGATTATTAGCAAAAAGAAAAAGAATTGCATTGGTAGCACATGATAATAAGAAAGCAGATTTAATGGCGTGGGCTGAATACAATAAAACAGTATTGGCCAAACACGAGTTAATTGCCACCGGTACCACCGGTAAATTAATAGAAACAGCCTTAGATCGGCCTGTAAAAAAATTATTAAGTGGCCCTTTAGGCGGCGATCAGCAAATTGGCAGTATGATTGCAACCGGCGAAATTGATATCATGATTTTTTTCTGGGATCCTATGGAAGCACAACCACATGACAGTGATGTAAAAGCATTGTTACGGCTTTGTGTAGCCTGGAACATACCCATGGCATGCGATCGTTCAACAGCAGATTTCATTATGACATCGCCTTTTATGCATGAACCATATGAACTTACACTACCGGATTATACGAATTATTTAACCAGAAAAATAGAAACATCGGAAAATTAATTTTTAATTCCTTTCACTTGTATTACATGCATTTTAAAATTATTAAATACATGCCATGTTGCCGGTAACTTTAAAAATTTGGCACAAAACAGATGCCGCTGCATTAGCTGTGATTGCCAATAACAGAAATATATTTAATCAGGTAAGAGATTCTTTTCCACAACCCTATACTGTTACCGATGCATTAAAATGGATTGAAATACATGGTTCAAAAAATCCTTATCAGAATTATGCAATTTGGGCAGATGATCAGTTAGTAGGAAGTATTGGTTTTGTGCCACAGGAACATGAGCGCCGGCATGTTGCTGAAATAGGCTATTTTATAGGGGAAGCTTATTGGGGTAAGGGTATTGCAACAACTGCAATACAACAATTATTAGCATTGATTGAACAAGAAAAAAAATATTCCAGAATAGAGGCATATGTATTTTCGAAAAACACAGCTTCAATGAAAGTGCTGCAAAGAAATAAATTTTACTTAGAAGGCATACAACACAAGGCAGCCATTAAAAACAACGTTATGTTGGACATTTATATATGGGTAAAGTTTTTAGAATCAAAATAAACAAGTTGCATCAACATACAGTTTTTAAAAATGTACGCTCATTCATCTGTTTACTTTGCTACAGAATACTTATCATTTTACAATTTGAAATAATTAAGCATTAAGCTGTTGCAGCACTATATCTCCCATTTGCTGCGTACCCAAAATTTTATCAGCAACTGTTGTTGCATCGGCAATATCACGGGTTCTAAAACCAGCTTTCAATACCGCATCAACAGCCTTTATGATGGTATTTGCTTCTTCTTTCAATCCAAAAGAAATATCTAACATTAATGCCACAGAAAGGATGGAAGCTAACGGATTAGCAATGCCTTTACCGGTTATATCGTGAGCAGAACCATGAATGGGTTCATAAACGCCGGTTCCATCGCCAATAGATGCAGAAGCCAGCATGCCCATTGAACCAGCAATTTGCGAAGCTTCATCGGTTAATATATCGCCAAACAAATTTGCGGTTACAACCACATCAAATCGTTTCGGATCTTTAATCAGCAACATAGCTGTAGCATCTACAAACTGATGTTCTACAGTTACATCAGGATAATCTAATGCTACCTGTTGTACCACTTCCCGCCACAAACGGCTGGTTTCAATAACATTGGCTTTATCTACCGAACATAATTTTTTTCGGCGTGTTTTTGCCGCTTCAAAAGCTTTTCGGGCAATACGTTCTACTTCATAACGGCTATATTCGGCTACATCATAAGCTGTATCACCATTATTTCTTCTTCCTTTTTCTCCAAAATAAATATCGCCGGTTAATTCCCGGAAAAACAAAATATCGGCACCCCTTAAAATTTCAGGTTTAATGCTGGAAGCGCCCAATAATTCGTCAAATAATTGAATGGGACGAATATTAGCATACAACCCCAACTCTTTGCGCATTTTTAATAAACCCTGTTCCGGTCGCAGTTTTGCTGTTGGATCGTTATCATATTTAGGATGACCCACAGCACCAAACAAAACCGCGTCAGACGCTTTCATTTTAACTAATGATTCATCCGGCAAGGGGGTACCGGTAGCCTCTATGGCCACATGCCCAATTAAAGCAGTATCATAAGTAAATTGATGCGAAAATTTGGTTGCAATGGCATCTAATACTTTTTTTCCTACTGCGGTTACTTCCTGTCCAATACCATCACCGGGAACTATTAAAATTTTTTTTTGCACCATAATTATTTACTTACTTTAAATCTGGTTCAACATTTTTTGTGTAGCTTTTATAGCAGATACTGTTTGATCGCTATCCAATCCTCTGGTTTTAAATTCGCGGTTCTGATAGCACCAGGTTATAATGGTTTCACATAATGCATCTGATTTTCCACCGGGGGGAATGCGCACTGCATAATCTGTTAATTGCGGCAGTTCCTTTTTCTTTAAGGCATAAATGTTTTTTAATGCATTCATAAAAGCATCATATTGCCCATCTCCCTGTGCATGTTCTTCAAATATTTCCCCTTCCATATTTATTTTCAGAGTAACCGATGGGCGCAGATTTTTTGAATGTGTTAAAACATAATTTTCAATATGTACTTTTTCTTCAATAGAATTACTGTCTAATACATCTGAAAGAATGTAAGGAAGATCAGATTGTGTAACCACTTCTTTTTTGTCGCCCAGTTCAATAATGCGCTGGGTTACTTTCTTCAAATCATCATCTGATAATTGAATGCCTAATTGCTGTAAGTTGTTTTCGATATTTGCCTTACCGCTGGTTTTACCCAATGCATATTTTCTTTGACGTCCAAAGCGTTCGGGCATTAAATCATTAAAATATAAATTGTTTTTTTTGTCGCCATCGGCATGTATTCCGGCAGTTTGTGTAAATACATTTTCGCCCACCACCGGTTTGTTAACCGGGATTCTGAAACCCGAAAATGTTTCAACCAATTTGCTTACGGTATACAACGATTTTTCGGCTACAGAAGTTTTTACATCTTTTACATAATCATTCAAAACAGCAATTGCACTGGCTAAAGGTGCATTACCTGCCCGCTCGCCCATGCCATTTACTGTTAAATGTAAGCCTTTGGCGCCGGCATTCACTGCTTCTAATACATTGGCTATGCTTAAATCATAATCGTTATGGGCATGAAAATCGAAATGTATATCAGGATAGCGCTGAACAATTGAAGAAATGTATGCTTTAGTTTCAGAAGGAATTAAAACACCGAGTGTATCGGGCAATAAAATTCTTTTGATTGGTTGCGTTGCCAGAAAGTCAAGATATTCAAAAACATAACCTTTAGAATGGCGCATCCCATTACTCCAGTCTTCTAAATACACATTACAATCAATTTTATGCTGTTGCGCCAATGCAATTACTTCGCCAACTTCTTTAAAATGTTGTTGGGGTGTTTTCTTTAACTGATGGGTTAAATGATTCAGCGAACCTTTGGTAAGCAGGTTCATCACTTTAGCCCCGGCTTCCATCATCCACTCAATTGAAGTAGTACCATCTACAAAAGTGAGTACTTCAATTTTATCGAGATAGCCATTATCACTTGCCCATTGTGTAATTTTTTTTACCGCCTGAAATTCACCCTCTGATACACGTGCAGAGGCAATTTCAATTCTATCTACTTTTACTTCGGTTAATAATAATTGTGCGATCGTTAATTTTTCTGAAGCAGAAAAAGATACACTACTGGTTTGTTCACCATCCCGCAGGGTAGTATCCATTATTTCAATGTGCCGCAGTTTATTTTCATGCATACGATACCTATCCTTTCCGGTTGTAAACTATTCGCATACAACCCATTATTGTCAATTAATAAAAACTTTTTTCAGTAAATGCCTGAATAGCCGGTTTAATGGATTGCAGATAATCTATATCATCAAACCCATTTAACATATTATGTTTTTTATATGTATTAATATCAAAAACAGCTATTTCACTGGTTGCTGCAATAGTGAATGTTTGAGCCGGCAGATCAACGATAAACTGAGCTTTAGGATCTGTTTCAATTGACTTGAAAATTTTTTCTAAAAATTCGGGGCTTACCTGTACCGGAAGAATGCCAATATTTAATGCATTGTTTTTAAAAATATCTGCAAAAAAACTGGATACCACGCAACGAAAACCATAGTCGTAAATAGCCCAGGCTGCATGTTCGCGGCTACTGCCACTACCAAAATTTTTTCCACCTACCAATATCTTACCCGAATACAGTGGATTATTTAATATAAAATCTTGTTTGGGTGTGTTATCAGGATTATAGCGCCAGTCGCGAAATAAATTATCACCAAAACCTGTTCTTTCTGTTGCTTTTAAGAAACGTGCAGGAATAATTTGATCGGTATCGATGTTCTCCATTGGCATGGGAACTGCAGTACTTTTTAAAACAGTAAATTTATCGTAAGCCATATCATGAATATTTGTATAAAAAATTATTGCATTAACGCTCTTGGATCGGTAACCACACCTGTAACGGCGGCGGCGGCGGCCACCAATGGGCTGGCCAATAAAGTTCTGCTGCCGGGGCCCTGCCTTCCTTCAAAATTTCTATTGCTGGTGCTTACCGCATATTTACCTGCAGGAATTTTATCATCATTCATGGCCAGACAGGCAGAGCAACCGGGCTGCCGTAATTGAAAACCGGCTTCGGTTAATATATTTAAAATACCTTCTTCTTTAATTTGCTGTTCTACAATATGCGAACCGGGTACCAACCATGCAGTGATATTATCTGCCTTTTTACGGCCTTTCACCAATGAAGCAAATGCACGAAAATCTTCAATACGCCCATTGGTACAACTTCCCAGAAACACATAATCTACTTTCTTACCAAGTATGAGTTCATTTTCCTGAAAGCCCATATACTCTAACGATTTTTTGTAAGAGTTTTCACTGCCGGCAATTTCAGCAGCAGCCGGAATTTTTTTAGTAATACCGGTACCCAAACCAGGATTGGTGCCATAGGTAATTTGAGGTTCAATATCGGCAGCATTAAAATTGAGTTCTTTATCGAATGTAGCATCCTTATCGGATTTTAATGTTTTCCAATAAGCCAAAACCGAATCCCATGCAGCACCCTTGGGCGATTTCTCTCTTCCTTTTAAATACGCAAATGTGGTATCGTCAGGTGCAATCATTCCACCACGAGCTCCCATTTCAATAGACATGTTACAAACTGTCATTCTACCTTCCATGCTCATATTTTCAAACACCTCGCCGGCATATTCTACAAAATAACCGGTAGCACCACTTGCGGTAATTTGAGATATGATATACAAAGCAACATCTTTGGGCAATACCGCTTTTCCTAATTTACCATGCACATTAATACGCATTTTTTTAGGTTTAGGTTGCATGATACATTGCGATGAAAGTACCATTTCTACTTCAGATGTACCAATACCAAAAGCAATACAACCAAAAGCGCCATGAGTAGAAGTATGTGAATCGCCGCATACAATGGTCATTCCGGGTAAGGTAATACCATTTTCGGGCCCAATTACATGCACAATACCATTTTTAGGATTACCCAAACCCCAATGTGATATACCATATTTGGCAGCATTATCTTCCAAGGCTTTCAGCTGATTGGCAGAAAGTGGGTCTTGCACCGGCATGTGTTGGTTAATGGTGGGCGTATTATGATCAGCAGTAGCAAAAGTTTTGTCAGGAAACATCACAGATAGGCCTCTGTTTTTTAAGCCTAAAAATGCAACCGGGCTGGTTACCTCATGAATAAAGTGACGATCAATAAACAGAACATCAGGGCCATCATCTATATGTTGAACAACGTGTGCATCCCAAACTTTATCGAACAAGGTAGTAGGTGTAGTGCTCATGGAATTTAATTTTAAATACAAATCAAGCAATTAAAAACAAGAACGCAAAATTCGACAATTTTTAGCGATTTGGCAGGTTTTTTTAAATATTTATTTAAATATTGGGATTTTTATTAAATACTAACGAATGTTTGTCTGAAAATTAAAAGAAAATTTTATTATAGGAAACAAATCAACTTTGTATGCCACTTTTGTATAGCTTACAACAACTTATTATTTATTTATGTTTATGAAAAAAATATTCATCAACGGCATATTAGCTGGAATTATTCTAACCATTATCAGTTATGGAGGATTGTATTTATCCATCCGCTTCTTTCCTTTTTTGTTTGAAGAATACAATAACCCGCTTTTTCACTCAGATGGCAGTAGAGATGTTTTATTCTATTCGCATACCTTCATTATCAGTTTTGCTTTATCGTGGTTTTGGGAAAACCTTAAAACAATTTTTAGAGGAAACTTTTTATTCCGAGGTATACAATTTGGATGTACCTATACATTGGTAGGCGTTGTCCCTATTTTATGGATTACATTCGCCTCAATGGATGTAACACTGCTCATGGTTGGCAGTTGGCTATTGTATGCCTTTATACAGTCAATTATTGCAGGTATGTTCTTTGCAAAAAGAAATCCTTAGTGCATCAACTCCATTTTTAAAGTGAAGGCCACATCCAATTTTTCATTGGTTCGTATCATTCCACCTAATTTTCTGGGTGGTTCTAAATTAAAATCTGAAAAATTAACGGGTCTTGTACCAATCATATACAGCAGTGTAGGTGTAATAAAAGCATACTGATAGTTTACCTCAAATACTTTTTTTACACCAGCCATTTCAATGGATACATCACCCTTTATCCAGCCTTTTCCTGATTTTACATCGGGAATGGTATTTATGGATAAAAACTGAATAATTAAAGCAGGATATTTTTTTGCCTGCAATGTTTTACACAAGTCACTTGACATCATGGCATTGTGGCAATCAAAATCAGTTACCTGCAAAATAAGATTGCCTTTTAAAATACAAGATTCATTTTTTAAACTATTGCGATAAAAATAAAGGGTATCATTATTAATGTATTCAGGAATACGACAACTGAATTTATTGATATTGGTGCTTCCATTAACCACTAAGCTACTACCCCTCAGTACTAACCATTTTTCGATATTATTATTTACAGCAAGGCTGCTGAGTTCATTTTTTACTTGTGCAATAACAGATGCCTGACAAAACATCAGGATAATCAAAAAGACTTTCCATATATTTTTACAAAAAAGCATATAAAAAAATATGATTGTACAAGCGTATAAAAGTGAAATACTTCATATAATATACAATAAAAACAATCGGGGTAGCTTTCTACCCCGATTTAATTTTAACCTTTAAAATAAAGCACAATATTAAAATCCAACTACTGCTTCTACAACATATCCATAAAATTTACCTGTGCTTCTAAAATCGGCAGCAGGAAAATTATTGTAAACCTGATCCACATATTCTGCTTTCAGTAAAATATTTTTAGTTAAAAACCAACCACCGGCTATAGCAAAGCGATTAATGGTTACATCGTTGGTATACACAATGGGACCGGCTCCAGTTCCTCTTTGATTATTAACTAATGCTGCTTTTACTGTATTATAACGTACACCAACAAACAAATTTTCTGTTTTGCCAAAGCGGTATACACCATCAATAGCATATTGACTCATGCTTCTGTCAGATGTTTCAACAGCAGTTCTACCAGATGCAGCTTCAGCAGTACCAAACAATTCAAATCCTTTTACTTTAAGAAAAGTATTAAACATAACCGCATTAATTTTTTTGCTGAATCCCGGATTGAATCTTCCGGAAAATGCAAGAGGTGTACCTGCACCTGTAGTACTACTTGGATTTGCAGAAGCCTGTTCCATTACAAACTGATAGTTTGATCCGGTTCTATCGCCTCCAAATAATGTATTACCGCCGCTACTTTGATTGCCATAATAAGATAATGACATTCTTAAACGAACATTCTGCGCAACTGTTTTATCAAACCCTGCTTTTAAAAGTACGGAGGGTGATTTGTGTAAATTACCATCCGGATTACTGGCAGCATATAAAGAATCAATATTTCCTTTAATCATACCATTGGTTAAACCTACCATTCCAAAAAAGCCGTTTTTCTTTACATAAATTTCACCGCCAATTTCTGTTGCAAACTCATCTACAATATTATTTTCCATAAAGGGATTGTATAGGGCTTGTCCACCATCACTTCTGCGAAAATGGGCATCACCATAATCTACTTCAAAGTGCCCCATTTTAATGGTTGTAACTTTCATTATATCATCCCAAATTTTGCCCTTAAAAGGAAGTTTATTGAATTCAATAAATCCACCTTTTACCCAGGCTTCATTGTGGTGTTTAGATGATAAGTAAGTAGTAACATTTAAGCGAATACCATCTGCCAATTGCACATCCATATACAAATTGGCCATAGCTGTTTGAAAACCCGGTGTAATTACCTTTAATTTATTACCGGGTGTTGAAACGCCATTTACAAATGCACCGGCATTGTTATTGAGTGCACCAGGGTTTTCATCTTTTAAATTTTGAAATTGTTGTGTAAATGCTGCGCCCCATCTAACTTTTAATCCTTCAAATTTAACGGAGTCAGATTTTGGTTCTTCAAATACATTAATTCCGGATTTATCATATGGGCGTAAATATCCAATTTTAGGCTGTTGGGCTATTAATGTTACTGGTACAATGGTAGCCAGCGCAATAGCAAGTTGTTTTAAATGCATCTTTTTCATATACTTTTTAGTTTAGGTTATTTTAAGATATTAGTTAATCTTTTACAAGGGTTACATGAATAGTAAGGGTTACATCATTTCCTAACTTTAATGCACCGAACATGAAAGAAGGTGGCTTAATACCATAGTCGGTCATTTTTATTTTTTTGTTGGTAGTTAACTCTACTGTACCATTTACTGTTTTACATGCCAATTTTAAATCTGTATTTTGCGTTTTACCTGCGATGGTTAAATTTCCTAAAACATCAATAATGGTAATGCCATTGTTGTTTTGAACAGATACAACTTTTGTAACCTGAAATGTTATGTTGGGATATTTATCAGCCTGCAAAGCAGTATAAGTTCTATTATCCATCATTGAACCTTCTTTACTTTTAATAGACTTGGCCTCTACACTTACATAACCACTATTCAACGATTGAATGATGCCATTTTGTATTGAAAAGTCCGCATTCACAATAACATTATTGGCCTTTTCTTCCCAATCGTGCATAGTTGATGTGCCGGATATGACAAGATTTACCTGTTCGCTTTTATATTTACTTTGTGCTTGTAATTTGGAAGGGATAAACATTACAACCATTATTGCCATAAAGACTATTCCGGAAATTCGTTCTACTTTGTTAAACTGTTTCATAACTGAAAGTTTTGATGTTTTGAATAAGCCGACACAAAACTATTCTACCATTTATGTAGGAAACATGACAGATATCATTTAAAAAGATGATAGATATCAGTTCATTAAATTATGATATGCATAGTGCAGAAAGTAAAACAATACTCTGCAGTGACTAAAAGCGATAGTCATGATGCTATCGCTTTCAATCAATTGCATTATCAGTAATGATGCAATCCTTAATTTATTCTATTGCATTTCATGCCTGAATGGAATAAAGCATATTCGTATTTGCAAGCGGGGCAGTAAATACAGCTAATTATCCTATACAGATTGTATCTTTCTCACTTTTATAGATGTCTCTACTTTATTAGAAGTACATCCAATTTTATTTGAAATGGATTTTAAGCTTGAACCATTTGTACAATACGAGTCAAGGCATCTGCCGTTATATAATGATATTCATTATAAGTTTATCGGCAATACTATTCATTGAAAAATTATTTTATTTATTGGCCCTGCCCTAATGAAAAGCCTCTGATACCATTAAAAGTATATAAATTCTCGGTTTTAATAATATCGATTCCCTGTTCTGCTGCAGCATACAATAGCTGAACAATATCCAGCTTTTGAACTGTATGATTTGCTTTCGCATAAAACCGGCAACGCCAGTGATCGGTGCAAAAGGTTTCATCAAAACCATTGGGCCAAACTTTCGTACCACGGTTGGTAATTATTTGCAATTCAATTGAACCGGAATTTAGTTTTTGCAAGCGATCTGCAAGTGCTTCGGGTTGAATATCGGGACAATCCACAAAAACATCTACCCCTACCAACATTTTTTGTGATGGCGCTTTTCGATGATATACAGGAATGTTTAGCGCTATACCCTTTGCGTAGGAAACAGATGGAAGCAGTTTTGGTTTTTTTCCAAGCCTTTCAATAACAGCATTGGCAAATTCGGCAGTACCTGTCTTTTGAGTACTGAATCCTTCCTTATAAATGTCAAATGTATGTATTCCTTCTTCAATGGTAGCAAGCCATGCGTTTTGTATTTTTTCAGCTACTTCATTCTGGCCAATATGGTTTAACATTAAAATGGCGCCCTGAATTAACCCGGATGGGTTGGCTATATTCTTACCGGCAATATCCGGTGCAGAGCCATGAATGGCTTCAAACATGGCGCAGGTAGCACCTATATTGGCAGAGCCTGCCAAACCTACTGAGCCTGCTATTTCAGCAGCCACATCCGATAAAATATCGCCATATAAATTGGGCATTACAATTACATCAAACAGTTCAGGGCTATTGGCCAATTTTGCTGCACCAATATCAACAATCAAATGTTGATTTTCAATATCAGCGTATTCCTGTGCAATTTCATTAAATACCCGATGAAACAACCCATCTGTTTGTTTCATAATATTATCTTTTGTAAAGCAGGTAACCTTTTTTCTGCCGTATTGTTGAGCATATTCAAAAGCATATCGGATAATTTGTTCACAACCGGGTCTGGAAATTAATTTCAGGCATTGGACCACTTCATCTGTTTGCTGATGCTCGATACCTCCATACAAATCTTCTTCATTTTCACGAATAATTACCAAATCCATTTCCGGATGTTTTGTGCTAACATAGGGAAACATGCTTTTACATGGACGCACATTTGCATACAGGCCTAATGTTTTTCGGATACTAACATTCAAACTTTTGTAACCGCCACCCTGTGGGGTTGTAATGGGCGCCTTTAATAAAATTTTATTGTTTCTGATGCTTTGCCATGCCTGCTGATCAATTCCAGAACTGTTTCCCGCCAAATATACTTTTTCACCAATCTTTATTTCTTCAATTTCTAATTGTGCACCGGCTGCCATCATAATTTTTAACGTGGCATCCATAATTTCGGGGCCTATGCCATCGCCTTTTGCTACTGTTATTTTTTTCATATCTGTTTCATTGAACGGCGCAAAAGTATTGGCAGCTTTTCATTGTGTTTTATTTATCTTTATAATGAAATACATAAATATTATTTATGAATTACACTTTACATCAACTCATGGTGTTTTCAATTATTGCAAAAACACAGAGTATAACAAAAGCTGCAGAAGAATTAAATTTAACCCAGCCGGCAGTTTCCATTCAATTAAAAAACTTTCAGGATCAGTTCGATTTGCCTTTAACAGAAATCATTGGAAGAAAATTATTTGTTACAGATTTTGGAAAGGAAATTGCTGCAGCGGCCAATAATATTTTAGATGAAGTATATGCCATTAATTATAAAACACTTGCTTATAAAGGGTTGCTGAGCGGCAGACTTAAAATTGCGGTAGTTTCTACCGGCATTTATGTAATGCCCTATTTTTTAGAGGGTTTTATGCAACAACATCCGGAAATTGAATTATCATTAGATGTTACCAACAAAGCCAAAGTATTGGAAAGTTTAGAAAATAATGCCATTGACTTTGCAATGGTTTCTGTATTGCCGGAAAATATGGCCATTGAAAACATCCAATTACTTCAAAACAAATTATACCTTGTAAACAATACCGCACAAAACTTCAAACAAAAAAAACACAATATATCTGTACTGGAAAAAATGCCGCTCATTTTCAGAGAACAGGGCAGTGGTACCCGTTTAACCATGGAATTATTTTTTGAAAAACAACAACTAAAAGTGAAGCAAAAATTAGAGCTAACATCGAATGAAGCAGTAAAGCAGGCAGTTTTAGCAGGATTAGGCAGTTCCATTATGCCATTAATTGGTATAAAAAATGAGTTATTGAATGGAAGTCTTCAAATTGTTCCACTACAACATTTCCCAATTATTACAAACTGGCAATTAATTTGGCTGAAAGGAAAGAAACATTCCGCAATTGGAAAAGCATTGTTAAGCTATATTGCCCGTGAAAAAGATCAGATTATTGAAAAATATTTCAATTGGTATGAACAATATTAATCACTACTTCATCTTTCTTTTGTAAACAGATGAAGCATTGAAAATTAGATTAATTTTTTTTAATGTACGTTTTATTGCCATTTGAGTTGATATAATAATGGCCGCCACGTTTCCCTTCATAAATGGTTCTACCTTTATCATCTTTCCCAATTACTTTGTCGTTACCGGCAGCAGCCGTTGATGGAGCAGGCTTCGTATAACTTTTTGCGGACTTGGTTACAGGTGCTGCTGGTTTAGTGGTAACAGCTTTTGGAGCAGATTGCTTTTTTTCTTCAGTTGCTGCGGCTACTTTTGTTTTTTTAGCATTGATTTTAACGGCGTTTTCTTTTTTAGCTTTTGTTGTTTTTTTAGCAACGGTTTGTGCATTTGTTGCAGCAGGTATTACCATCATGGTTGCCATAGCAATTACAATACCCATTATTAATTTTTTCATACAAGGTTTTTTATGTGAAACAATAATTTGTTACAAGTTAGAAATTAAATTAGACAAATCATATATTATCACAAAAATTTTTTCATCTATAGTACTTTGTATTTACAAGGCATCTTCAGGGTAGTGTATGCCTGCTGTTGCACGAATAGCATCTAAAGTTTCCATCAATAACAAAGTGTCAGCATGTGCCATAACCGGGCTCTCTGTTAAACCCTGCTGCAGGCATTGGTTTACATGCCGTGCTTCGTATTGATACCCGAAACCGGATTCTTTTGGCACCTGAATTTCAGTTGTTTCGCGAATGGTGAAATGATAGTATTGAATGGTTGCAGAAGGCTCATAAAATCTGGATGTTAAACGAATACTACCGGCGGTTCCTGCAATTTCTGCCTCGGTAGGTAATGTTGTTACAAATGAAGAGAACAATTGTGCCATTGCACCATTGGGATAGGTAAACAAAACTGCACATTGCTCATCTACACCCGTTGCAGCATGAGGCACCATTACAGCCTGAATTTGCTGAGGCTTACCCAATATACTTAATGCCATAAAAACATTATAAATACCAATATCCATTAGGGTACCACCACCTAGTTTAAGATCGAACAAACGAGGCGAAACGGGAGCCTGTGGTTTAAACCCAAAGTTGATTAAGACAGATTGCAATACGCCTAATTTCCCTTCCTGAATCATCTGGATGAGTTGTTGATAATGCGGAAGAAATTTGGTCCATAAGGCTTCCATTAAAAATACTTTTTGTTTTCTTGCAAAATTTATCATTTCCGTGGCCTGCAAAGTATTAATGGCAAATGGCTTTTCACATAAAACTGCTTTACCATGTGCAATACACAACATGGTATGTTCATAATGGAAACTATGGGGCGTAGCAATATAAATTACATCTACCGATTCATCTTGTACCAATGCTGTATAATTATCATAAGCTTTTGATGCCTGATGCGTAGCAGCAAATGCAGCGGCTGCATCATAAGATCGTGCTGCAACTGCGTACAATACTGCATCATCTACTAATTTTAAATCGCTTGCAAACTTTGCGGCAATTTTTCCGCAACCAATAATTCCCCATCGAATTGTTTTTTTCATGTTTTTATTTTTTCCCATTAAATGTAGTAACGCTTTATGGTTAGGGTGTTACCATTTTATTTTTAATAATACCGCCCGATGTAGGGATTATCTACTATTGTTTTTTTCATCAAAGCAGGATCAATGGCTCCTTCTTTAGCATAAACAATTTTTCCGCCGGGCTCAACTAATATCGTGTAGGGAAGTGCGCCCTGCCAGTTGGGATCAATGGCTTCAATCAATTTATATTTGTCATCACTATTAAAAATATAATTGCGGGAGGAAGCCTGCTGCGATTTTAAAAACTCCAATGCCTTCATTTGTTTGGCTGGATCATCTGCACTAATGGAAATAAACTCAAAATCGCGGCCCCTATACATTCTATTAATGGTAATAAACTGCGAAAATTCAGTTACGCACGGGCCACACCAGGTAGCCCACACATTAATTAGTCGTAATTTATCTGAATGATTTTGTAATAAATACTGAATACTATCGGTGCTAATTGGATGTAATGTTACCGGTTCTGCCGCCCATTGTTGTTGTGCCAGAGTTATCCAATTACTTTTTTCGGCCCATTTAATTGAACAACCAAATACTTTGGTAGTAGTAACGGTAACGGGCTTGTTTTGCAAAAGTGCATCAATGGCATTGGCAGCATCAGTATGGTGTGGGGTTTTGCCCGGCTTTTCAACATCATCAACCCTTCCTGAATAACGTAATTTTCTTGCTGCATCAAAAATAAATACATGTGGGGTAGCAATGGGACCATATTTTTTAGATACCTCCTGATTATCGCCATCATATAAATAAGGAAAATTAAAATGTTTTTCGGAAGCCCTTATTTTCATTTCATCAAACGAATCGCTTAAGTCGGTATACCCTAATTCATCTAAACGAATCGATTTGGGATCATTCGGCATAATGGCAACCACGGCAACACCTTTATTTTTGTAGGTATTGGTTAATGCAATTATTCTGTCTTCATATGCCTGTGCAGTAGGGCAATGATTACAGGTAAATACAACCACTAAAATTTTAGCTTCTTTAAATGATGCCAAAGTATAATTTTTACCATCGGTAGCCGGTAAATTAAAATCGGGTGCAGCCGCACCAATGGCTAATGTAGGATGTTCATTCAAAAATAAATTGTCAGCAAAACTAATTTTAGCAATCGAAACCAATAAAAAAACAGGAATCAGGTACTTTAACATATGGCAATTTTTTAAATAAAAAGAACTGCAATTTCAGGTCCAAAAGGTACTTAGAAAAAAGGTAAAGACAAACAGTATCCTGAATAACCAAAACAATTTGATGAACATCAATTATTTTTAAACAAGTTTATCATATGCCTGTACTGTTTTAACTTAGTATCTTCTAAAACCTGAAGTTCAGCTACCTTTCCACAAATAACAACACTATTTACCAACTTTATTACACCTTTTAAACAAAACAAAATGCATTATTCAGCAAGCCTTCATCGCTACGATAACATGGAATATCGCAGATGCGGCAACAGCGGATTATTATTACCTGCCCTTTCATTGGGCTTATGGCATAACTTTGGAGATATTGACTCACAAGCCAATGCCCGTGCTATTTTACGCTTAGCCTTTGATAAAGGTATTACACATTTTGATTTGGCCAATAATTATGGACCCCCTCCGGGCAGTGCAGAGGCTAATTTTGGTAAAATTTTCAAAGAAGATTTTTTACCGTATCGTGATGAATTGATTATCAGCACAAAAGCCGGCTGGAAAATGTGGGAAGGGCCTTATGGTGACTATGGTTCAAAAAAATATCTGGTAGCCAGTATAGACCAAAGTTTAAAAAGAATGGGATTGGATTATGTAGATATTTTTTATCACCACCGTCCTGATCCTCATACACCTTTAGAAGAAACAATGGCTACCTTACACCTACTGGTTCAGCAAGGCAAAGCACTCTACGTTGGTATATCCAGTTATCCGCCTGCAGAAGCTGCCAAAGCATTTCAGCTACTACAACAAATGGGCACTCCCTGTTTAATACATCAGCCGCGTTATTCCATGTTAGACAGATGGGTAGAAGATGGTTTATTAGATGTATTAGAGAAAAATGGCGTTGGGTGTATTGCATTTTCGCCATTGGCACAAGGCGTTTTAACCAATAAATATTTAAAAGGAATACCTGCCGATAGCCGTGCGGCCAGCCATCGGGGCAATGGTGCTATTGAAGAAAATGTAATTACGCCCCAACTCATTCATAAACTGAATGCGTTAAATGAAATTGCAGACAAACGCAATCAGTCACTTGCACAAATGGCACTGGCATGGATTTTAAAAGACAAACGCATTACATCTGTATTAATTGGTGTAAGTAAACCCGAACAATTAACCGATTCATTAACAGCATTGCAACATTACTCTTTTTCAACAGAGGAGTTACAAAGCATTGAAGCGATTCTACATGCTTAAAATTGAATGATAATACATCAAAAAAATATATGAAAAAAATTACATTTATTTTACTATTTGCCTCTTTTTCACATGCCTATAGCCAAAAAACACAAGGCCTTGCTTTAACACCGCCATTGGGCTGGAACAGCTGGAATACATTTCAAACCAATATTAATGAACAGTTGGTAAAAGATATTGCCGATGTAATGGTATCCAGCGGCATGAAAGATGCAGGCTATGAATACTTGGTATTGGATGATGGATGGATGGCTATGGAACGCGATAAAAATGGAAATCTGGTAGCAGACCCCAAAAAATTTCCGCATGGCATAAAAGCTGTGGCTGATTATGTGCACTCAAAAGGATTAAAGTTTGGTTTGTACAACTGTGCAGGCACAAAAACCTGTGCAGGATACCCGGGTACCAGAGGCTATGAATACCAGGATGCCCGCTATTATGCAGCACATGATGTAGATTATTTAAAATTCGACTGGTGCAATACTGAAGGCATCAATGCAAAAGAAGCCTATACCACCATGAGTAAAGCATTGGCTACAACCGGAAGACCCATTGTTTTCAGCATGTGCGAATGGGGACAAAATAAACCATGGGAATGGGCTGAAAATGTGGGGCATTTATGGCGCACTACCGGCGATATATCAAACATATTTGCCGGAACCAAAGATATGGGCACCTGGCATGCGTTGGGTGTTTTAAAAATTATTGATTTACAAAAAGGGCTGCGTAAGTATGCAGGTCCGGGCCATTGGAATGATCCCGATATGCTGGAAGTAGGCAATGGCTTAACCGAAGCTGAAAACAGAGCACATTTCTCCATGTGGTGTATGCTGGCGGCACCGTTAATTGCCGGAAACGATTTACGAAACATGAGTACCGAAACAAAAAATATTTTAATTAACAAAGATGCCATTGCTGTTGATCAGGATAAAATGGGAATAGAAGGCTTTGCTTATGCAGAAAAAGACAGTGTGGAAACATGGCTTAAACCTTTACAAAACGGCGATTGGGCAGTATGTTTTTTAAACAGAAGCACGCACCCGGTGTCTTTTGAAATGAACTGGAAAGAAAAACCCATTTTCGATTCACTTTCAAAAGCTTCCTTAGATGCTGAAAAAAATTCTTATCAAATTTTTAATATCTGGTCAAAAAAAACCGAAGGCACTACCAATCATACATTCAAAGCAACAGTGGGTGCACATGATGTAGTGATGTTGCGCTTGAAGAAAGAAAATTAAATAATTTCTCTTAGGCTGCTGCTACGTCCAATGTTCGCAGCAGCCATACTTTTATAACATCGTTCACTATCAAATTACAAAACAAAAAATATAATACTGTACTAATTGCGGGCAATATTGGCAACGCAGTAAATCCGGTGAAACCAATTTGAAGCAATACCAGTACTACTGCCATATCTGCTATAATTACCCATAACAACGTTTTACTGATAGGTTCCTGATAAAACCTTTGGTTGGTTCTTACCGTTAATACAGCACAAATACCGGAATAAAATAACGTAGCAAAACCAAGTGTATGTGCAGTTTCGGGTTGTAATAGTTGAAAATAATGTGATGCCCATAAAAACCAAACCAAACATTCTGCAAAAAGTAAAACGCCTAATACAAAACCTTTTATCACCATAGGTTTTATATTCCAGTTAGCAGGCAACTTGCTCCATTGTACTTTATCGGTTGCCAATGCCAATACCACAAAATCAATTAAAAAAAGCATCAATACCATATCAATAGCTCCTACTACAAATGTTTTAGTAATAAGAAAGGCCCCACATACAAACAAAATAGTTTGTAGCGTTTTGGCAATTTTATTTACCGTATAATTAGAGATGCGCACATGGGTAATTCTGCCTACCCGTATTAAATCTACAATTTGTTTTAACCCATCCTGTAATAAAATAATACTGGCAGCCTGTTTGGCCACATCTGTTGCAGTACTAACAGCAATGCCTACTTCTGCCTGCTTTAATGCAGGTGCATCATTCACCCCATCACCCGTCATTCCTGTAATTTGCTTTTCTTGCTGTAATATTTTTACAATATTGTATTTATCTTCCGGCAATACTTCGGCAAAGCCATCATATTGCTGAATAATGGTACCGGAATGCTGCAATGCAGCTCTTACATCATTAATGGCAATAATTCTACTACCCACACCGGCCCGCAGTGCAATTTCTTTTGCTACGGGTAATGCATCGCCGGTTAACATTTTTACGGTTACACCCAACTCTTTAATAGCTGAAAGCATCCCGGCAGAATCAGGACGCGGCGGATCGTACAAAGCGGCTATGCCAACCAATTGTGTTGTATTATCTTTTTGAATAGCTACTGCAATTGTTTTAAATCCTTTACCGGCCCAGACTTCAACCGTAGCATCCAGTTCTGGTAATGATGGTGTACACAATGACTGAATGGTAACGTAGGCGCCTTTTAGTACAACAAATGTATCATTATTGTGTACAATCATTGCTTCGGTTCTTTTAGTAGCTGCAGAAAAAGGGACAAACGTTTTTTGCTGGTAAGTATTTGATGTAATTTCGGCAGTTTTAAATTTTTGAAAAAAAGCTTCATCAATAGCATCATTATTGGCCGCTACCGAGGCAAGCATGCCATACAACAATACTTCATTTTCAGAAAAGCCTTTAGCAGCCTTCATTTCCTGCAAGGAAAGTTTATTCTCGGTAATGGTACCGGTTTTATCAATACACAGCGTGGTTAAAGTGGCAGCATCTTCCGTTGCACTTAAGCGGCTTACCAGCAAACCCTTTTCAGACAGCTCCTGCGATGCTTTGGCCATGCTGATGGTAAACATAGCAGGTAACCCAATAGGTACTGCTGAAACCAACAATATTAAAATAAGCGGCAATGTGGTTAAAAAAAAAGCACCACCCAATAACGCATCCAATACAGTTATTCCCAACACCACCACCACAATTGAAAACAAAATTTGCACCACCTTTCCCACAATTTCTTCCATGTGCATTTTATGTTTGGCTGCCATAATTAAACCGGCAGTTTTACCAAAAACCGTATTGGCTGCAGTGGCTGTTACCAAAGCTGTACACTCACCATTTTTAACAATAGAGCCGGAATAAATATTATCATTCGCTGCAGCTTTAATTAAAGCTGACTCGCCGGTTAAAGCCGATTTATCCACCTGAATATTGCCCTCAATAATTTGCATATCGGCTACAAGAAAATCGCCGGTTCTGATTCTGAGTACATCACCCGGAACAATTGCTCTGGAGGGAAGATTGACCCAAATTGCATTACGCAAAGCCCTTACCATAACAGTTAATTTTGTTTTTAACGACTCAACCGTTTTAGCTGCTTTTAACTCTTGCAAAAAACCAAGCAAGCCATTAAAAAATAATAATCCGGCAATTAACCAACCGTCAAAATTACGATGCAATATAAAAGAAATAACAACAGTTGCTTCCAGCATCCAGGCAGTTAATCCCCAGAAATGGCGGAGGAACAATAAAATAGCAGATGGTTTTTTCTCTACTACCTCATTGGCGCCATATTTTAAATGCAAGGCAGCTACCTGTGCATCTGAAAGCCCGGTTCGTACATCTGTACCAAACGCCTTCATTTGATCTTGCAGGGATACATCAGACATATATACCAATTTAATGAACCGTTACTGACCAGTTGGAATGATGAACAAAGGTTTTTTGGTGTATTTTAAAATTTTAGCCGGAACATTGCCCATTAACAAAGTATCTAAACCGCTGTGGCTATGTGAGCCCAAAACAATAATATCTGCTTTGTATTCATCGGCATAAGACAGAATTGCATCTGCAGTATCTCCTTCTAAAATCATAGTAGGTATGTTACCATCACCTACATGCAAAGCAGCGGATGACAAAAACTGGCGTGCCTGTTTTTTTAATTCTTCCACCAATTCAATTGTATTAGCCGTATTAAACCCACCAAATCCCATGATAGGTGAATAATCAACAGAATAATATCCGGCATCTGCCACCACATGCACCAAACAAACCTCGGACTGCATGGCTTTGGCTAACTGATAACCTTGTTCGGCAATAAACTGGGCGGAAGGATTGTAATCGAGGGCAATTAATACTTTTTTCATAAAATGATTTTTAATACTTTCAATAAAAACAGCATTTTCAAAGGCATACAAACAGGCATTGCTGCTATACCATGTTTGTGTTTAAATAGACTTGTAAGGTATAAATTTTAAAAGATACCAGCTATTTTTAGCCAGTAAAAAATGTATAAAAAATTAGTTTAATGCATTGGGCTGTAATAACTCAAATGCATTTTGAACAATATTTACTTCAATGGTATCATTGGTATCTACCGGTTCGCCATCAATATGCATAGGTGCATGTTTTAAATTACTGATGGTAACTGCCGGTGTTTGAAAATAGATGACATTTTTGTGTGTAATTTCATCTACCAATTCCTGCAGGCGGTTATTTCCCTTAATTTGTTTCAGTAAAGCAAATGGAATTTTGGCTTTATTCATCTTTTGTATAATCACAATATCCAACAAACCATCATTTAAACTGGCAGCAGGTGCAATGGTTAAATTATTTCCAAACTGATTGCTGTTGGCAATGGTAATGGCAAAAGCATCGGTATAAAATGAAAAATCGTTCAGCTTCACTTCAAATTGAAAGGGCTGTGCTTTAAAAAAATTAATGAGGCTTTCTTTGGTATAAGTAAATAACCCTCTTTTAGAATTCATTGCAAACCTGTGGGCTACTTGTGCATCAAAACCTAACCCACTCAACATACAAGAGTAATGCTGGTTTAAAGTAAAAGCATCCACCGGCTTCGCCTTCCCATTAAAAATTACTGCTAATGCTGCCTTTGGTTTTTTGGGAATATTTGCCGCAAATGCCAATCCGTTACCCGAGCCTACAGGTATTATTCCAAATTGTACTTTATTATTTCGTAAGGCTTGTGTAACCTGATTAACAGTTCCATCTCCTCCGGAAATTACCACATCGGTAAATCCTTCGTTTTCTATTTTATCTTTCACTACATCGTAATTCCCAATTGGTGAAGTAGATAAAATTTCAAAAGGAATATTTCGGGCACTTGTTTCAGATTCAATTAAATGAATAAGGGCATCTTTTTTAGTGGTACCTGAAATGGGATTCACTAAATAAATAATTTTACGGGCCATGTTTGCAACAATTAGAAAATAGAGGATACAAATGGAATGAAACCGAAGCAGGCATTACCATTTTAGTAATGCACTTGCCCAGGTAAATCCGCTGCCAAAAGCAGCCAAACAAACAAGATTACCTGTTTTTATTTTGCCTTGCTCCCAAGCTTCGCAAAGGGCTATGGGTATAGATGCCGCTGTTGTGTTGCCATAATGCTGAATATTATTGTATACTTTTTCATCGGGCAATCCCAATTGCTGTTGTACAAACTGCGCTATGCGTAAATTGGCCTGATGGGGGATTAACATATCCAAATCGGCCGGCTGATAATCATTGGCCTGCAGGGCCTCTTTAATTACTTCCGGAAATTTTACCACTGCTTTTTTAAAAACGGCGGGGCCATCCATGAACGGAAAATTTTCTGCATTGTCGATCATAGCATGACTCATAAACATATCTGCAATGGGTGCATCATTAAAGGTTGCATAATTTTTAGTGCCCCAATGGTTGGCATGGGTTCCGGGATTGTACATGGCTAAAATTTCAGCCGATTCACCATCACTATGCAAGTGTGTACTTAAAATTCCACGATTTGTATCTTCACTTGGCTGCAGCACCACGGCACCAGCACCATCACCAAAAATAACACTTACATTACGACCACGGGTGCTAAAATCTAAACCAAAGCTGTGTTTTTCAGAACCTACCACCAATATATTTTTATACATGCCGGTCTTTATAAACTGGTCTGCTACACTTAATGCATACACAAATCCACTGCATTGATTTCTGACATCCAAAGCACCCACTTCTTTCATTTTTAAAGCACGTTGCAATAAAACACCGCAACCGGGAAAATAATAATCGGGTGAAAGGGTGGCAAAAACGATAAAATCAATGTCCTGAGGCGTAATTCCGGCACGCTCAATGGCTATTTTAGCGGCTTCTACACCCATTGTAGTTGTGGTTTCATTGGTACGGTGTGCATATCTACGCTCTTTTATTCCTGTTCTTTCCTGTATCCAGGCATCACTGGTATCCATGTATTGCAGCAAATCATTGTTCGTTATCACTTGTTCAGGAGCATACATGCCAATACCAGCAATTGCAGATCGTATCATAATTCTCAATTTAGAAGTGAAGGTAAAGGAAAATAATTTTGACAGAATGAATTTTGAGTCTATTTTCGCACCCGCAATGAATAAAGTAATCTATACCAAACGTACCAAGAAACCTGTTTAGCGGGAAGGTACTTTGTTTGTGTATAGGCAACATAAATTAAAACCTTCCCTTCAACGGAAGGTTTTTTTATTGTTACACTTCATTCAATAAACATAACACAAAGCGTTAGAGCAAGCAAACATCATTCATTCACAAAAAAAACAAACAATGAAAGTAGCCGTAGTTGGAGCTACCGGTTTAGTAGGCTCAAAAATGTTACAAGTTTTGGAAGAAAGAAACTTCCCCGTTACTGAATTAATTCCCGTTGCCTCTGAAAAATCTGTTGGCAAACAGGTTATTTTTAAAGGGAACCCACACACTGTAGTTGGTATGGAGCAGGGCATTGCAGCCAAACCGGCTGTTGCTATCTTTTCTGCAGGCGGTGGCACTTCATTAGAATGGGCACCCAAATTTGCAGCAGCAGGCATTAAGGTAATTGACAATTCCAGTGCCTGGCGTATGGACCCTTCTAAAAAACTAGTAGTGCCTGAAGTAAATGCCAACGTGTTAACCAAAGATGATTTTATTATTGCAAATCCCAATTGTTCTACCATTCAAATGGTAGTTGCTTTGCAACCCCTTCACAAAGCCTATACCATACAACGTATTGTGGTAAGTACATACCAAAGTGTTACCGGCACAGGCAAAAAAGCGGTTGACCAGTTAATGAATGAAAGAAAAGGTATTCAGGGAGAAATGGCTTATAAATACCCCATCGACTTAAATGTAATTCCTCAAATTGATGTGTTTTTAGACAATGGTTACACCAAAGAAGAAATGAAAATGGTGAATGAAACCAAAAAAATTATGCAGGATGACAGTATTCGCGTAACGGCAACCACCGTTCGTATTCCGGTAGTGGGCGGGCATAGCGAAAGTGTAAATATTGAATTTGAAAAAGAATTTGATGTAGCGGAAGTAATAAACTTGTTGAACAAAGCACCCGGAGTAATTGTACAACAGGATGATGCTGCTCAATTGTACCCCATGCCACTTTGGGCGCATGAAAAAGATGAAGTTTTTGTTGGCCGCATTCGCAGAGATGAAACACAGCCCAAAACTTTGAATATGTGGGTAGTGAGCGATAACCTGCGCAAAGGTGCTGCTACCAATGCCGTTCAAATTGCCGAATACTTAATGGCTAATCATTTGCTGTAGTATTATGGATTTTATTTTTTTTACACCTTCCTTAAAGTTTTAAACCGGCGGGAAGGTGTAATTTTTTTGGAATAAATTTAGGGTATGAAGTTATTATCGGCTGCACAACTGCAACAATGGGATGCATTTACCATGCAACACGAACCCATTGCATCTATCCATTTAATGGAACGGGCAGCATTAGCCTGCACCAAATGGCTATTACAGCAAAATTTTATACAACAACCTGTTTTTATTTTTTGCGGCAAAGGCAATAATGGAGGCGATGGATTAGCCATTGCTCGCCAATTATTTGAGGCCGGCATTATACCATCCGTTTATATTTTGGAATTTGGCAGGCCAGGTACCGATAATTTTCAGGAAAATTTACACCGGCTGCATATATTAGGTCTGGCTGTTCAATATATTTCTACAGAAGCTTTATTACCAATTATTCCTGAAAATGCAGTGATTATTGATGCATTGCTCGGTGCAGGACTGAATAAACCACTAAGTGGCTTATATGCAATAATTGTACAGCATATCAATAAAGCTCATTCAACAATAATATCCATCGATGTTCCTACAGGTATGTTTATTGATAGTAGTATAAATGGGGGTACCGTTGTAACTGCCCGGCATACCCTTTCTTTTCAATGCTATAAATTGTGTTTTTTGGTAGCTGAAAATGCGCCCTATTTTGGGAAAGTACATATTTTGGATATTGGGCTACACCCCCAATTTCTACAAAAATTGGATACTACATTTTCAATGATTGAATTGGATGGCATACAACAATGCATTTCCGTTAGAAATCCGTTTGCACATAAAGGCACATTTGGACATGCATTACTCATTGCAGGCAGTACAGAAAAAATGGGTGCTGCACTCATGGCAACGGGTGCTGCCTTGCGAAGCGGATGTGGATTGGTTACCACTCAGGTGCCTGCTCAAGCTGCTGCTACATTAAATATTCGCTATCCTGAGGCAATGCTATTAATGAGAGAAGCGGGCTTGAATGATTTTACCCCTTATACATCGGTAGGTATTGGCCCCGGATTGGGTGTGAATGATGCATCAGCATTACTGCTTCAACAGCTAATAGCGCATTATAATCAACCTATGGTTATTGATGCAGATGCCCTCAACATTGTAGCACAACATAAAGATTGGTTGCAACAATTACCAGCCGGAACCATTCTTACACCACATCCTAAAGAATTTGACCGGGTATTTGGTACATCGGCTAATGAATTTGAAAGAATTGAAAAAGCAGTGCAATTATCTGCTGCCCTTGCCATTACAGTGGTTTTAAAAGGTCATTATACATTAGTAGCACATCAGGGAAAGGGTAGTTTTAATACCAGTGGCAACGTTGGATTAGCCAAGGGCGGTTCCGGCGATGTTTTAACCGGCATTATTACAGCTTTACTGGCACAGGGTTATGCGCCGCAAACAGCTGCACAATTAGGTGTGTATTTACATGGATTGGCAGCTGATCTGGCATTAGAAATGCAGTCGGAAGAAAGTTTACTGGCAACCGATGTAATTGAAAATTTAGGAAAAGCATTTTCTTATTGCAAACCGACTGACTTTTTGAATCATTAACCTTCAATAGCACGATTTAAAAAATGAATAACCGGTTGCAGTGCTTCAAAAGCCCGGATAACTTTTTGAAGCAGGACTTTATTAGTTAAATCCTCATCCGATAAGGGTTTTGTGGCAATCCAGCTTTTTAATTTTAAATAAGCAATGGCCGGATTGTCTTTATTATAACCTTTGGGCTCACGCTGTAAAAACATGCCTTCTTCTCTGCTTAAATCGCCGTACTGCTGCCGAAAAGGTTTTGCTTTGATGAGGCTTTCCCATTCATCCCAACAATAATCAATTTCCTGCCGTACTTTTTGGATCACTTCCTTTTCCGGCATCCAGAGGCCGCCACCTACAAAACTTTTTCCAGGTTCCAAATGAAAATAATAGCCTGCCAGGATTGATTTTTTGCCACCCTTGCTAAATGCAGCGCCCATATTGGTTTTATAAGGACTTTTATTGGTACTGAAACGCACATCGCGATTGATGCGAAAAATACAATCTTTGGGATGCAGCGGCAATAAATCGGGTTCCACCTTTGAAAAACCGGATAGTATTTGTGTTGTGAATGCAATAAAATCGGCTCGTGCCGCATCGTATTTTACTCTGTTTTTATTGAACCACTCTTTGTTATTGTGCTTTGCCAAATGTTGCAGAAAACGGAGGGTAGATAGTTGTAACATATACAAATAAAAATGTTAACAAGAAACGCAAATGGAATTCCGTTAACAAAACAAAGTATTGAATAAAATATTTTTTCGATTCAAAAATAGGTTACACTTTAACGTGGCCCCAGTTTTCGCCCCGCTTAATACGTGTAATGGCCATTTCGCTTACGCCATATTTCTCGGCCAATTGCTTATAGGTTAATTTACGCTTAGGGTTAGCCAGCATTTTTTTAATATCCTTCACCTGAGCAAGGGTTAACTTCAATCCCTTTTTAAGTTCAGATGTTCTTTGAAGCAGTTTTTTTCTGGCTGCTTTTACACGTGGGTTATTTTTATTGTGCTCAATCACTTCTTCCTGAGTAGCCCATTTTAAATTTTCGGCACGGTTGTCTTTTTTATTATGATTGAGATGAATAATAAATTTTTCGTTTGCCTTAGGTTTTTTCAGGAATAACTCGCCCACAGCTCTGTGTAAAAGAAAATGGGTATAACTATCCTTTACTTTCAGGCGAATGATGCGATAACCCTCTATCGCAGAGCCTTTTAGCAGGGTGCCGTCTTTTTTAAAATTGGTAGTAAAAGAGGCAATTCTTCCCATGTTGCTTACCATGTACTTTTTTTGAAGGGCATCTGAGTTCGTAAAGGAGAACTGGCGCCACTTTTCGTTGGGTAGGTGTTCAAACATAGTTAAAGGTTATTTATTGTTGCAATAAAGATAGAAATTCATTTTCATCAATTATCTTAATTGTATTAATCTTTTTTGCTTTTTCCAGTTTTCCTCCCGCATCTGCCCCAACTACCAGGTAATTCAGCTTACTACTAACACTGCCAACAATAACGCCCCCCCGTTGTTCTACCATTTCTTCTGCCTCACTTCTTTTAAATTTGGTAAGTGTACCTGTAAATAAAAAACTTTGCCCTTGCAGGCTGCTGCTTTGCGTTTCTGTTCGTTTTTCGTTGTAACACTGAACACCCAAAGCCTCTAATTCTTCTAACATAGCCATATTTTGGCGATTGCTAAAAAAATGACGAATACTGTCTGCTACTTTAACGCCAACATCTTCTAATTGTTGTAATGCCAATGTATCCATTTTTTCTAAATCGAACAAATGGGTAACGGCATTAGCCAGTGTTTTGGCGGTTGTTTCACCTACAAAACGTATACCCAACGCATAAATTAACCGATGTAGTGGTTGCTTTTTAGAGGCTTCAATGGCTTGCTGTAAATTATCAACCGACTTTTTTCCGAATCCTTCCAATTGTGCAATAGCAGAAAAATCGAGTTTATAAATGCCCGGAATATCTTTCAACAGCCCTAATTCATAAAAACGCCTGATATTGGCTTCTCCCAGGCTTTTAATATCCATGGCATCTTTACTCACAAAATGAACCATTCTTTCTACCACCTGGGCCTTACATTCTATGTTTACACAACGCCAAACCGCTTCACCGACTTCTTTAAATAGTGGGCTATTACATACTGGGCAATGTTTTGGAAAATGAATTGTTTTTTCATGGCCGGTTCTGAGTTCAGGTAAAGATTTTACAATTTGCGGTATTACATCTCCGGCTCTTTCAATTAATACCGTATCACCAATTTTCAAGTCTTTTTCTTTGATGTACTCTTCATTGTGTACCGATATACTAGATACCGTTACTCCGCCAATGGCTACCGGCGTTAGCTTTGCCACCGGTGTAATGGCGCCGGTTCTACCTACCTGAAACTCTATCGCATTTAAAACGGTAGTGGCCTGACGTGCTTTAAACTTATAGGCAATGGCCCACCGTGGGTGGTGACTGGTCATTCCTAATAAATCCTGTAAGGCCAAACTGTTTACTTTTACTACCATGCCATCAATTTCGTAGGGAAGTGTATCTCGCAAATGTTCAAATGCTTCTACCTGTTCTATTACTCCATCAATACCTTGTACTATTTTCCGCTCTTTTACCGGTGCATGCAAGCCACATTCCCAAAGCAGTTGTAACATGCCTGCATGGGTTTGCAATAAAGCAGATGCCATTGAGCCATTATCTGTAAATTTTGTATAGTAACTAACATGATATAAAAAAGCTTCCAGATTTCTTTTGGCCACCTCTTTCGGGTCTTTCATTCGTAAACTACCCGAAGCGGCATTTCTTGGATTGGCCATAATGGGCAAGCCTTGTTCAGCTAATTTTTCGTTATACAGTTCAAAGGCGTGTTTGCTCATAATTACTTCTCCCCTTATTTCTATTAACTGAATACCATGTTTAGAAAAAGGGGCCGTTAAGGGGATAGAACGAATTTGTTTGATGTTGTTGGTAATATCCTCTCCTTCTACCCCATCACCACGGGTAACAGCCCGAATTAAAATATCGTTTTCATATACCAGTGAAATGCCGGCACCATCAAATTTTGGTTCCAGTGTATATTCAACCACGGACAAATTGATCAATTCCCGTACTTTTCTATCCCAGTCTAACAAATCGGCTTTATTATAACTGTTTTCCAAACTTAACATGGGTACCAAATGGGCTACCGTTAAAAAGGTTTGATTCAAACTATTACCCACCCGTTGTGTAGGCGAAACAGGCGTAATTAATTCCGGATGCGCTTTTTCAGTTTTTTCTAATAACTTATACAACCTGTCATATTCATAATCACTAATCAGGGGGGTATTGGCTACATAATATTGGTATTCATGAAATCGCAATACTTCACGCAGCTCTTCAATATTTGCAGCAGCATGCTGCATTGCATCAGGCGCCGATTCCTTTTGAAGCCATTGTTGTGTTAAATGTGATAAAATATGAATATGCTCAGTGTTATACATGCTAAAAAATTAACTTCAAATTTACAGCCTTGCACATAAATTCAATTTTTTTGCCCATGTAAAATTTACACAATGCCTAAAAGTATTACCTTCATTGCCCCAAAATTCCCATACATTTTTTAAGATGTAAGGAAAATACTTGCCAACAATGAAACTGAACAACCACCAAACCGAATTGCCGGAGAAACGGCCACTGATTACCGATGTTCATGCCTTAGTTAATTCCTATCCCCGTGTACCTATTACGGTTGACTGTGTAATATTTGGGTTTGATGGACAGGACCTGAAGGTTTTATTAATTAGAAGTGACCTGGAAATGTACAAAGGTAAATGGACTTTGCTGGGCGATTTTGCAGAAGACAATGAAGAATTGGATGATGCCGCTTACCGGGTACTGAAAGTAAGAACAGGCATGACAGATGTATATTTAGATCAGGTACGCACTTTCAGCAAACCCAACAGGCACCCTGGCGGAAGGGTATTAACCGTTGCCTATTGCTCACTGTTAAACATTCAGCACCACGAAGTGAAAATATTGGACAATGAGTTGCACTGGCATAGTGTAAATTCTATTAAAGAAATGGCTTTTGACCATAAAGAAATTTTAGACACCTGCCATCAGTGGTTACAAAAAAGAATTCAGGAGCATCCATTGGGCTTTAATTTATTACCAGAAAAATTCTCCCTTCGTGAATTACAGAATTTATATGAAGCCATTTTAGGCATACAATTAGACCGACGCAATTTCAGAAAAAAATTTGCTGCCATGGGGTTGTTGATTGATGTGGGTGAAATGGAACAGGATGTGCCGCATCGTCCCGGGAAACTTTATAAATTCAATTTCCAGAAATACGAAAAGAATAAACGCAAATGGATTGGTATTGATTTCTAAAAAAGGTTCCATAACTTTCCGTTGCAAGAAAAGCACTTTTGTGTTCACAAGTGAAATGGGCAGTACATGATAGTTTAATACCCATTGCTGTATTTTTTCGCATCATTCATTCTAACCAAAACACTTAAACATGAGAACAATCACCATTTTATGCTTTTTCGCCTTACCCTTATTTCTTCAGGCACAAAAAGATACCATACCCACTGCACAAATTCGCATGGTTGCCGGCTTAGCTGATCTTTCTTTTACCCAACAGGAATTAGATTCCATGCAAGAGGGTATAACGCAATTTTATCACACTTATCAATCGTTACACCGCCAATCACTGCCTAACGATGTGCCCATGAGCTTGTGGCAAAGCCCGGTAGTAGCCGGCATGCATTTTTCTAATCAACAATTACCTATTCATTGGAAAATGCCTAAAACAGTGGTATTACCCACCCATTTAAACGAATTAGCATTTTACTCCATACCTCAATTGGCTTATTTAATTCAACACAAAAAAATTACTTCAGTAGCACTAACAAAGTTTTTCATTCAACGCATCAAACAATTTGGTGACACGCTGCAATGTGTGATTACACTAACTGAAGATTTGGCCCTGCAACAGGCCAGACAGGCCGATGCTGAAATATCCGCCGGCAAATACAAAGGCATGTTACATGGCATACCCTATGGATTGAAAGATTTATTTGCTGTAAAAGGCTATAAAACTACCTGGGGCGCAGCACCCTACAAAAACCAAACCATTGATGAAAATGCTTTTGTATATGAACAATTACGTAAAGCGGGTGCCGTTTTAGTAGCTAAATTTACTTTAGGGGCCTTGGCCATGGGCGATTATTGGTTTGGCGGACGCACCAAAAATCCATGGGATTTAACAAGAGGGTCATCCGGTTCTTCGGCAGGTCCAGCAGCCGCTACTGCAGCAGGATTGGTACCTTTTGCCATTGGCACAGAAACCTGGGGAAGTATTGTTTCGCCTTCATCCACATGTGGCGTTACCGGTTTACGCCCCACATTTGGCAGTATTAGCAGAACAGGCGCTATGACGCTTAGCTGGAGTTTAGATAAAATTGGCCCCATTTGCCGCTCTGCAAATGATGCGGCTATTGTATTTAATGCCATTCATGGTACCGATGGAATAGATGAATCGGCTGTAAACCGCCCATTTAATTACACGCCTAATAAACCCATACAAGCTTATAAAATAGCGTATGCCAAAAACTATTTCGATAAAATAACCGATACCTCCAGAAATGAATGGAAAGTGTTACAAACATTTAAAAAAATGGGGGTTCAATTAATTCCCGTTAATTTTCCCGACAGTGGGGTTTACAATGTCAATAGCATGAGTATTGTAATTGGTGCTGAGTGTGCCGCTGCTTTTGATGCATTTACTCGCAGTAATTTAGATGATGAAATGACCCGGCAAAGCCGTTACGACTGGCCCAACCAGTTTAGAGAAGCCAGGTTAATACCCGCCGTAGAATACATCAATGCCAATCGGCACCGTTACTTGCTGATGCAAAAAGTAAATGCATTGCTGCAACAATACGATGCGGTTATTTGTCCCACCCATGGTAGTGGCAACCAGTTGGCCATTACCAACTTAACGGGCAATCCGGTAGTTTGTGTTCCCACGGGTTTTGATAAAAGGTTTCATTTACCCACCAGCATTACTTTTATTGGTAATTTATACGATGAAGGCGCACTGTTGCGCATTGCAGAAGCTTATCAGCAGGCAACACCTTGGAACAAAACCTATCCTAAGCTATTTCAATAAAGATGAATAAGTTTTAAACACTCCGGCAGCTTTTCATAGCTGCTTTTTTTATGCCATCATTCATAGGAAATTACTTTTCATTGTACAATCAAAACAAAAAAGCAAGATAAAAAGCACCCAAAAAAGGCAGTTTTATAACACGATGAAAATTTTTAATCAAAAATTTTATTGAAAATCAATGAGTTATGAAAGTACTATCAAAAAAAGATCGTCAAGACACTAAAAATTCAACAATAGAACACCTACCTTTGCCATCCCAAAAAAATGGGACATTCACCGGGGGGATAGCCCCGGTATCATTTAAACAAACCATATTATGAGTCATCTTCATTTCACTACCAAGCATGCAAACGCGGCTACCGTTAAGCACAACTGGTATGTTGTAGACGGTACTAATCAAACCGTAGGGCGCCTTGCTTCAAAAATTGCCGCTGTGTTAAGAGGCAAAAACAAAGCGTATTATACACCGCATGTAGACTGTGGCGATTATGTTATTATCATCAATGCCGATAAAGTTGTTTTAACCGGCAACAAAATGGATGATAAAATGTACATTAACTTCTCAGGTTATCCCGGCGGTAAAAAAGAAGAAGCAGCAAAAGATTTATTAAAACGCAGACCTGAAGTGCTTTTAGAAAGAGCCATTAAAGGCATGCTACCTAAAAATCGCCTCGGCCGCAAAATGTTCAATAAATTGTTTGTTTATGCCGGCAATGAGCATCCGCACAGTGCACAACAACCCAAAGAATTAAAATTTTAATCTAATTTCTAACATCAATTCCAAATAAATGGAAAAGCAAAAAAACGCAGTTGGTCGCCGTAAAGAAGCCGTAACCCGGGTTTTTATTAGTAAGGGTGAAGGTAAAATTACCGTGAACAACAAAGATTATAAAGAATATTTTCCGTTGGTTTACTTACAAAACCAGGTAGAAGCCCCTTTAAAAACTGCTGAGGTAATTACAAAATTTGATGTAGTAATCAATGCACAAGGTGGTGGTTTAAAAGGCCAGGCTGAAGCAGCAAAATTAGGCATAGCCCGTGCTTTATTAGAAGTAAACCCCGAGTTTAGGCCTGTATTAAAAGCCGCCGGATACTTAAAACGCGATCCCCGCAGTGTTGAACGTAAGAAATTTGGTCATAAAAAAGCCCGTAAGAGCTACCAGTTCAGCAAACGTTAACCTGTATTGGATTACGCAAACCCTATCATTCAAACTATTTATACAAACACAATGGAAAATAATACTTCACTACAGCAGCAGTTGTTAGAAGCCGGTGTGCATTTTGGCCATTTAAAAAAGAAATGGAATCCTAAAATGTTGCCTTATATCTATGCAGAAAAAAAAGGGATTCACATTATTGACCTGAACAAAACAGTAGACCATCTTCAGGAAACAGCCGCCGCTATGAAGCAAATTGCCAAGAACGGTAAAAAAATCATGTTCGTGGCTACCAAAAAGCAGGCTAAAGAAATTGTGGCTGAATGCGCAAAACGCGTAAACATGCCTTTTGCTACTGAACGTTGGTTAGGTGGTATGCTCACTAACTTTAACACTGTTCGTAAAAGCGTTAAAAAAATGCAGAGCATTGAAAAAATGCTGAACGATGGTAGTGCCGACAGTCTAACCAAAAAAGAGCGCCTTACCCTTAGCCGCGATAAAGAAAAAATGGAAAAAGTATTAGGCGGGATTGCCCAAATGAGCAGACTGCCCGCAGCTTTATTCTTAGTAGATATTGGCGTAGAACACATTGCTTTAGCAGAAGCCAAACGCTTAGGCATTACCACTTTTGGTATGGTAGATACCAATTGTGATCCTAATAAAGTTGATTTCCCTATTCCTGCCAATGATGATGCCACTAAATCAATTGCCATCATTACCAATTATTTAACCGCTGCTATTGCAGAAGGTTTGGCAGAACGTCAGGCAAATAAAGAAGAAGAAGATACCAACGATGATGCAAACGAATTAGAAGCAAAAGCCCGCAGACTGGAAGCTGAAGCACAAAGCGAAGCCGCACGTACCCGTAAAGGTGGCCGTGGTGCCGAACCCGGTGCCGGCGCTCCCAAACGTAGAGTGCCCAATAGCCGCAGACCAGCAGGCGGAGGCCGATAAAACATATTTACAACGGGCCTGAAACGCTACTATATTTTGGGCCCGGCTGTATCTTTTTATTTCAACTGCCGTTGCGTCGCACACTGCAACACCTGTACTTTCTTCAACATTTCATAACCTGTAAACAACACAGCGTTTATAAAAGTATAGGTAGCTTTGCAACAATTTTTTTAATGACTAAATAATTTTACAAATGAGTACATCCGTTTCTATAACCGCAGCCGATATTAATAAATTGCGTCAGGCAACCGGCGCAGGTATGATGGACTGCCGTAAAGCCCTCACCGAAACCAATGGCGATTTTGAAGCAGCTATTGACTGGTTACGCAAACAAGGACAAAAAGTTGCTGCCAAACGCAGCGATCGTGAAGCAAAAGAAGGCGTAATTATTGCAAAAACCACTGCCGATAATACCACTGGTTTTATTGTATGCATTAGTTGCGAAACCGATTTCGTATCCAAAAATGCCGACTTTGTGGCTTTTGCACAATCTATTGCCGATGCAGCTGTAGCCAACAATGTAAAAAGTGCAGATGAATTAAATGAAGTAACCGTAAATGGTGCTAAAGTAGCCGATTTAATTAATGATAAACTAGCCGCGATTGGCGAAAAAATAGGCATCCAAAAATTTGAAAGAATTGAAGCCCCTTATGTAGCCTCTTATATACACGGTGCCAACCGTATGGGTGTGTTGGTTGGTTTAAATAAACCTGCTGCAGAAGCCGGTAAAGACCTGGCTATGCAAATTGCCGCCATGAACCCCGTAGCTGTCGATGCTAATTCCGTTCCTGCCGATGTGGTAGAAAGAGAAAGAGCTATTGTTACCGAACAAATTGCCGCCGACCCAAAAATGGCCGGTAAACCCGCTGAAATGATTGCTAAAATTGCAGATGGCAAATTAAATGCCTTCTTTAAAGAGCAAACTTTATTAGCACAAGCCTTTGTAAAAGATGGTAGCAAAAGCGTAGGCGATTACCTGAAATCGGTAGATGCTGATTTAAAAGTAGTTTCTTTTAAGCGTATTGCATTGGGATAATATAATTTATTATAACTATATTTTAAAGGGAACCCACAAGGTTCCCTTTATTCATTTTGAAACTTCTGCAAAAAATCAGGTTATTTGCAGTATAATCAACTCTTTTAATTATGCTGCCTAAATACAAACGCATTTTACTGAAGCTATCCGGAGAAGCCCTTGTTGGTGATGTAAAAAATGGTGATCCCTTCGATCCAAAAATCATTGAACAATATGCACAAGACATTAAATTAGTAACCAACCTTGGTGTTCAGGTAGCCATTGTAATTGGAGGCGGCAATATTTACAGAGGCATGAATGAAGCTGAAAGTGGTATTGAAAGAGCACACGGCGATTATATGGGCATGCTGGCAACTGTAATCAATGCAATGGCCATGCAGGCAATGCTGGAAAAAATTGGCGTATACACCCGTTTACAAAGCGCTATTAATATGGAGCAGGTGGCCGAACCCTATATCCGCAGAAAAGCATTGCGTCATTTAGAAAAAGGTAGGGTAGTTATTTTTGGTGCCGGCACAGGCAACCCTTATTTCACTACCGATACTGCAGGTTCATTAAGAGCCATTGAAATGAAAGCAGATGTTATTTTGAAAGGTACAAGGGTAGATGGTATTTACAACGCCGATCCCGAAAAAGAACCCAATGCCAAAAGATTTGAAAATATCAGCTTTCAGGAATGTATTAACCAAAACCTGAAAGTAATGGACATGACAGCTTTTACACTCTGCATGGAAAATAAATTACCCATTATTGTTTTTGATATGAATAAACCGGGTAACCTGCTTAAAGTAGTAGAAGGAATGAATGTAGGAACACTGGTACAGTAACCCTTCATCCGCTCATAAAATTTATTTGATACAACATAGCTCCATAGCTAATTTCATGGTTTATGAGAAAAGCAATTTTATCAGGTGCTGTTATGCTCTGCTGCATGCTGCAAGCAACAGCCCAACGCTCAATTTCTGTAAACGAGGCTGTGAACCTTGCACTTCAACATAATTTTAATATTCAAATTGCTAAGAGCAATATTGCGATAGCCACGCTGAATAACAATATAGGCGTGGCAGGGGGTTTACCAACCGTAACAGGTACTGCCACCAATCAGGAAAGTATTGTAAACATCAATCAAAAAATCAACAGTGTAACCGGCGATAGAGATTTAACCCGCAATGGCGCCATCAGTAATAATTTAAATGCCGGCATTGCAGGTACTATGGTGTTGTATAATGGTTACAGAGTAATTACTACAAAAAAACAATTAGAAATGATTCAGGCACAAAGCGAATCTTTTTTTAATTCGCAGGTACAAAATACGATTGCGGTAGTAATGACAAAATATTTTGATGTAATTCGGCAGCGCAGCTATATGAAAACTTTGGAACAAAGTATTGAAGTTTCAAAGAAACAATTAGAAATAATAGCAGTAAAACGCAAAATTGGCTTTGCCAATGATGCCGATTATTTTCAGGCTGAAATTGATTTACATAGTAAAGAGCAAGACCTTCAATCGCAAAAAATTATACTGGAACAAGGCAGAGCTGATTTGTTTAATCTACTCAGCATGCCCGCAGATTCTTCTGCAATATTTACTGATTCTATTACTATTGAAAACAATATAAAATTAGAAGAGGTACTGAACAGAATGAACCAAAACCCGGATATTATAGCTGCCGATCAGCAAATCAGCATTAACTCCCTTGCCGAAAAACAAACAGCAGCGCTAAGATATCCTACACTGCGTGTCAATAGCGGGATAAATTATGGTAGAAGCACCAGCAATGGCGGGCAAATTTTATTAAACCAGTCGTATGGCCCTTATGTTGGACTTGGTTTATCCGTACCCATTTATACTGGAAGTATTTTAAAACGGCAACAACAAGCTGCTGCCATCAATACACACATTGCAAGAGTGCAAAAAGATGCCACCATTTTAAATTATCAAACCGATCTCACAAAAACATATCAGATGTATATCCATACATTAGATTTGATTGCCACCCAATACGCCATTAACCGGTTAACCGAACAATTGGTGAATTTAACCCTGCAGCGTTTTAGTTTATCGCAGGCTACTATTTTGGAAGTAAGAGCCGCACAACAAAGTTTTGAAGAAGCAGGTTATAAATTAGTGAATTTAAATTATGCCGCAAAAGCTGCAGAAATTGAATTAAAAAGGGTAGCTGGCATTTTGGCACCTTAAGTTTACTAACTTCCCATTTTATAAAAAAGGGCTATGCACATTGCATCTAAATTACCGCAGGTAGGTACTACCATTTTCACTATAATGAGCCAGTTGGCACAACAACATCACGCCATTAATCTTGGGCAGGGATTTCCTGATTTTATGATGGATGAGGCCTTAATTGATTTGATACAAAAAGCCATGATAGATGGTTGCAATCAGTATACGCATACCAATGGTTTACCTGCTCTACGGAATGCCCTTGCCGAAAAGGTAAAAAAATTGTACAACACCTCCATCCATCCTGAAACACAAATTACCATTACCCCGGGCGGCACCTACGCCATTTACACCGCACTCACTTCGTTTTTATATTCCGGCGATGAAGTGATTGTTTTTGAACCGGCATACGATAGCTATGTTCCCAATATTGTTTTAAATGGCGCTAAACCGGTTTTTATTGCATTACAATATCCCGATTATTCCATTCCCTGGCATGAAGTAGCGCAGAAAATCAATTCCAAAACAAAAGCCATTATCATCAACTCGCCCCATAACCCAACAGGTGCTGTATTAAGTGAGCAGGATATTATGACTTTGAGAACACTGGTAGCCAAGACCAATATAATGATAGTGAGTGATGAGGTATATGAACATTTAATATTTGATGCTATCCCGCACCAAAGCCTGCTCCGTTATCCAGATTTGTTAGAAAGAAGTTTTATCATTTTTTCGTTTGGAAAAACCTATCACTGTACCGGCTGGAAGTTGGGTTACTGCATAGCAGCAGCACCATTGATGCAGGAATTTAGAAAAGTACACCAGTTTAATTGCTTTAGTTGCGATACCCCCAAACAATATGCTTTGGCAACTTATTTACAGGAAGAGGATAAATATGTACAATTGGGTGCGCAAATACAAAAAAAACGCGATTTTTTTAGAACATTAATGCAGCAAACGGGTTTTGTTTGTATTCCTTCACACGGAAGCTATTTTGAATGTTACAGTTATGCTGCATTATCTAATAAGCCCGATACAGAATTTGCAGTTGAATTGGTACAAAAAGCCGGTGTAGCCACCATTCCGGTTTCTGCATTTTATCATCATAAAACCGATGAAAAGGTACTTCGCTTTTGTTTTGCCAAAAAGGAAGAAACACTTCTGGAAGCAGCAGAACGATTGAAACACTTATAAATCCAAAAAAATTTGTGTGAATTAACAGCAATTGTATGTTTTATTTCCATTCTTTTCATACGTTTGTTTAATGCATACTTCCTCCGAAAAGGAATTAATTTTATCCACCAAACCGTTTGCCAAAGAAATTCGCTGGAAGAGTTGGTATTATACACTTTCTACTACAGTTTTATTAATTGCAAGTTTAACAGGTTCTTTTTTACTACCGGGCATCCTAATTAAATTGGCTTTTAGCATTTTCAGTGCTTTACTGCTTTCCCGCATGTTCATTATTTTTCATGATTTTCAGCATCATACTATTTTAAACAAATCGTTTGCTGCCAATATTTTATTTACCATTTTTGGTGCTTACATGATAACACCGCCAAGTATCTGGAAACGTTCGCATGATCACCACCACAACAACAATGCTAAATTGTACAGCGCCAGTATTGGTTCCTATCCGATTATGACCAAACAAAAGTTTTATGCTGCGGATAAAAAAGAGCAAAGTATTTATCTGGCTATCCGGCATCCACTCAATATGTTCTTTTCTTATTTTACTATGTTTATGTTTGGCATGTGTGTTCGGTCGTTTCTCAGTTCAAAGAAAAGACATTGGGATTCTGCCATCGTTTTGCTGATACACTTTGGTATTGCCATTGTTTTATGGGTTCATTTTGGATGGCAAATTTGGTTTTTTGTATTCTTTCTGCCTTTCTTCTTATCACACATGCTGGGTGCATATTTATTTTATGCGCAACATAATTTCCCCGGTGCTACTTACCGTTGCAATACAGAATGGAGTTATGCTGCTGCTGCATTAGAATCTTCCAGCTATATGAAAATGAGTACCTTATGGCAATGGTTTACTGCAAATATTGGCTACCATCATATCCATCACCTCAATTGCAAAATTCCTTTTTACCGCTTACCCGAAGCAATGGCACATATACCTGCCCTACAGCAAGCAACGGTAACCAGTTTGCGTCCTAAAGATATTATTGCCTGCCTTCGTTTAAAAGTTTGGGACCCCAATCTGAATAAAATGGTTCCTTTAGATCGTTAGTGCAAATTGGCTTTAAGAATTAATGCATTTAACTAATCAGTTAGCTTTTTTTCAAGTATAGCTACCCGTTGTGCCAACTGATCTAAATTACGAAAATGGATATAAGCCTTTCTGTATTTATTGGCATCAAAGGCTGGTGAACCCATATAAACTTCGCCGGGCTTGGTAATGCTTTTGGATATGCCTGATTGTGCTGTAATAATTGTATTATCGGCTATTTGCAAATGACCCACAATACCAACCTGTCCGCTAAACATGCAATTTTTACCCACTTTTGTTGATCCCGCAATCACTCCATGTGCTGCGATGTAGGTATTTTCGCCCACTTCTACATTATGGGCAATATGTATTAAATTATCAAACTTTACACCTTTTCTTAATATTGTTGAACCCAGTGTTGCACGGTCAATAGCACAATTAGCGCCAATTTCAACATCATCTTCTATTACTACATTACCAATTTGTGCAATTTTTTTATTGCCTTCATTTTGCGGATCAAATCTAAAACCATCACTCCCAATAACAGTACCGGAGTGAATAATACAATTTTTTCCAATGTGTGTTTCTGAATAAATCTTAACACCCGCAAACAAGGTGGTATTATCGCCAATTACGCAATTATCACCAATATATACCTGCGGATATATTTTAACACCATTGCCTATTCTTGTATTTTCACCAACATAAGCAAATGCACCGGCATAAATTTGCTCACCAATTATTGCCGATGGCTCAATATGTGCATTGGGTGCAATACCGGTTTTATTCAGCTTTATCTGATTGTATAGTTCTAATAATTTTGCAAAAGCAGTTTGTGCATTTTCTACCCTTATTAATGTTGCCGTTACCGGTTCTTTTGCTTCAAAATCTTTATTCACAATTACAATAGAAGCCTTTGTAGTATACAGGTATTGCGTATACAAAGGATTGGCTAAAAAAGATAACGAACCCGGTACGCCTTCTTCTATTCTGGATAAAGTAGATACAGTTACTGTGGCATTACCTTCTATTGTACCCTGAAGCATCTCTGCTATTTGTTGTGCCGAAAATTGCATAATTTATTTTTAATATATTTTAAATGAAATTTGCAGAAATAATTTTAAAGGTAACAGAATTTTGTACGCCTGTTGCAATGAAATGCTAAAGTTTGGAACCCATAAAAAAGGCAACGAAAAACGCTGCCTTTTATTTGTGCAACAGGTTGAAGTTGAATTGCACTTTTGGTTGTTATAGGGGCTACAATTTATTGCATACTTAATTCTGTAATAACCTGCTTTGGAACCAGTAAATGGGTTACATGTTCTGTAATCATTTGTTGTGGCAATAGAAAAGTGGCTGTTTGTAGCATGTTTTCGGACGAATTGCCAATTTTAATGGTATAAGTACCCGCATCGGCAATCCATGCAGATTGCGTGGTTTGAAAAGATGCAATATCGGCAGGTGAAATGATAAATGTTAAGGTTTGCGATTCGCCGGGTTGTAATAATTTTGTTTTAGCAAAGGCTTTTAATTCTTCAGAAGGCTTATCAATATTACTTTTTGGTGCCGTTATATATACCTGAATTACTTCCTTTCCGGCTCTTTTGCCTTTATTAGTAATTGTTACAGAAGCAGTAATATTTTTTTTCATTTCAGTAGTACTGAGGTGAATAGGTTTTGTTGAGAAATGAGTATACGATAATCCATAACCGAAAGGATAAGCCGGTTGTACATGAAATGTATTAAAATAACGGTAACCAACATAAATGCCTTCTTCATACACCACTTCAGCCGGATTACCCATTAAAGAGAACCCTTTGTGCCGGGCAGGTTGCAACGCTTTTCCCGGGAAATTTTTTGCAGAAGGTTCATCCTGATAATTCATGGGAAAAGTAACTGCTAATTTTCCGGAAGGATTTACTTTACCACTAATGATATCTGCAATAGCATTTCCTGCCTCTAAACCAGGTTGCCAGGCCAATAAAATAGCATCCGGCATATTACGCCAACTGGCTGTTTCTATTACACCGCCAATATTTAATACTACAATTACTTTTTTATTTTTTGCATGAAAGGCATCGCAAACCTGGCGAATCATATTTTTTTCGGCATCTGATAAAGTAAAATCATTGTCTACTTTTCTGTCGGCACCTTCTCCTGCATTTCTACCAATGGTAATAATTGCAGCCGCTGCCTTATCGGCTTCAGTTTGCAACAAAGGCAATTCTAAATCCATTTCTTTTACACGAGGTACCAACTCAAAAAAGAAACGGGGTTTGGGTTGTTTAACTTTTTCGGTTGTAATGTAAGTAGTATAAGCATCTATTAAATTTTTATCAATGGCAAAACCGGCATTTAATAATCCCTGTTCTAATGATATAGTGTAGGCTTTATTTACATCACCACTTCCGGTTCCTCCGGCAATAATATCATAGGATGTATTGCCAAACAAAGCCACTTGTTTTTGAGTGGTATTCGTCAATGGTAATGCGTTGTTATTGTTTTGTAACAGCACCATACCTTCAGCAGCAGCTTTTCTGGATAGTGCCGCATCGGCTTTCAAATCAGGCTGATTGGTGTAGGCAAATTTTTTATAAGTAGGCGATTCTAAAATTAAATCAACCACTCTTGCTGCATTTCGGTTAATAATTTTTTCATCCAAAATTCCAACTTTTACTGCTTTTAAAATAGCGTTGTATTGCATAATAGTCCCGGGCATCAATAAATCATTGCCGGCTTTCATTTGCGCTACAGCATCTTTCCCGCCAAACCAATCGGTCATTACCAAGCCTTTAAAACCCCATTCATCGCGTAAAATGCCGGTTAATAAATCAGGGCTTTCTGAAGCATAGGTTCCATTAATTAAATTATAAGATGACATTACTGTCCAAGGTTTAGATTCTTTCACTGCAATTTCAAATCCTTTTAAATAAATTTCACGCAATGCCCTTTCACTCACAATGGTATTTACGCTGTTTCTATTGGTTTCCTGATTATTGGCAACAAAATGTTTAATAGAGGTGCCTACTCCGTTTTGTTGAATTCCGTTTACAAATGCTGCTGCAATATGTCCTGAAACAAATGGGTCTTCAGAATAATATTCAAAATTTCTACCACCCAATGGATTGCGTTGTATATTCATAGCAGGTGCCAGTAACACATCAATACCGTATTCTTTCACTTCCTTCCCAAAAGCCTTGCCCACTTGTTGTACCAATGCTGTATCCCAAGATGAGGCCAGCAAAGTTCCCACCGGCCATGCGGTGGCATAATAAGTTTTGTTAGGATGATTGGATCTGAATGGATTGATGCGTACGCCGGCCGGACCATCCGACAGGGTTAATGAAGGCAACCCAAGACTTTCAATGGCATGTGTTCTGCCCGCAGCACCCGGAACTTTTTCGGGAATAGAAGCATCTTTTGGTAGCGATGGTGGTAATTGAAATCCGGCAATTTCATGTTTTCCGGTATCGGTTTTTTTATCTGATGCTGCAGTTGGGCCTGGCAATCGCATACCCATTCCTACCAACAATTCAACTTTTTGTTCCAAGGTCATCCGTGCTATTAACTCATTGGCTTTACCCGATTGGGCATATAGCGTTGGTGTGCTGCATAGTACAGCAAGGGCAGGCAATAGTGTAGAAAGTTTCATGATTAAAAATTAATGAAACATAAAGTTCATACGAATGTGAACACCTTTCATTGATAATTATCAAAAAACTAACGATGCGCCCTAATACGGCTCAGTGTTTCCTGCGTAATACCTAAGAATGAAGCGATATAAGATAATGGTACCCTCTGCAAAATAGTAGGATGCTCATCGGCCAAACGCCGGTAACGATGTAAGGCGGTTTCAAATTGTATGGCATCCATTCTTTGCTGAGAAGAAATCAATGAGCGGGTTAACAATTTACGCAGCCATCGTTCCACATCATGGTATTCGTCGCACAAACGCATCAAATCATCATGATGTATACCTAAGATAACAGATGGCTCAATGGTATGGATATTCAGTTTGCTGGGTGTACGTTTAAAAAAACTGGTAATAGAAAGAAAAAAAGTATCATCCATGGCCAGCCATTCGGTAATTTCTTTGCCATGTTTAAAATAATAAATACGGGCCAAACCGGAAGATACAAAATAAATATAATCTGAAACAATGCCTTCTTTTAGCAGTAAATAATCTTTGGGCAATTTCCATTGTTGCCATTGTTGTAAAAAAGCCTGTAAACTATCTTCAGAAAAATAGCCGGTTGCAGAAATTTTTTGGGTCAAACGGTCCATAGTACATACCAACTTTGTGCCAACGAAATTAGGCTTTAGTTCAATAGAAAGTTATAAAAATGCTGAATAGCAATTCTACCCGATTTATGATTTATTTTTAGCATTATCTGGATTCATTTTTTCAGTATTTACTTTAAAACCCGGTGCAGTATAATTATCAGGCAGATAATCAGAAGGGATAGTGGTCTGATTTCCATCTCGTAAATTGGTATAATGCGCCGACATAATTTCTACGCCCGCTTCATTAAAAGTATCTTGTATATTGGCGTGCAAAAGGGAATATAATTCTGCCTGCTTATTGGGTTGTTTGGTGTAGGCATTAATCTGATAACTTACATAAAAGTCATTCAACGAAGTTTGCAATACAAAAGGTTCCGGATTTTTTTCAACATACGTTGTAGCTAATGCAGCTTTAATTAATAAAGCATGCACCTGCCGCCATGGAGCATCATACCCAATGGTAATAGTTGTATGCACAATTAAACCTCGTTCCGGCGCATCGCTGCTGTAATTAATGGTATGGCTATTTAAAATAGTAGCATTGGGAATAGAAATTATTTCATTTTTAATGGTTCTGATGCGTGTAACCAACAAGGTTTTTTCAATCACATCGCCTGAAACATCTGCTATTTGAATTCGATCACCCATTTTAAATGAGCGCATATATGTTAATACTAATCCTGCAATAATATTACTAAGTGATCCTGATGAACCAAACGTGAATAAGACCCCTAAAAAAACCGAAACCCCCCTGAATACAGGGCTATTTGAACCCGGCAGATAGGGAAAAATTACAATCAACAAAAAAGCAAACAAAAGAATTCGTATAATTTGATAGGAAGGGTTAGCCCAATCTGCATAAAAACCCGGAATAGATAAAGATCCCTTTTCAATTTCTTTTTTAAGATAACGAATGCCTTTTAAAACCAATCTAAATACAAATAGTATTACAATAATGGTAATTAAGTTGGGAAAATAATCCCAAATACCAAGTAAAATTCTTTTTAACGGATCAACAAAATAGGATAATAATTTTGTGGCAATTGCTTTAGTCCAAGGAAAAATACCAAACACCAATGGAAAAGCCAAATAAACAGCAATGAGGATAATGAGCCATTTTATAATACGCAGTAAAGATTTAATCAAATTTACTTCCTGATCAATAGAAAGCAATTCATAATTTTTAATTTTAATGCCTTGTATCTGTATAAAATTTGCTGAAGCAATTTTTGATTCAATTTTTGAAAATATTTTCTTTATATAATACACTAAAAATATCAACACAACAATAACGATCAATGCCAGTGCAACTTGCTTCAAAATATTTTGCCAAGAGGTTTCGTTACGATATTGCTGAATGGCAGTTTTAATTTTAAGTAGATACGTATTGGCTAATTGAAGTTTACTTACATTCTCCCATAACGCATCATTTTCTGTAATACTCATCACAACTAAATCATGAAACACTATATCTACCGTACTTTCATTATCCACAATACTTAGCGAATCAACAGCAAAATTATAATTATCGGCCAATGCCTGAATTCGATTGTTAATAGCATTTGCTCTGTCGGCAGCAGAAAAACTACCCAATGAAGTATAAACAGTAAACAAGGTATCACCAAAAGGAGCTACAGCATAACCATGCATTATTTTTTTTAATGAATCAATTTTTTGTTTTTGCATGGCCACACGAAGGCTGTCTTTTTGTTTCAAAACATCCAGTTCCTGCTGCAATGATTGTTTTTGTTGCTGATTGGCAGCTGAAAAGTTTTGCAATTTAAGTATGAGATTGATTCTTTTTAAAGAATCGGCCTGACGTTCCAGTTCAATTTGTTTCAATTGATTGGCTTGTTGCTGAATATATATTTGCTGTGCTGAATCGGTATGTAAAGCAAGGGTATCTTTTTTGTGCTGTGCCATTATTGAAATGGGCAGTAGCATCCAACACAGAATTATTATTGCATTTATCTTTTTCATCAGGCATAAATTTAATACATTTCAGTCATTCCCATTTGAGCCATGCAACATGATGTTGATAGAAGAAAAAGATAATCGTTTTAAGTTAAGGAAGCATAAAAACCCAAATCTTTTCCGGTCATTTGTTTGGTTAACAAAGCAATTTGACCGGTATGATAAGAAAAATGTTCGGTTACATGAACAAGAATGGCAATACCACTCATTTCATAAATTTGAACGGAATAATTTTTCAACAGGCAATCAGAGGAACAATTATTTGCTATTTGAACGGCTGCCTCTATAATCGCATTCAATTGCGTTAACAATGCCGCTTTAGATAATTGAGGTTTTTGCTCAAACTCTGCATTCCGATTGCGTTGAAAACCCTGCGCTCCTAAAGTTGCCAGTATATATTGGCTGATGTTTCCGCAAAGATGTACTATCAAATTACCAATACTGTTACTAACGGTATTGTATTGCTGCCAAACCTGTTGTTCAGACAATAAGGTAAAGCAATACTCCGTTTTCTTTACATTTTCCTGCCAGTAATGCAGGCAGGTTTGTACCAATGCTTGTTGAATATCATAAGTCATAACAATAATTTTACCAGCCATCACCATCCAATAAATTGCCCAGACCGCCGAGTACACTTCCTTCTTCTTTCCTTTTAAACGTAGCGTATTGTAAAATGCGGCCGGCCAGGCGGCTAATCGGCAAAGTTTGTATCCATACGGTTCCCGGCCCCCTGAGTGTGGCAAAGAAAACCCCTTCACCGCCAAATAATGTATTTTTAATACCTCCTACAAATTGAATGTCGTATTGAACAGTTGCAGTAAACCCAACAATACAACCTGTATCTATTTTAAGTAACTCGCCGGGTTGCAACTCTTTTTGTTCAACATGTCCGCATGCATGTACAAAGGCCATACCATCACCTTCTAATTTTTCCATTATAAATCCTTCCCCGCCAAACAAACCCGTTCCTAATTTTCTTTGAAACTCAATGCCAATACTTACCCCTTTGGCTGCACATAGAAATGCATCTTTCTGGCAAATTACTTTATTGCCCAATCGATTGAGATCGAGAGGAATGATTTTGCCGGGGTAAGGTGCAGCAAAGCTTACATGCTTTTTCCCGGCACTAACATTGGTGTAGGCAGTCATAAACAGATTTTCACCCACCAGCATGCGCTTTCCAGCCGAAAATAATTTGCCTAACAATCCGTTATTCTGGTTACTGCCATCTCCAAAAATAGTTTGCATGGTAATACCATCTTCCATCATCATAAAGGCACCGGGTTCAGCAACTGCTGTTTCATTGGGATCTAATTCTACCTCAACATATTGCATTTCTTCACCAATAATTCTATAGTCAATTTCATGATTTTGAATCATACCAAAAATTTTGTGTGAAAATACAAAAGGTTTTGCTGCATTTTGAATAGAAATAAAAAACAAAAAAGCCGCTATGAAAATATTATAACGGCCTTTTGTTAAAAACTTTAGATTTTAAAACCAACTTCCTATAAAAGCTTTATTTACATGTTTCAATTGCAGGCGCTTTCTTTTTTGAACATGCCTTCTGTGATTGTATAAAGTAATTAAAATCAATAACAGGAAGATGATGGTGAAAGGAGGAATGGCTAAGAAACTAATCCATTTTCCACCAAACATTCTGCGCATGGGCTTGCGTAAACGTTCTGCTATTAAATACATGGAAGGTACAATTACAAGTGTCATAAAGAATGCAAATGCCAAACCAAAAATAATGGTCCATGACAATGGCTTCCAGAACACCACATTATCACCTCCAAAAAAGATATGTGGATTTAATTCAGAAAATAAAGTAATGAAATTGATATTAAATCCAACTGCAATAGGAATAAATGCAAGGATGGCAGCCAATGCAGTAAGCAATACCGGTATAATACGGGTTTTTCCTGCAGCAATCACTGCTTCTCTTGTCTTCATACCACGGCCTCTTAGTTCATCGGCAAATTCTATTACCAAAATTCCATTTTTTACCACAATACCTGCAAGGCCAACAATACCCAATCCTGTCATTACAACAGATACCTGCAAACCAGATATTGCAAAGCCGAGTAAAACACCTATTACACTAAACACAATTTCTGTTAATATAATAATGGGTTTACTAACGCTATTGAATTGCAGTACCAGAATAATTAAGATAAGTGCCAATGCTATTAATAAAGCTTTACTTAAAAATGCACCGGTTTCAGCCTGTTGCTCACCCTCTCCCGTTTGTTTAATGGATACACCGGCGGGCACTTTGGGCTTAAACTGATCAATGTATTTTTTTATTACCTGGTTTACACCCGTTGCATCATAACCCTGATTGGTTAATACATTAGAGCGAAGGGTAATTAATCGCTTCTGATCTTTGCGCTTTACACTTCCCAATGTAGTAGTGGGTTCTACTTTTACTAATGCACTAATGGGAATATTTTTTACCGCACCACCCGATGCCATATCGCGGAATGAAATACGCATATTCAACAGATCGTTTAAATTTTGACGTTGATAATCCTGACTACGCAATTGAATTTTATATTCATCTTTCCCTTCTTTAATTTTTGATACTTCTTTACCAAATAAAGAAGTGCGAATTTGCTGGCCAATTTGTGCCGTTGAAACGCCTTCGGTTAAAGCCCTGTCACGATTAATGGTAAGGGTTAATTCAGGATTTTTTAAATCCACATCCATTTTTAATTCTTCCACACCTGGTACCTGAATGGAATCTAAATAATTTTTTAACGAAGTAGCCGTTCCAATTAAGTTATCAAAATTTTCGCTGGCAATTTCAATATTAATCGGAGGATCGGTAGGAGGGCCTGAGCTTTCCTGGTCAACAGTAATTTCGGCACCGGGTATTCCTTTCATAACTGCCCTAATCTGATCTAAATAAGGGGCAGTAGAAACACCGTGGCGTTTTTCATATTCCACAAATGAAACCTGAATTCTACCCAATTCACTTCTGGTACTTCTATCGCCACTCATCGGATCGCTGGCACCCACGGCCACATTGCTGATTACACTTTCAACAATAGGATTGGTTTTGCCTTTTGCTTCATCTATGCCCAAAACTTTATTCACCCTTCCTTCCAATACACGGGTAACGGAGTCAGTATATAACACATTCGTTCCAACCGGCAATTTCAGGTATACATAAATTTGGTTGGGATCCCCTTTCGGGAAGAATGTAATACCCACATGACTGGTACTGATAGCAATGGCAAAACCTACTACTGCCACAATTAATAAACCGAAAGTAACCAATAACAATTTTACAGGACGCCATCCTTGCAATGCCCAGCATAATAAAGTTTCATAATGATTCATGATCCAGGGCAATCCATGATTCTGGAAATAATGAATGGCATCATCTAACACAAACCTGTTTAATATAACCAGCAACATGAAGAAGATTAACAGATTACCAAAGAAGGTTAATCCGGTAATATCTAATAAAATACCGATGGCTATAGCTACCCAGAAAGAAGTTTTCTTAAAAAGATCTTTTTTAGGAGGCTTTACTTCATCTTCAGGATGATTCATAAAATCGACCGCAAAAACGGGGTTCATAATAAATGCTACTACCAACGATGCTGCTAATGTAAAGATGAGCATGGTGGGCAAGTAAATCATGAACTTACCTATAATACCCGGCCAGAATAACAAGGGGAAGAATGGGGCTAAGGTAGTAAGCGTTCCCGCAAATACGGGCACAAATACTTCTCCGGCAGCCATACGAGCTGAGGTTTGTATGGGTATTTTGCCTTTGCCTTGCATAAAAATACGATGGGTATTTTCAATTACCACAATAGCATCATCTACAATAATACCTAACCCAAACAGCAATGCAAATAATACGATAAAGTTTAAGGTTACATGCGAGCCTACAACTAAATCGGCTCCGGGCAAAAATACAAATGCCACAAACATACTCAGTGGAACAGAAAGGGCAACGAAGAATGCATTGACGACACCCATAAAAAACATCAACACTATTAATACCAATACAAAGCCAATTACAATAGAGTTAACCAAATCATTAAAAGAACTTCTTGTTTTAATACTTTGATCGCCTGTAACCATCGCCTTTAAATCTTTGGGTAATACAGTTTCTTTCATTTTTTCTACTACTGCTTTCACAGCATCACTGGTTTCAATCAGGTTTTCGCCGGAACGTTTAATGATGTTTAATGTAATTACATTTTTACCATCTAATCGGGCAAAGCTTTCACTTTCTTTAGTAGTATCTTTAATGGTGGCAATATCTTTCAAATAAACAGGGCCGCCGGTTTGGTTGCGCACAATAATTTTAGCAATATCGGCAGCGGTTTTTAACTGGCCTTTAATTTGCAGGTTGCGTTTCATATTACCCACATCTAATAAACCGCCTGATATATCTAAGTTTTCGCGCTGTACAGCATTACTGATATCATCAAACGTAATTCCTGCCGATTGCATGCGGAAGTTATCTACATTAATCTGGAACTCCCGATCGGGGGCGCCCACTTCATCAACCCGATTAATTTGGGGAATATTTTCCAATTCATCTTTTACATCATCAGCATATTTTTTGAGCTGTTGTAGATCGTAATCGCCACTCAGGTTTACATACATAATGGGTTGATCGCTAAAACTCACTTCTAAAACGGTAGGCTCTTGTGTTAAATCGGTAGGCAAATCTTGTTTGGCTTTATCTACTGCATCTTTCACTTTTTGGAGTGCCACTTCGGTTTTAACATCGGTTTCAAATTCAACTGTAATAGCTGAATAATCTTGTTGCGATGTACTGGTAAACTTTTTAATTTTTGCACCGGTAATGCCCTTTATTTGTTTTTCGATGGGGCGTGTTACCAAATTTTCAATGTCTTTAGGCGAGTTGCCTACATAAATGGTTTGCACATAAATAGTTGGAATAACAATATCAGGAAATTGTTCTTTGGGTAAAGTAACAAACTGATAAATGCCACCTAAACTAACAAAGAGCATAATTAAATAGATAGCCGTTTTGTTTTTAATACTCCATGTAGTAGGTGTAAACTCTTTAAACTTGCTGTTAATATCTTCTAATAAACTCATAAACGTATTTTAAAAGCTGCATGTATAAGGTTAACAATAGCTATAACGGTACTATAATTGTGTAGTAATTAGTTGCCCGTCGTACAAACTTTGGTAGCCATCGGTAATAATTTGATCACCTGCCTGTAAACCGCTTAAAATTTCAACACTATCATTATTCATCATTCCGATTTTAACGGGGCGTTTTTTAGCAATTAACCGATTGTTTTCTTTCACGGCTACTAACACATATTTTCCATTTTCATCATTTTGAATGGTGTTAATAGGTGCGGTAATGGCATTCAATGCTTTATAATCCTGAATGGCAACTACGGCTACCTGATTGGGATAAAACTCTTTACCGGAAGGCAATTTCGCTTCGGCAAAAAAACTGCGATTATTAGCATCAATTAAATTACCCGTAACACTAATAGTTGCATCAATGGTTTTATTAATGTCGGGCAATGTAATTTTTACCGGAGAACCTACAACTACTTTCCCCAAATAATTTTCAGGAACCTGTGTAGTAACTTTTAAATTATTGGTATTTACAATTTTTATTTGGGGCGATGTGCCTGAAAAACCTGTAAACAATTCACCTACCCGCACGTTTACATCATCGGCAACACCATCAATTTCAGCATATACTTTGGTATAGTCTAATTGCTGTTTGGTGATATTCAATTGTTTTTGTAAGGTGGCCAACTGGCTTTGTAAATTTTCAACATTATTTTTAGCAGTAATTAATTGTACCTCGGTACCAATATTTTGATCCCACAAGTTTTTTTGTTTTTGATACAATGTTTTGGCAAAAGCGAATTGTGTTTGAACGGTTTCTATATTTTGTTGTGCTGCTGTTAAGCTTTGTTGCGCAATGGCATCATCTAACTGTAATAACAATTGGCCTTTATGAATTTTGTCACCTTTTTTAACGTACAAAGCTTTTACTACACCGCCGGTACCTTTTGGTGCTACGTAAGCTATATTCACCGCATCAACCCTTCCCTGTAAATTAATAAAATGTATAAATGTTTGGGGGGCAACGGTTGTAAGCATCACTAATTTTGCTTTTTCAGTATTGGCAAATGCAGTATCTTGTTGTGCCAGTTTATTTTCCAGATCGCTGATTTGCTGATTAATTTTTTGTTGTTGCTTTTTTAAATCTGCTAACTGTTGTTTTTCTTTTTGAATTTCGGTAGAAGTGGTTTTACCTGAACAGGCAGCCATCAAAACCACTGTACCCACAACAAATGAAAATTGAAATATTTTTTGCATATAAATGATTTGTTTATTTGAATGAATTAAAGTTTTCCGGTTGCTTTTAAATAATCTACTTTGGCTATTACTGCATCATACATTGCACTGATGTAGTTGGTTTGGGCCGTTTTTAAATCGGTTTCGGCAGCAGTAATTTCAGTATTGCTTCCGGTACCCACTTCATATTTTTTCTTTGTTTGGCTATATACTGTTTCGGCCAGTTCCATATTTTTTTTCTGGAAATTGAGGGTTTGTAATGCAGAAGCAAAATTGAGCTGTGCTGTTTTTACATCATTATCAATAGATAGTTTTAAATTATCTAATGAATTATCGGTTTGTTTCAGTTCCAGCCTGGATTGTTTAATTTTAGCATCTTTTGCAAAACCATCAAAAATGGGAATACCAATATTTAAGCCAATGGCAGATGCGGTAAACCAATCGCCCTTGTGGTCAAAAAAATCAAATTTGCCCCGATAGGCTTGTTTTGCAAAGGAACCGGACAACGTAACAGATGGCAAATAACTCATTTGATACCTTTTAACATTGTATTGGTTTAATTTTTTAACCAGTTCTAAGTATTGATAATCTTTACGGTTATTGTATTGATAAACGGTATCGTTGAGAATATTGTCTTTTATAACGTCTTCATTAATTGTATCGGTTAATACCAATGAGTCTTTAACAGGCATTCCCATTAACATTTTTAAACCCAGATACCCTACTGCAATACTGTTTAAAGTTTTTTGTTTTTCTGTTTGCAGGTTGGCCAATTGTACTGAAGTTTTATCTACATCTAATTTTTCGGCAAAACCATTTTTATACAATTCCTGTGTATCATGCAACAGTTTTTGAAAACGCTCAATATTGGCATCTAACAATCCAATTTGTGTTTTACTGACTACCAATTGATAGTACACTTTGTAAATATTGGCTTTAATATTTTCTTCTGTTACTTCTACATTTTTTTGTTGGTATTGGATAGAAGTAGCACGGGCTTGTAAACCCACAAATACTTGTCCATCAAACAATATTTGAGTTAATGAAACATTGGCACTGGCATTATAAGGTGTACCAAACTGTGCCTGCACATAACCAAAGTCGGAAGGTGGCACAATAGGGTTACCCGCACCGTTTTTTACACCTTCCTGTACTAAAACACCATAGGTTGCTGCGGCAATAAAATTGGGAAAGCTTTGTACGGCCACATTGGGGTAATAGTTGGTACCAATACCACCATTAATTTGTGGCAGTGCAGCCGAAGTAACACCCCTGTTTATTTGCTGCTGAATTTGCACATTCAGTAAGGCATTTTTAATTTGTGTATTGTTTTTATGTGCATAATCAAGGCATTGTTGCAATGAAAAAGCATGCATCTGTTCATTGCTTTGTGCTTTTAAAGAAAAACTACTGCCGATTGCCAGCAGCCATAGTAGCGGATATTTTATCTTCATACAATTGTTTTTATCATGAATAGGTTGCAATTAGAATTTTAAATAAATATTTTTTATTATTTTTTTCATGTTTTTTAAATTTATTTAGCAATTGGTTTTTGTCGTTTTTGCAGGTATTTGGTAATTAGTTTTTGACCTTTAGGAGTGGCAATACCATATAAAAAATGGTGTGTGATGGCCTCAGCCAATTCATCTAAACTGTGTTTGCCGATTGCCTGTGTAAAAGATGGGTTGAATATTAAAAAAATTGATTCAATTCTGTAGGCTGCCATAATTTCAACCGGCAATTCACTCCTGTACAATTCCTCTTCAATTCCTCTTTTTAAATTGTTGGTAATTACCTGAAACAGGAATTTGTTTTTATGTTCATAAAATTGCTGAAAAGCTTTGGGATGGTATTTTTCCAGCTCAAACAAAAGCAGCGGGTTCATGTTTTTCAACATTTCTTCAACCATGTCAATGGCCAGAAACACTTCATGAATGGCATTTTCACTTTGGGAATATTGCAATTGGCAGTAATCGGCATTTCGGTTTATTTCTAACCGGATAACCTGTTCTACCAAATGATCTTTATCGGTAAAATATTGATACAGGGTTTTTTTACTCATCCCTAATTGAGAGGCAATTTCATCCATGCTAATACTGCGCACGCCAAAACGCATAAACAATTCATGGGCTTTTGTTATTATTCTCTCATCATGTTCCATAATGGCCGCAAAACTAAGGAAACTTTTAATGTAGCAAAAGTTTCTATTCTGTTTTTTAATATTATTTTTACATGAATGGTTTACGGGAAGGATGAATGAACAAACAAACGTTCGGTTATCAGTTTTCCGAATTGAAAATAAGTGTGTAATGATTGTTGGGTAAAATAAATTTTAAACATGTAAACAGGCCATTTTTGTTGAATACGATTTTTTTCAGTGACTGACCGGCAAAGTGAATATGCCAGCATTAAACAATTTTTTCCATACTTGTGTGATGCTCATGATACAAATAGCTATGCAACAGATAATAATAATGGTTGTTTATAAATATTCATTGTTGAATGCCGCATGATTTCTCTTACTTCAACCGTATTACCTTCTCCCCGCAGTACCGGCGCAGCTTTTGCAAATTGTGTTGCTTCTTGGGCCGATTCAGCCTTTATCATAATAAAACCACCCAGGGTTTCTTTAATATCGCCAAATGGTCCGTTTGTAACGGTTTTGTTATGGTGTACCACTTTTGCATTTTCAAATAACAATCCCGTTCCAACCATAAACTTGTTTTGGGCAGCAATACTATTTACCCATTCCATTTGTTGCTGCATCCAAATTTGCATTTGCTCAGGCGAAACTTTTCCTGTAGCGTTTCCGTGTCTGTAAATTAGTAAAAAACGCTTTCATGGCTTTTTAATTTTAATGAATGATGAATAGTTGCAGTGTATCTGTTTATAACAATTGATACGGCTAAAAAGGGACATGTCGCTTCCATCAATTATTTGAATATACTAAATTGATGCATTGTTATTATCCGTTTTTGGCAATAAAAAAAGTAAAATGGCATCCTGCATTTTTATATGCATATTTATTGTAAACTTGTGGTATGAAAAGGGAACGATTTTCCTTGATATTCCAACTCTTTCTTCGAAATATTTTTAAATATTTCTTACAAGGGCTTGCCGTACTTGCCCCCATTGGTATTACCATTTGGCTGGTTATTAGTTTGTTTAATTTTATTGATGGCATTCTTCCCAATATTATTCATTCCATTTTCCCGAGTTTAATAAAGGTAGATACCGATGGCAGTCTGAAACGTATACCCGGTGTTGGTTTTATAGTAGTGCTCACTTTGGTTTTATTAGTGGGTCGTATTTCTTCCTCATTTATTTTCTCTAAAATTGTAGAAGCTTTCGATTCCATTTTGGAACATACACCGGGCGTAAAATTTATTTATTCATCGGTAAAAGATTTTTTTGAAGCATTTTCGGGTAACAAAAAGAAATTTGATAAGCCGGTAATGGTGAATGTAGATGCTACTGATGTTTGGAGAATGGGGTTTATTACCAATAAAGATGCTGCTGGTTTAAACCTGCCCGACCATATTGTGGTGTATGTACCCCATTCATACGCAATTAGCGGCATAACCTATATTGTTCCAAAAGATCGGGTACGTATTATTCGCAATTTAAATGCTGCCGATGCCATGAAATTTATCATTAGCGGCGGCATTACCGAACACGATTAAACCCAATACCCTTTTAATGCATATTTATTAACGGCCTGCTTTGCTGCTATTTGATTAAATTGCAGCACTTTTTTTTAGCAACCATGAAAAAACATAATTTTAATTCCGGCCCCTCTATTTTGCCGGCTACGGTAATAGAACAGGCTGCTGCGGCCTTACACGATTTTAATGGCATTGGCTTATCTATCCTTGAAATTGGGCATCGTACCGATTGGTTTGTAGCAGTATTAGAAGAAGCAAAAATGTTGGTAAAACAACTGATGCAGTTGAATGATGATTATGAAGTTTTGTTTTTACACGGCGGAGCCACCACGCAATTCATGCAAATTCCCATGAACTTTTTATCGCCCGGCGAAACTGCCGCTTATTGCGATAACGGCATTTGGGGCAGTAAGGCTATACAGGAAGCGGGTTATTTTGGAAATGTTCATATTGCAGCTTCTTCTAAAGATAAAAATCATACTTATATTCCTAAAAATTTATCGCTGCCTGAAAAAGCCAATTACCTGCATATTACCACCAACAATACGGTTGAAGGAACACAGTGGCATCAAATACCACCCACAAATTTGCCATTAGTAGCCGATATGAGCAGCGATATTTTTAGCCGACCCATGCCCTTTAATCAATTTTCATTCATTTATGCGGGTGCACAAAAAAACATGGGTGCAGCAGGGGTAACATTGGTGGTCATCAAAAAGGGATGGGCAGCTTCGGTACAAAAGCCGGTGCCCCCCATTATGCACTATCAAAAACACATTGAAGCAAAATCGCTCATGAATACCCCACCGGTTTTTGCTATTTATGTAGCATTATTAACCCTTAGATGGATTGTTGCGGAAGGCGGATTGGCTGCTATGGAAACAAGAAGCCACCAAAAAGCTGACCTGTTATACCAAACGATTGACAGTTTGCCCATTTTTACTTCAGCCATTGCAAAAGAAGACAGGAGTTTAATGAATGCTGTATTTTTTATGAAGAATGAAGCATTACTCCAGCCTTTTTTAAAAACCTGTACCGAAAATGGAATGATTGGCGTAAAAGGTTACAGAACTGTGGGTGGCTTAAGGGTAAGCATGTATAATGCCTTACCGTTAGAAAGTGTTCAGGCATTTTGCCAACTGGCGCAGGATTTTGCACAAAAACACGGTTAAATTATTTTAAATCATTTAAACAAGTACGATAGCATGGCGATTATTCAACCTTTTAAAGCTTTAAGACCACAACCACAGTTTGCAAAACAAGTGGCCAGTAAACCCTACGATGTATTAAGCAGTGCTGAAGCAAAAATTGAAGCACAAGGCAATCCTGCTTCCTTTCTGCACATTACCAAAAGCGAAATTGATTTGCCCGAACAAACAGATGTTCATGCACCGGAAGTATATCTACAAGCCAAACAAAACTTAGATGCTTTTCTGAAAAGAGAAATCCTGTTTCAGGAATCGAAACCCTGTTATTACATTTATCGCTTAATGATGGATGGCAAAAGCCAAACCGGTTTGGTTTGTACCAGTGCGGTTGATGATTATGATAACAACATCATCAAAAAACATGAATTTACCCGGCCCGATAAAGAACAGGACCGTATTAATCATATAACCTTTACCGGTGCCCAAACCGGCAATGTATTTCTTGCTTACAGAAATGTTGATGCCATTGATGCTTTTATTACACAATGGACCACCGCCAAAACACCCGGTTATGATTTTGTTGCCGATGATGCAGTGCAACACAGCATTTGGGTAATGAATGATGGTAATGCAATTGAAACCATTACCGACTTATTCGCCAAACATGTTCCGGTAACCTATATTGCTGATGGCCACCACCGGGCAGCTTCTGCTGCCAAAGTACGACAGTCATTCAATGGTAAAATACCTGAAGCCGCCAATTATTTTCTAACCACTTTATTCCCGGCTAATCAGTTATCGATAATGGATTATAACAGGGTAATATCAGACTTAAATGGGCATACACAAGAAAGCTTATTGGCAGCCTTATCAAAAAACTTTACAGTTCAACTCATCGGAGAAAAAGCATTGAAACCTACTGCTCTACACGAAATGGGTATGTACCTGAATGGCAACTGGTATCAATTAAACGCTAAACCCGGCACCTTTAGCACCGACCCGATTGGCATTTTAGATGTTAGTATTTTGCAAAAAAATATTTTAGAACCCATTTTCAATATTATTGACCAACGCACAGACAAAAGAATTGATTTTGTGGGTGGCATTAGAGGTATGGCAGCATTGGAAAGCCGTGTAAACAGTGGCGAAATGAAAGTGGCATTCAGTTTATTTCCTGTTAGCATGGAACAATTATTCACCATTGCAGATACCAATAATGTAATGCCTCCTAAAAGCACTTGGTTTGAACCTAAATTACGCGATGGTTTATTAACACATTTAATTTATGAATAAGTGTATTTTCGCCAAAGCCTGAAATGTATTTTTATGAAACATGTTGTTTTTCTATGTTTTTTTGGTTTATTGGGAATAATGGCAATGGCGCAAACCCAGGATGCTGCCCAGTTGTATAAAGATGGCAAACAATTAATGCAACAGGGCGATTACGATAATGCAGTAATGGTGCTGAACAATGCATTACAGCAAGATCCGAACAACTTAGACATACAAAAAGATTTGGCCTTTGCTAATTTTTTGAACAGAGATTATACCAGCGCCATTAATGTCAGCAAAAAAATTATTGCCCAACCTGGTGCCGATGAACAGGCCTATCAAATATTGGGCATGTGCTATAAAGCCATTGCAGAATACAAAGAGGCTGGCGATTTATATGAAAAAGGTTTAAAAAAATTCCCCAATAGTGGTGTATTATACAATGAATATGGCGAAATGTTGGCCATGAATAAAACATTAGACAAAGCCATTCAATATTGGGAAAAAGGCATTGAGGCAGACCCAAATTACAGCAGCAACTATTTCAATGCAGCCATGTATTATGCACAAAACAACGATAACCTGTTGTGGGTGATATACTATGGCGAAATATTCATTAATTTGGAAAGTTACACTACCCGCACTGCCAGCATGAAAAGCACCATTTTAGATACTTATAAAAAACTATATACCCAATACAAACCCGAACAATGGGGTAGCGGTTATAAAAAAACACCTTTTGCACTGGCCTTTTTTCAGGTGTTAAAAAATAGTATTTATCAAATTGCTACGGGTGTAACACCCGATAATTTAATGGCTGTAAGAACCCGCTTTATTTTGGATTGGTATAATAGCGGCCTAAACCAGCAATTTCCCTCCCGCCTTTTCGATCAGTGGCAATACTTTTTAAGAGATGGTATGTTTGAGGCCTATAACCAATGGATATTTGGTGCTGCTGCCAGTCCTGTTAATTATCAAAATTGGGTGCAAACACATACTGCACTGGCCGATGCTTTTAAACAATATCAGGCCAGTCGTATTTTTAAAATTCCTTTAGGCCAGTATTATCATCAATAATACACTCACTTACTTAACATCAAAATGCCAGCATTGATTTAGGAAAATAGATTTTCTTATTCACCCCCTATCATTCCTGTTTTTTTAATTAGCGATGTTTACTTAATTTGTATCGTGTTCAATATTAAAAACACCGTTACCGCAATATTTTAGTTTATAACGATTGCCTATATGATAACACCCAAAAGATTATTTGAAGTAACAGATCATCAGTTGCAACATTTTCCAAAAGAAACCATGCTGGCAGCAAAAGAAAATGGGCAATGGCGTAGTTACAGCACGCAACATGTGCAGCAAACTTCCTTACAATTAAGTGCCGGTCTTCTATCACTCGGCTTAAGCGGTAATGATTTTACCCCTGAAGGCAGCGATAAAGTGGCCATTATCAGCAATAATCGCCCGGAATGGATTATCACCGATTTGGCCGTTCAACAAACAGGTTCCATTTTGGTGCCGCTTTACCCCACTACCAATCCATTGGAGATAGAATTTATTTTAAACGATTCAAAAGTGACTACCATTTTCATCAGTAATGCTGATTTATTGGAAAAAATAAAATCTATTCAATCCAATGTTCCTACATTAAAAAATATTTTCACTTTCAACAAAATAGAAGGTGCCAGACATTGGAGTGAGTTATTGATAAAAGATGATGCAGCCCTGCAAAGGGTACAAACAATTCGGGCACAAATACCGGCTACACATTTGGCTACCATCATTTATACTTCCGGAACCACCGGTACCCCAAAGGGTGTAATGCTGAGCCATACCAATATTTACAGCAATGTAATGTTTAGTAAAGAAAGTTTCCCATTTGAAGATGCACCACACACAAAAGTATTGAGCTTTTTACCACTCAATCACATATTTGAAAAAACGGTTACTTATATTTACCTGTACAGTGGTATATCTATTTATTACGCCGAAAGTTTAGAAACTATTGGCGACAATTTAAAAGAAGTACAACCCGATGGTTTTACAACGGTACCCCGTTTGTTAGAGAAAGTTTTTGAAAAAATTATGCATACTGGTAACCAGTTAACCGGTATAAAACGTTGGTTGTTTTTTTGGGCTGTATCATTGGGTACACAATACGATAATAGAATCAATAAAGGATTTTGGTACAATACACAACTGGCAATAGCCAATCGTATTATTTTTAATAAGTGGCGTGCTGCTTTGGGAGGCAATGTGCAATATATTGTAACAGGTGGTGCAGCCTGTCAGGTTAAATTATTACGCATTTTTAATGCTGCCAAAATTCCGGTATACGAAGGCTATGGCCCTACAGAAAACAGTCCGGTAATTGCTGTAAACAGGAAAGTTGCGGGTGGAATGAAATTTGGCACAGTAGGCCCACCCATTAATGGCATTGAAGTGAAACTGGCAGATGATGGTGAAATTTTAGTAAATGGCCCCTGTGTAATGGTGGGTTATTATAAACGCCCCGACTTAACTGCCGAAACTGTAATAGATGGTTGGTTACACACGGGCGATATTGGCGTATGGGAAGATGGTACTTTTTTAAAGATTACCGACCGCAAAAAAGAATTGTTTAAAACCAGTGGAGGCAAATATGTAGCACCGCAACCAATTGAAAATAAATTAAAAGAAAATGCTTTCATTGAACAGGTATTGGTGGTAGGCCCCGAAAGAAAATTTGTGGGGGCACTCATTGTACCTGCTTTCAATAGGCTACAATCATGGATGAAAGAAAACAATATACCTTTTACTACGCAACAGGCGGCTATTGAAAACCCCAAAGTTCTGGAGCATTACAATAAAATCATTGATAAATACAACCAGTTGTTCAATCATGTTGAACAAATTAAAAAATTTAGATTATTGCCTGTTGAATGGAGCATTGAAACAGGAGAAATGACACCCAAAATGAGCCTGCGCAGAAAAATTATTATGGAAAAATATGCAGCAGATATTGAAAAAATTTATGCTGAAAATAATAACTAACCTAAATTACAGCAACACGTCTTTATTTTTCAATTTAAAACATATATGTATGATTCGTAACATTGTATTAATAACTATAATGGGTATTTTTTTGGCAGCTTGTTCTACTAATAACACTAAAAAAATAATGATTGTAGCCACCGGTAATATAGATGTTAATATGGATGCCAAAACCATTACCCTTAGTGGGGGAGCAGGCGCAAATGACAAAACCGTTGACTTTAATGTTGCAGGACCATTAACGCTTACTCTTAAGGATGAAGACGGTAAAAGCGCTGCCATTTCGGTAAATGATAATGGCTATTATATTTTGAATGCAAGAAAGGATACCATTGCAGGGGCTTATCAAAATTATAGTACACCTAAAACTAAAGTAGATACCATTAAACAGGAAACCATTGAAAGAGGAATTGACTCATTGAGCCAACTGATTGAAGGTAAAAATGTAAATGCAGCCAATCGCAATTTTTTTGTTACGCCAAGTAATATTGTAAAAATTACAGCGAATATGGATGCTTTTGTAGTACCTCCTTTTCACAGAATGACCTCGATTGAAAAAGTAGGCGATAAAGAACCGGAAGTATACCGTTTTTATACTTTAAATGAAATAAAGGAAAAGCTTGCAAAATTAAAAGCCTTAACGGCACCACCAACGGTAAAATAAATAATTTAAGGTACTGGATCATGGCCATGGCCACCCCAGGGATGGCATGAACTGATACGTTTAATAGAAAGCCAACCACCTTTAAAAATGCCATATTTTTTTAATGCCTCAATGGCATATTGTGAGCAGGTGGGCGTATACCGGCATTTAGGGCCAATATTGGGCGAAATAACGTATTGATAAAATTTTATCAATAGAATGAATGGCCAGCTAAGTATTATTTTTAATATCCATTTCATGCAATATGCCATACAGTTGCGTCAGTAATTTGTGTAATGCAGCAGGTAGTTTTTCCCGTTCGGGCATTTCTTTGCCAACATAAATAATAAACAAATAAAGCCGTAGCGGCTTTTCAGATAATAATTGCTGCAGTTCTACTTTATTGTTACGATAGGCTTCACGCATGAGCCTTTTAATACGATTGCGTTGCACTGCTTTTTTAAAATGACGGCTGCTCACTGTAACACCGGCCTGCAGCAATGCTTCATTACTAGTTTGCGACGCTATTTGATATAGCATTTTAAAGGGATAGCTATACAGTTGCCCGCCTTTCGCAAACAAAGCTTCAATTTGTTTGCGGCTTTTTAATTTTTCTTGTTTGGAATATGAAAAAATGCCCGGCATATTTTAAAAATGGTACATGAAAAAAGCCTCGTCCCGAAGGTGAGGCTTTTAAAGATATGAATAGAATTGAAATTGACTATTTTAATCCTTTCTCGCTAGATACGGTTAATTTTTTGCGACCCTTCCTTCTGCGACTGGCTAATACCTTTCTTCCATTAGCAGTTTGCATACGTTTGCGAAAACCGTGAACCGATTTACGGCGACGCTTATGTGGTTGGAATGTACGTTTCATAATAATTTTATTTTTCTAACCCAATAATAATTTTTCAACTTCAACAGTGGCCACCATACCACTCTTTTGTGAAAGGATGGCAAAGGTAAGGGCACAGACCGAAAGTTTGAACTTTTGCCCTAATTTTTTTTAACTCAGCCTATTTCTACTCATTCAAATGCAAAAAAACATGAAGCGGAATGCAAATATTATTGAAATAAAAGGTATACAAAAGCAGTTTTAACCTATTTCTACCTGAATGGCCCGAATGGGTTGTCCATAAAATAACCCGGCCTGTTGCTCAAAATTTTTTGAATCATCCGTAGTAAAAAAAGATTTACTGCCATTTTTGGTGCATTTTTCATCCATTTCAGGATGTCGCATTAAGTAGTTCTGCAAACTTTTGGCTACAATTCCACCTTGCACAATTACCTGAATATGTGGCGGTAATGCGGCTTTAATTTTATTGAACAATAGCGGATAATGCGTGCAGGCTAGTAAAACCGTATCAATAGCTGCACTTTGCGCCAATAATTGTTGCGTGTATTTAGTAACAAAATAATCGGCGCCGGCATTAAGGTGTTCGTTATTTTCGATCAGGGGCACCCACATAGGACAGGCCTGTTGCCAAACCTTCACTTCGGGAAAAAATTTTTTAATTTCGAGTGAATAAGATTGTGATGATACCGTTCCCTGGGTACCCATTATACCGATATGCCCAGTTTTGGAAAATGACCCAATAACTTCGGCCGAAGGCCTGATGACACCCAACACACGTTTATTAGCCCCAATAACCGGTAGATTTTTTTGCTGAATGGTACGCAATGCCTTAGCAGATGCTGTATTACATGCTATAATCACCAACGAACAACCCCGAGCAAAAAACCACTCTACACATTGCAGGGTATAATGATAAACCGTTTCAAAACTGCGTGAACCATACGGAGTTCTGGCATTATCACCCAAATAGATATAATCATATTGCGGCAATAAAGCAGTTACTTCTTTTAAAACAGTTAACCCACCATAGCCACTGTCGAATACGCCAATTGGACCCTTCTGTGTTAGCATAGCTCAAAAATAAGAAAGCATCCGGCCTTTTCATGCTGCGGATGCTTCTTTATTGATGTTTAAAATATTTTTAGTGTTTCACAGGTGCTTTAGAGGGCGTTATTCCACCTGAAGTACTAATACCCAACGCTTTTATTTGGTCTTCCAGTTCTTTGGGTAAAGGAATTTTCATTTTAGCCAGTACACGTAAAGTTAGCTCTTCAGATTTTTCAGCATATAATAAAGCATCCGGCTTAAATACATAGGTATATTTTTGCTCAGCCATTACCGCCTGAAATGCTTTACCAATAATATCATAATATGGTTGTAACAATTGTTGTTGTTTTTGCTGCATCATTTGATTTTGATATTGCTGCCAATTTTGAAGTTTGGCAAACTGATCTGCTAAATCTTTCTGCATAATTGATTTCATACTGGAATTCATACGGGCAGAATCTGCTTTGTAAATACTGTCTTTTCTTTTAAACTCACTAATGGCATAATCTCTTTGTTCATTCAGCGAATCGGTCATGTATTGGTTCAAAAGCGTATCTACTTTTTGAATACCGGGCATTAATGCCAAAACATTTTGTTCATCAAAAACGCCAATTTTAATATTTTGGGCCATTGTGGTGCCTGCCATTATCATACTCAAACCCAGTGCGGCAAATAATACTATTGCTTTCTTCATTGTTTTTGTTTTATAGATTGTTTTTTGTTTATGTTATTTTAAGGTTTAATTCCCAATTCACGGAGCACATCATCACTCTTATCTAATTTTGGGTCGACAAATATAACGGTAATTCCTTCACTTTTATCCAGAACAAAATCATAAGCTTTTTCAACAGCAATTTTTTGAATGGCATTGTATACTTTGTCTTGAATGGGCTTTATCAATCGTTGACGTTCTTTAAACACATCTCCATCATAACCGAACCTTTTTTTCTGCAAATCACGTACCTCTTTTTCTTTATTAAACAATTCTGCTTCGCGTTTATTTTTTAGTTCATCGCTTAACATTACCTGTTCAGCGGCATAATTTTTATACATCTGATCCAGTGCAGCCTGTTTATCATCTATTTCTTTTTGCCACTGCTCACTAATCAGTTGAATTTGTTTATTTGCCTGAACATATTCGGGCATTTTGTTTAAAATATACTTGGTATCTATTACGGCATAACGTTGCGCCTGCACTGCACCCAGACTGAGCAGGATACAGCCAATCAGTAAAAACGATAATTTTTTCATACCTGTATTTTTCAATTTATGAACATCCTCCTGCTTGGTTGCAGTGGCTGTATTTAACCATACAAATTAAGCAAATTCAATACAATCCTATTCCGGTTCAAATCCTAACATAAAGGTAAATCTGGAAATATCTTTTAAGCTGGCACCAGGCGTATACCTATCTAACCCTATTCCATAATCAAATCCCAGCAATCCGAACATAGGTAAAAAGAAGCGCATACCCACACCCACGGAACGCCTTAACTGAAACGGATTATAATCTTTTAAATCATACCAGCCATTGGCTGCTTCAAAAAATGACTCTGCATAAATTGTACTACTGGGGTTTAAACTTAATGGGTACCTTAATTCGGCAGTGTATTTATTAAACATGGTAAAATACTGACTTGCACCGGTTTGGTCGGGGTTAATACGCGGATTAGAGGTTTCATACACAGGGTAACCTCTTTGCGAAATAATATCGTATCCTATTAAAGCATATTGGTTGCTTAAACCGGCATCACCCAACTGAAAACGCTCAAAGGGTGAGATTTGCAGTTGCGGATTATATCTTCCGAGGAAGCCGAATTTAGCTGCTAATTTCAAAACAAACATTTTGTTATGGTCTTCACCGGTACCTTTACTTAAGGGCACATACCACTCACCATTGAAGCGCCATTTATGATACTCAATAAAATTATAAGGATCATTTTGTGTAACCACACCCGGATTAAATGCTGAGTAGGGGGGGGTTACGGCTAAACTTGCTAAAAAGGTTGAACCCGAAGTTGGGAATAAAGGCTGGTTAACAGATGACCGTTGTAATGCAACCTTAAAATTGAAGTTATTGGAAATACCATTGTTAAATAAAGTACCGTCGCGTAATTTAAGTTGCTGACTAATAGCATAGTTAACCAATTGATAACGGGTATAATTAACAGAGAATGAAAGGGAGAAATAATCATCAGGCCAGGTTAACTGTTTGCTATATGATACCGAAGCACCGGTTGTTTTTAGGAATGAACGACCTGCTGCTGCGGCAGTATAGGTACCGGTAAGCGGGTCGTAGGCATTGGCAAATTTGGTATCATAAATAGAAAATGTTAGTGCGTTTCTTTTTTTACCACCTACCCATGGTTCGGTGAAAGAGAAATTATAGGAACGAAATGCCCGCCCGTTACTTTGTACACGGAAACTCAATTTTTGTCCATCACCCATAGGTAACGGATCCCAGGCTTTTTTACTGAATATATTTTTGATGGAGAAGTTATTGAAGGAAACGCCCACTGTTCCGGTTAAGCCAATGGCGCCACCCCAACCGGCACTTAACTCTAACTGATCACTTGATTTTTCTTCAAGAGAATAATTTATATCTACTGTTCCATCATCGGGGTTAGGAACAGGGTTAATACCTATTTTTTCCTGATTAAAATAATTTAACTGAGCAATTTCACGCTGAGAGCGGATTAAATCGGTTCTACTAAATTTTTCACCCGGAATGGTACGTAATTCACGCCGAATAACGTATTCTTTTGTTTTATCATTGCCTGAAATCCGTACATTTTTAATAGTAGCTTGTGGCCCTTCTACCATCCTGATTTCATAATCAATGGTATCATTGTATACTGCAGTTTCAACCGGATCAGCTCTGAAGAAGAGGTAACCATTATCTAAATACAAGCTGCTGATATCGGCACTACCATCGGGAGCACCGCCACCTTTACCCAGGCGCTTGTTCAATATTTCCATATTGTACGTATCGCCTTTTTTAATGCCGAGTATTACAGTTAAAATAGAATCAGAATAAATGGTATTTCCCCTCCAGCTAATGTTTCCAAAATAATATTTATGGCCTTCACTTATTGCAATATCAATATCTAAATTTCCTTTTGAATTTTTAAATACCTGGTCTTTTACAATTTGGGCATCGCGGTAACCAATGGAGTTATAAAAATCAATAATCGATTCTTTGTCTTCGTTATATTTCTTCTCATTATACTTGGCAGAAACAAAGGGTTTTATGCGGATATATGGAGCTACTACTTTACGTGTATCTGTAAAGTTTAAAAAGCCTTTATCACGCATGTATTGTTGAAAAGTATAGGGTTGTGGTTTAATAAACCCGCTGGAATCAATCGATGGGAATAAGGTTAAATGGCCTTTTTCTTTGGTTCCCTTCATTTGTTTTTTTAGTTTGGCGGCATCTACAGTATTGCCGGCAAAATAAATATCGCTAATTTTAATTTTTCCGCCCCTGTCCACCACAAATACCAAATCCATTGAATTAGAACGGGTAGAATCTTTTATTTCCTGAATGGTTACATGAGCATTTTGATAGCCTTTATCGAAGAAATATTTACGAATGGCTTCAGAAGCTGTGCGTTTCATATTTTCGGTAACTACCCTTCCCGGCACCAGTCCGGTTTTGGAATTTAAATCGTCGGTAGCTCCTTTCCCAATGCCTTTAAAATAAAATTTTGAGAGGCGTGGTCTTTCGGTAACATTTATTTCAATGTCAATATTAGTACCTACTAATTTGGTAATATAAATTTCTACATTCGAGAAATAGTTTTGGCTCCATAATTTATTAATGGCTCTTGAAAAATTATCGCCTCCCGGAATTACCACTTCATCGCCCACATTTAATCCGGAAATGGAAATTAGCAGGTTTTCATCAAAATATTTGTTACCGGTTACTTTAATAGCTTCAATTTTATATTTTTTTGGGGTTTTTTGATTGAAGATATTAATAAGGTCAGCGTCTATAGAAGTGATAGTTGTATCAGCCTTTTGCTGGGCATATACAGACAGGTGAAAGCAACTAAGAAATAAAGCAAGAGTCAAAAGCTTAAGCGTTTTCTGCATCCGAATAGGGTTTTTTGGTATGGTTGCCGTTCTATTGCACCATAAAAAAGTAGCATTAGACAGTTGTTTCAGCATATATTAACTGGAGCAAATTAAAGGGAATAATTAAAAGTGTTTGTTAAATCGGCCGTTAAATTCATCACAATAGCATATTAAATTTTTATTTGTGTAATTCCTTCGCTTTAATTTGCCTGCTAATTTTTCCAAAACGCCGTTCCCGCATTTGAAAGTCGATAATGGCTTCATAAAGGTTTTCTTTTCTAAAGTCGGGCCAGCGTGTATTGGTAAAATACAATTCGGCATACGCCAATTGGTATAATAAAAAATTACTGATTCTATACTCTCCACTGGTTCTAATCATCAATTCCGGATCGGGCAGGTTACTGGTGCTCAGGTATTTTTGCAAGGTATCCTGATTAATGCTATCGGGTTCAATTTTACCGGCTTTTACATCTTTTGCAATGTTTTTTACGGCATTTACCAACTCCCATCGGCTACTATAACTCAATGCCATCACTAAATTTAAACCGGTATTGGCAGCAGTTAAAGCTAATGCTTCGTTTAATGCAGTTCTGGCAAAGTCGGGCAACATGCTTAATTCACCAATAACATGTAAACGGATATTATTTTTATTGAGTACCGGCACTTCTTTGCGAATGGTTTCAACCAATAATGTCATTAATCCTTCTACTTCCGGTTGTGGCCTATCCCAATTTTCGGTACTAAATGCATACAGTGTAAGGTATTCAATGCCCAATTCGGCACACCCTTCTACAATATTACGTACACTTTCTACCCCATGAAAATGGCCATATAAGCGCTCCTGACCCTTTTCTTCTGCCCAACGGCCATTGCCATCCATAATAATAGCAATATGGCGGGGTAGTCTGGATGTATCAATTTGTTGTAATAAGGCTTGCATGTGAAACCCGTACGATTTTGTAGCGGCAAATGTAGGGAAAGCAATGGGTTTGTGAATAAAAATATAGCCCCTGACTAAAAGGTTTTCTCTGTTTTTGGCATTACAACATTATTGTACAAATGCATGTGCAGTTGTAAACATACCATTTTAGCTAAAATAAAGGGTAAAATAGAACATTTTAATGCGTTGGGCATTTATAGGATTGCAAATTGAATGAAACGCCAATTTGTAAAGAAACATAAGAATCGTTTTTGAGGCTGGTGCCACGCTGGCGACCTTTAATGCCAATAACAGTGCCTGTTTCATAACTGCGATCTTGCAATAAAAACCAGGTGGTTGGATTTCCATTGGCATCTATGGCAGGGTAAGCATCGGGAGCATATGTAGTGCTTACATCATCTATATAATCCGTATTAGTAAACCGGTAAGTTACTTCAGCAAACAGGTTCATTTTTTCATTTAAAGCATATTTTACACCTAACCCAAATGGTATACATAATGCAGTAGTGCCATATTGTTTCCTATTGGGATATAAGGGGCTGCCCTGGCCTTCTGTGCCTAATGGCCGCAAATACACTCTGGCGCCATTTAAATAGGTGTAGGGATTGTAAGAAAAAATACCAATACCCAAACTAATATAAGGTGTAAACCGGTATTCGGGAAAACCAGGAAGGAATTTAAAAAAATTAAAATCGCCGCTAATGGCCATTTCCCAAATATCTGTATTAAAACTCAGGTTGCGGCGCCGTTGAAAAGGGTTATCGCTATACTTATCTGAATAGCCCAAAAACAAATAATTGCCCGATAAACGAATTCCTACGTAATTGTTGATTTGTTTACGATAGAATAAGCCGCCGGAAAATTTGGGTTTATTCAATTTGCCGGTAGGGTTCAAATCACCAAAATAATGGTCGAGCCCAAGGGAAGCCCCAAACTCCCCATCGTGCACAAAGCTATCATACATTTGCGCATGCAAAGGCAGGTTAGATACGAGGCAGAGGGTGAATAACAGCCAATACTTTCTTATCATCAGATAGCAATATAATTTGATGTAAATATAAGTTTAAAATACAACCCGATTAAAAAATAATGATAACATTACTAATTTCTTTTATCGAGCCCCCAGGTTAATTTAGAATGCAGGGTAGAAAGAAAACTATTTTCATTTAACCGTATTAAGTTTACATGAAATTTTTCTTTTCGAATGGCGATTTGTGTATTGATGTCTACAATTTCTTTTCGGGCATCTAAAGCACAAATAAACTGATCGGTTCTGCCTTCTACTTCAAATGAAATTACACTGGTATCTGCTACAACGATGGGCCGTACATTTAAATTGTGCGGTGCCACCGAGGTAATTACAAAACTGGGCGAATCGGGAAATAAAATGGGGCCGTTACAACTCATATTATATCCTGTTGAACCCGTTGGTGTAGCAATAATTAAGCCATCTGCCCAATAAGTGTTTAAAAATTCACCATTTAAATACGTGTGAATTTTTATCATGGGCGAAGTATCTCTTTTATGTATTGAAAATTCATTCAATGCAAAGGGTGCATTGTTAAATAATGGCACATTGGCATCAATATGCAATAAACTTCTTTTATCTACTACAAAAGTGCGGTTCATCAGCGCATCTACGGCACTGGAAAGTTCATCAGGACTAATACTTGCCAGAAAACCAAGCCGACCAAAATTGATACCCAGAATAGGAATATTGCTGTTGCGAATTAAAGTAACTGCATCTAACATGGTTCCATCCCCTCCTAAACTGATTAAACATTCTACTTCTGCATCAAAATCATCTGCACTTTGAAAAGGCGTAATATGTTGCAATAAAGCTGCAGGCAATGGAAATCTTCCTAACAATGACCGGTATAATAATATTCCAATATTTTGCTGTATTAATAATTCTACCAGCAGTTGCAATGGATTGCCCTGTTCTATATCTAAACCACGGCTATAAATAGCTACTTTCATTTGTTACTGATTTATTTTCTGCAACAGGAAATATTCCTGATTTGTATAAATTTTGCTTTCAAAGAATGGTTGGATTTTTAAAACCGCTACAATTAATGATGTGATTTTTTAATTCTAAGTTTTAGGGATGACAGTCAACAAAGGCAGGTTGCACCATTTTGTACATCAACGCCATCGGCTAAAAACTATTATTGGCATGTAAATATAAACCTTTGCCTCCGAGTTGATTAAAGCTATATTCAAAACGAAATACAAAATCGTATATTGATACAATATCCAACCCAAAACCCCATGTATGCAACAGTTTGTTGTTTAATAAATTATTGTTCACATAAGGGTTAAAAGCATACCCTACATCCGTATATATTTTGGCATAAAACCGAAAAGGTATCTTGTCGTGTGTTTTACTTTTTATAGGATTTTTGAAAATATAGGTAAACAGTTGCCTGTTTAAAGAAAAATGTGCCAATCCACCGGCCATCCCATCTGCCACATAATATTCCAATCCGCTCATTTGATAGCTGCCATAACCCAATAAAGCCTGACTGAAAAAATAGGGATTATAAGGAAATTTAACAGTAGCAGAAGCATCGGCAACAATAAAAGTTTTGGGCATAATGGGTTTTGCAAACAATCCATATAAACCTAACTGCCATAAGTTAGTAGTTTTATCAATACCTCTTTTATATAAACTGCCTTGTGCCTGCCAACCATCTGTGGGATAAACATTATAATCGGTTTTAAAATATTGATAGATGTATGAAAAATCAATATACTTTACCTGGTTTAACCCATTGGGGAAGAACTGCGGATTTAAAGCCGCAACGGTATCGGATATGGCATCATGATCATATGAAACCCTGAAATAGTGGCGCTGGTACTGATCGGGACGATAAGAATAGGTGGCATCAAAACGGTAAAAGGTACGGGCATAATTGTTATCATTCTTAAAAAACAATTGCTGATTGGTAAGGCTGGTGGCATAATTCACCTCACGTTGGTTAGAGTATGCAAATCCCACATTAATGCCCTGCCTTAATTTTTTATCGAAAAAAGGCAAATTGTACCGCAGTGCCACCTGTTGGTTATAACCATTAATCAACCAAATATTTAAATTATCGTTCTGTCCTGTAAAATTGTTATAATTAAATTTAATACCATAATTCACCCGGCTAAAACTGCGGTGTTGCTGCACCCACCATTCATTAAAATTTCTGTCTACCAACCGAAAATAAGGCAGGGGCAAAAAATACAATCGCTCTTTTACGCGTATATGAACAAAGGCAATATTACCCTGTAAACAATCTACATAAACACTATCATCCACAAATAAACCGGTATTATAAATCAATTCTTTTGACTCAATTAGTTTTTGCTGTAACAGTTCAGGGGTAAGCCTGTCACCTTTTTTCAATGTTGCTTCCCGCAAAATGATATAATCTTTTGTTTTTTTATTTCCGAAAATAGAAATGCCCCCAATAATGTATTCAACAGGTTTTTGTAAAGGAAGTCTATCAATGGGTTGTGCCTGAATATGAATGAAGCAGAATAATAAAATAACAAGGCACAAATAGCGCATAAAAATGATGGATGGTTTGCTGGGTGGTAAAAGTAAGGTTTAGCTGTTATTTGCGTAAAAACACTTAAAAAAATTAACAACGATACATATACGTAATATACAAAGAAATGGTTGTGCAGGGTATGTTACACGTTTAGATAAGCCATAAGGTTATCGTAATTGTCTTTTATTTCGTTGGCATATAATTCCTCGCCAAAGTAATAGAGAACAGCATATTCATAACGCTGAAAAGTAGCAACAACATCGCTTATTTCTGTTTTATTAATTTTAATAGTTACCTCTAAAAGACCGGTATCGTTATTAAAATAAGAGTTGAGTTGAGTAATAAATGCATCATTGGTTTCAACCAGCCGGTTAATTTCACCAAAAGAATAATTTTTTCTTTCCATTTGTAAAACAAGGGTAGCGCCAGGCATATCTACGCCTATATAACGTGCTAAAATGCCGAGTAAATCTTCCGAACGAAGTATGCCTTCTAAAATGTTCTGCTCATTTACTACAGGAATTAAAGATAAATGGTGGGCAGCGGCCTGTTTTACTGCGGTAAGAATGGAATCGGTACTTTTAACAGCTACTGATTGTAAACTATTTTGCAAGTTGCCAAGTATGGCATCGTCGGTTACATCTAACAACGCATCTTTATAAATAAGGCCAACATATTTATCATCCGCACAAAGAGGCCAATGGCGCACATCGTAAGATTCTATTAACTCTAAAGCTTTATAAGCTTTATCTGTTAATTGTAATATTGGATAATCGGTATGTATGAATTGTTGTGCTAACATGCCAGTTGGTAACGTATTAAATATATTGTATTAACGTAACTGTTCGGCAGATTGTTTTATTTTAGACAGAAAGGATTCCAATATTTTATTGAATGCATCCGGCACTTCCATCATGGGCGCATGTCCGCATTTATCTATAAAATGCAATTCACTATTGGGAATCAGCTTGTTAAACTCTTTGCCTACAAAAGGTGGTGTAATGGTATCATTATTTCCCCAAATTAATAGGGTTGGCTGTTGAATCTGACTCAGTTCTTCACCCAAATTACTTCTGATGGCGCTTTTAGCCAGTGCTATTATTTTAATAACTTTTAAACGGTTATTGGTAATTTCAAACACTTCATCTACCAGTTCTTTGGTAGCCATGGCCGGATCATAAAAAGTTAATTCTGCTTTTTTTCGAATATATTCATAATCACCTCTTTTGGGGTAACTATCGCCCATTCCATTTTCAAAAAGCCCCGAACTGCCTGTTAAAGTGAGTGTTTTAATTTTTTCAGGATGTTTTAAAATATGAACCAAAGCTACATGCCCGCCAAGCGAGTTGCCCAGCAAATGAATATTATCATAACCACGCATTTCAATAAATTTATGTACATGCTTTTCAAGGCCATGTACGGTGGTATGAAAAATATCTAATTCAAATAAGGGCAAAATGGGTACAATAACTTTGTGTGTTTTTCGAAAATGCTCTACCAAATACGTAAAATTACTCAATGCACCAAAAAGGCCATGCAACAACAATAATGGTTCACCTTCTCCCTCTTCGAGAAATTTAAATTTATCTATTTGTTTTAATTGATACTTCATGATACGATGCTTAAACCAAGTTCTACTGCGTGTTTGTTTACAAATAAAAGCAAAATATACCGAAAAAATAAAAGTCAGGCCTCACTTGGGCTGTTACTTTGAACGGCAATCTGTTCGCTAAGTTATCATATTCCTGTTTGAGCTGAACAGATACCTAAATATAAAGAAAAAAAGTTGTTGCGGGCATCTGCCATTTTAAATGTGCTATATAGTTCTTAACTGATGTATGCTTTGTTCTAAAAAAGGAATCACCATCCCTGCTTTGTGCAGTAATATAGGTACATTTTTTTGAATATAAGGATAGCATTTAGAAGTTTGGATGGCTGTATTGCTTAATACATGCACTTTAGCGGCATAATACATAATAATGGCACCAATACTTACATATAAAAATACATACAAAACCATACCCAATAACTTGTTCAACAAACCCATCCACAACAGTTCAATGGTTTGTTGCAGCAAATTGGCTAAAAAATGCACCACCACCATTATAATAGCCAATACCATCAAAAAGGCTACAAAACTCATCCACTGGCCACTTAATGTGGTTTGCGTTTGTAACCAAACAGCTACCCACTCAAAGGTTTTAAATGCAATGACCAAACCCGCAATAATAGCCACCATTGAAAATACAGCTACAACGAGACCGCGTTTGTATCCTTTATACAAACCCAACAGTAGCAGCAATATTACCGGCACATCAATCAACATGATACATCCTTTTCAGTAAAAAATATTTTTCTGTAATGATATTTATAGTAAAGCATGTTTACCATTGAGGTGCCAGCACATTATGAAAACAATAAACAAGCCATGTTATGATTGCAATAATTCTTTTACACAGGCTGCAATGGCCTTTCCATCTGCCTGTCCGGCTAGTTGTTTAGAGGCTACACTCATTACCTTTCCCAAATCGGCTGCAGTAGTAGCGCCGTTGGCAGCTATAATTTTTTGAACGGCCTCTTTCAATGCTTCGGGCGATAATTGTTGGGGTAAAAACTTTTCTATAACGGCTATTTCTTCTTCTTCTTTTAGAGCCAAATCAGGCCTGTTTTGCTTTTGATAAATTTCCAAAGAATCTTTTCTTTGCTTCACCAACTTCTGCAATAGTTTTAATTCTGCTTCTCCGGCAATTTGCCCATTGGCTCCCGGTTCGGTTTTAGCTTTTATAATTTCTGCTTTAATGGCTCTTAAGCCTCTTAACAAGGCTTCGTTTTTAGCCTTCATAGCTTCTTTCATTTCTGCCATTACTTTTTCTTCTAAATTCATATTGTAATTTTTTTTAATTTAAAATATCATACTTACATCAACTTGTTTTGTTGCAGTTGTATTTCTCTGAATTTTTGATAAAAGCTTTTGGCAAATGCTTTCATATCTTCTACCAATTCCTTGTGCTGGGTTGCACGGGCAAAGGTATCGGCCATTGACATAAGGTTTTGATAATAAAAATCGGCCATTTCATCTACCATCATTTCTTTGGTCCACAAATCAATTCGCAAAGCACTTTTATCAAAACCATCCCAAAAAGCCACCATCATGGCTTTTGCCTGCTGTGGTTCATCCACCGTACTATCGCTGGCCTGCCATAGAATGTTTGCCGGAATTTTATCGGTATCTAACGTAACTTTAATGTGAATATCTGATTGATGCATCATTTTCTAATTTATGTAGTGTAAAGTGGCAAAAATACAATATTCAGTTAAAGGCAGCATGCAATTAACAGTGTATGGTGCTTAAAATATAAAATGTATTATTTTTTAGCGAGTTGTTGTATAGCCTGCCAGAAACGGTTGGCACTATCATCCCAGTTAAATTTTTTGGAATGTTGTTTTCCGGCTTCAATTAATTGGTTCCGTTTTATTTCATCTTTATATATCAGTTGCATTTGTTGTGCCAGCTCTTCCACATCATCCGGTGCTGCCAATAAGGCGGCATGGCCGGCAATTTCAGGTAAACTGCCTGTGTTGCTGCAAATAACAGGCGTTCCACTTTGCATGGCCTCTATAACGGGCACACCAAAACCTTCAAAAAAAGAGGGGTAAATCAGTGCATATGCTGCTGCCATGATAGGTTGTAAAACGGCATCACTTACATAATCTAACAACACCACATCATCCCGGTGCTTATAACTGTCTAATTTTTCCATAATATCATTGTATTGCCAAGCCAAACGCCCTGCTACCAATAATTTCATATTGCTTTTCTGCCATTTTTTAAAAATGGTAAATGCTTTTAACAAATTCAGTAAATTTTTTCGGGGGTGAATGCCTCCCACAAATAAAAAATATTCACAACCATTGGCATATTGGGTTTTAATAGCCTGCCTTGCCTCAAATGGTAAAGGTTGAAAACCCGATTTGGCTGCATTGTACACTACGGTAGTTTTAGCTGCTGCAAATGGATAATGTTGTGCAATATCCTCTTTCGAAAAATCAGAAACCGTTACAATGCTTTGTACTTTTTTTAAAAAGCGGGGAGTAAAATAGCGGTAATAATACAAATGATGTTTTGGAATAAAGGAAGGATGGTGTTTAAAAGCCAAATCGTGTACCACCAAAAGCTGTGGTATTTTTGTAGTAAGCGATGCAAAACCATAAGGCTGCACCAAAACATCCGGTGCAAATTTACGCAATACCAAAGGCACTTTTACATCGTACCAATATTTAAATGAAAGGGCATGCTTTGCAGATGGAGGAACTACTAACGGTACTATATTGCTGCCGGTTATAAAAGCTTCATCATAAGGCCGGTCGAAAATAAAAATGAAACTCGTTTCCGGATGTTGCAGTACCAACCGTTTAAATATTTCGTGCACATAATTTCCATATCCTTCCATAACATCTGCCCGTAAAAACCGGGCATTCAAAGCAACACATTTCATAATTGATGGATTAAAGCAGAAAAATATTTGGCAGTAACATTTATTGATAGAAATAAAACCCTATTCCTGATTTTTTTCCTAACTGTTTTACTTCCACTTTTTGTTGTTGTAAAGTAGAAGGCATAAGCCGGGTAGGCTTTCCTAGTGCTTCCCAAACAATACAACTTACACTGTAATTGATATCAATACCAATTAAATCCATTAATTTGAATGGGCCCATTTTAAAACCGGATGCTTCCATGATGGCATCCACTTGTTCAACCGTAGCCAGTCCCTGCTCCACCAACCGCAGCGCCTCCAAATAATAAGGCCTTGCCACTCTGTTAACAATAAAACCGGGTGCATCATTGCAAAGAACCGGTGTTTTACCCAATTGTTGGCTTAAAGCCACTAATTTGGTGATTACTTCGGGTGCTGTTTGTTCTCCTTTAATTACTTCTACCAATTGCATAATGGTAGCGGGATTAAAGAAATGTAAGCCGGCCAGCCTTTGCGGTTGCGTTATGGAGGCAGCCAATGCATTAATGGAGATGGAAGAGGTATTACTGGCAAAAATGGTTTGGTGGTTGTTAATGCTAATTAACTGATTGAATAAATTTGCCTTGGATTCTTTTTGCTCAATGATGGCTTCAATTATAACAGGTGCCTTACAATCGGTTAACTCATGGGTAAAATGCAATTGGTTTTTTATGGCCATGCAGGCATCTTTTGATATTTTACCTTTTTGTTGCAGGGTTTCCAAATTCTTCCAGATATTACTGCGACTATTTTGCAAAACCGTTTCATTTACATCGAACAATACAGTATGGATGCCTTTTTGGGCACAAAGTTGTGCAATGCCGCTACCCATAGTACCGGCGCCACATACTCCAATGGTTGAAATTGTTTCCATATATGCTGCAAGATAATTACAATCTTTTATTGTGCATATTATGACCGATTATATAATAGTTGCTAATTTTACGGTATGGCTTTTCAGCAATTAGATTTATTTGGCAATCCCATACCCGATGCTTCCGGCAAGGGCAAGGTAATTTTTGCCAATAATCAAATTCAGGTAAAAATAAAAGCCAAACAAGTTATCTCGCCCAATACGCCGGAAGCTACCGCCTCTGAATCCAACAACAATGAGGTACCGTTAGCAGAGGCAACTACTAAAAATAAACGAGGTCGAAAATCATATAAAGTTTTACTAACTTCTGCCGAAGCCATACAACTGCCCGATGATGCTACTTTACAACAAAAATTGTATCATCCTATTGGTGATGTGGCCAAATGGTTTAACGTTACCACTTCATTAATTCGCTATTGGGAAAATGAATTTGATATTTTAAAACCCCGCAAAACCAGAAAGGGCGACAGGCTTTTCCGTTATGAAGACATTAAAAATATTGCTCTGATTTATTATTTGCTGCGCGATAAAAAACTAAGTATTGAAGGTGCTAAACAATATTTAAAAGCCAATAAAAACAAGGCTGCCGAACAATTTGAGCTGGTACAGTTATTAGAGAAAATGCGACAGTTTTTATTAGAAATACAAACCAACCTAAACAGTTAATTTTACTGCGTGTTGTTGATGTTTTTAACATGCACCTCTGTGTTGGCTGCTGCCAAATCAATGCCCAATTCCTGCACTTTTTGTATGGCAAATAAATTTACACTTTCGCACAGCAATAAAAAATCACTGTACTCCTGTGGCATTTTTACATAATACAATGCACTAATAATATGTGCTTTTTTGCCTGCATCTACCAAATTCACCATGCTGCTTACCACCTGACTATTATTCTTCAGGTATGCTCTAATGGCATTCAACAATTCATTCATTTGTGTTGGGGTTGTGGTTAAGCCCAACTCCATCCGCAACTCGGCCATACGCTGAGTGGTTAATGTAACATTATCTACTACACTATCTACCATTTGCTTATTGGGAATGGTGAGCAATGTTTTAGCAGCCGACCGTATTTTGGTGCTGCGTAACCCTATTTTTTCAACCGTACCGGCAAAACTTTGCACTTTTACAAAATCGCCTACACGAAAAGGTTTGTCGAAAAAAATAATAAAAGAAGCAATTAAATTTTCAATACTTTCTTTAGTAGCAAAAGCTACGGCTGCACCTACCAAACTTAACCCGGTAAGTAAACCGCTTACATCGCGTTGAAAGGAAAATTTCAATACCATTAAAACACCTGCCAAAACCAACAAAACCTTTAAAAAATCTTTGAAGAAAAATAAAACCTGTCGGTCTGCAGCTTCTTTTGATGTGGCTGCTTTATCGGCCATTACCAATGTAATAAAATCAATAATACGCAGGCAGAGCCAGATAAACACTATAATAAGTGCAGCATTGGAAAGGCTGTCAATCGCCTCAAAAAAAGTAACTTTATAAATGTGAATATCAAACTCTTTCGGAAAATTCAATGCATCAAAGGCAGTAAAAGCAATAAACAACAACAAAAACAATTCTAACGGCGGTAAAATGAGACTGATAAATGCATCGCGATGATTGATTTTGCCCTTTTTAGTAAAAATGCGATAAATAATTTTGGCTAAGTATTTAGAAATAAACCGTTTTACAATAAAAGCCAGTATAATAGTAGCCAGCACTACCATATAACTGCGCATGCTATTACCCAAAAAAACTTGTTTCAGAAATTGCTCCATAGCTTTTTTATAATGGCTGTAAATCTACTGAAAAGTGGGAAAGTAAATATAGCAAGTGTAAATATCAAAAAACCAAAATTTTAAAATACATATTCAATCCAAAACAACCACAAGCAAAAATTTTCTATTTATATTTTGTTTATAATACATATTTAAGCTATATTAGCATAACAATATATTTACTTATGAAAAAATATTTACCCCCCCCCCCGCACTATTTTGATACACCGATGGAATAAATTCGGTGTTGATGCTGAAGTTAATAAAATAAGGCTGTTCATCATTGCTGTCTGCATTGTATTTACAACCTGCACCAAACAAACGAATGATAAGTTATACGAACAAAAGAATACTTTTTTTGAGCGAATTGATTCATTAAAGCAGGTATATAGTTTGGTAAATGGAAGCTTAGCTGATGAAGATTTACTGAACAGAACCATTCTCCACTTTAAAGATGATGATAATAGAACCGGTATTGTTGCTGTAATTGAAAACAAGTATGGAAAAGCGTTTTGGGATTTGAGCGTAGTATTAAAAGATAAAAACGGGACCTTTACATTGGCTACTCCCATTATTGATTCGAAAAATAAAGTAACGGCATTGTTATTTGGTTCTGAAAGGAATAGGGATTATACATTTTTTAGATTAATTGATAAAGCTACTCCACAAAACTATCTGGCAAAACATGGCAATATCAAAGCCACTGCATTTACACAATCAACTTTATATGGAATTTTCAATGCCATTGAATCTAATTGGAAGAATATTGTAAATAGGGGTGCACCACAAGAAACCCAGAATAGGAATGCTGCTACCATGAGCCTTAGGCCTGTAGAAATGTATGTGGCAGTTTTTACCGATTGTTGGACTTATAGTTATACTTATCCAGCAGATTCATACGGAGGTATAGGCATTGCAATAGGCACGCAGTGCCAAACCAATGCTATGTATATTGATAATGGAAGTAATGCTTACGGCAGTTCAGGTTTAGGGGCTACAACACCGGTGCATAGTGGAGGTGGTGGAAGAGTTGGAATTCTATTACCTACCAACAGTTTAGCAGACGTAAAAAATAACTTACAGAATCCTTGTTTTAAAGCTATTGCTGATTATATGATAAATAATAATTTACAAAATATGGTAACCAATATTTTGCAAAATACTTTTGGTGTTGGCCCAAAAATAAATTTAACTTTTGCTGAGAGCACCACAATAGTAAGTTCAAGAGGGGAACCCGTTCCTGCACAAACACAATCAAGTTATGATGCAATTAATAAAACTTTAAATATAACAACCTATATTCGATTGGATCAATTTAACCCTGCAGCAAGTCAGGAATATAAGGCCAGTATCTTAATTCATGAAATTGTACATGCTTATATATTCACTAATCCATCTGTATTAAATGGTTTAACACAACACGCATACCTATTACAAAATTATGTAGGGGGTATAGTTGGTGCTTTACAAAGTTTTTTCCCCTCCTTATCTACACAAGAGGCCGCAAGTTTGGCTTTGGGTGGATTGGACGATGATGTTGTAGGCTCACCTGCCTTCAATGATGCTTTAACGAAATATGGTTTTACAACAGATGTTGGCAGCAGAAGTAACTATCAATTTTTTTTAAGCCAATTTGAATATGGCACAATCGGAACGCAATGCAGTAATTAAATTTAATGAATTGTTTATGAAACATTTTATTTCAGCAAGCTTATTCTTGTTTATTATCTTATCTGTCTTTATAAATAATGGATTAAAGGCACAAACAAGTAATGTCAGGTACAAAAGAGAAATGAAAAAGTTTATGAAATTTATTAGGAAAAGTGAATTTGAGCGATACCCTGTTTTAGAAATCAATAATTATCTATGCAATAAAGGTTTATTTAGAGGTATAATATTATTTGGAACCGGTGTATATGGACTATCTAATGAAGAAAAATCTGCTTTGCAAAAAGCTATATATACTGACACAACCAAATATTATATTAATAAACATCTGATGAAAAATATTCAATTTGTTTCTGAGAATGAAAATTATTATTATAGGCTCTCAAAACCTATTTTCTTAAGAAATTTTTCTTTATGCGTGTTTAGTTTTTTGTCAGTTGTAAAACCTGATGAATCACAACAATGGACATATATGTATAAAAAAGAAAAGGGAAAATGGAGTAAATTGTTAGTGATGGGTAAAATTTTAAGTTATTAATATATTGCTTACTTACATTTAATGAAATAATTGCCTTTTTAATATTTTTACTTGAATATGCATTACTAAACACCACCCATTCTTAGCTTATATTGGATAGCGCAGGATGAACTTCCCAATACCTACCAACGTTTTAACAGTTGTAAAAAAAACAACTTGTAGGATAATTGTTTTAAAGCTATTGCTGATTATATGATAAATAATAATTTACAAAATATGGTAACCAATATTTTGCAAAATACTTTTGGTGTTGGCCCAAAAATAAATTTAACTTTTGCTGAGAGCACCACAATAGTAAGTTCAAGAGGGGAACCCGTTCCTGCACAAACACAATCAAGTTATGATGCAATTAATAAAACTTTAAATATAACAACCTATATTCGATTGGATCAATTTAACCCTGCAGCAAGTCAGGAATATAAGGCCAGTATCTTAATTCATGAAATTGTACATGCTTATATATTCACTAATCCATCTGTATTAAATGGTTTAACACAACACGCATACCTATTACAAAATTATGTAGGGGGTATAGTTGGTGCTTTACAAAGTTTTTTCCCCTCCTTATCTACACAAGAGGCCGCAAGTTTGGCTTTGGGTGGATTAGGCAGAGATTTGTTAGGCTCACCTGCCTTCAATGATGCTTTAACGAAATATGGTTTTACAACAGATGTTGGCAGCAGAAGTAGCTATCAATTTTTTTCAAGCCAATTTGAATATGGCACAATCGGAACGCAATGCAGTAATTAAATTTAATGAATTGTTTATGAAACATTTTATTTCAGTAAGCTTATTCTTGTTTATTATCTTATCTGTCTTTATAAATAATGGATTAAAGGCACAAACAAATAATGGCAGGTACAAAAGAGAAATGAAAAAGTTTATGAAATTTATTAGGAAAAGTGAATTTGAGCGATACCCTGTTTTAGAAATCAATAATTACCTATGCAACAAGGGTTTATTTAATGGTATAATATTATTTGGAACCGGTGTATATGGACTATCTAATGAAGAAAAATCTGCTTTGCAAAAAGCTATATATACTGACACAACCAAATATTATATTAATAAACATCTGATGAAAAATATTCAATTTGTTTCTGAGAATGAAAATTATTATTATAGGCTCTCAAAACCTATTTTCTTAAGAAATTTTTCTTTATGCGTATTTAGTTTTATGTCAGTTGTAAAACCTGATGAATCACAAGAATGGACATATATGTATAAAAAAGAAAAGGGAAAATGGAGTAAATTGTTAGTGATGGGTAAAATTTTAAGTTATTAATATATTGCTTACTTGCATACAATGAAATAAGGGGCTTTTTAATATTTTTATTTGAATATGTATTACTAAACAGCAACCATTAGTAGCTTATATTGGTTGGCGCAGTATAAACTTCTCATTACCTACCAAGGGTTTAACAGTTGTAAAAAAAACAACAATACATCCAATTTACTACTTACGTTGTTTCCTAATTATTCCTTCCATCTATTCAAATCAACCTTTGTACCATCAAACACAGCATAAGTAAAATATTGAATCCAATCGCCGAGGTTAATATAACGGCTGTTTTCTTGTAATGCATAATCAATAGGGAAATGTCGATGGCCAAAAATAAAATAATCATAATGCCGCTCTGCTAACAGTTCTTTGGCATATACAATGAGCCATTCATTGTTTTCGCCTAAAAAATGATCTTCGCTAATACCTGTTTTAGCACGGCTTTTTCTGCTTAAATAATTGGCCAAACCCATTCCCCAAGTAGGATGCAACTGTCCAAATAACCACTGGCAAAAGCGATTGCGAAATATTTTTTTAATCATTTTATAGCCATAATCGCCGGGGCCTAAACCATCACCATGACCAATATAAAAGCTTTTTCCGTTCCACTCATACACCTTAGGTTCAAAATAAACGGGTATGTTCAGTTCTTTCTGAAAATAATCGCTCATCCACATATCATGATTGCCTACAAATACATGTACCGGAATACCTGCATCGGTTAATTCGGCCAGTTTACCCAGTAAACGTGTATACCCTTTGGGTACAACTGTTTTGTATTCATACCAAAAATCAAAAATATCGCCCATAATAAATATTTGGGCTGCCTGTGCTTGTATGCTGTTTAAAAAAGCAACAATTTTCTTTTCTCTAACTAAGCTGCTGGTATAATCCGGCGCACCTAAATGGAAATCGGAGAGAAAAAATATTTTTTTATCAGGAAAATCGTTCATGCTGTTTGTAATAATAAAAATGGATGTTTAACCGGCATCTACCAAAAAACAAAATACTTCTTTGGGGCCATGCACACCCACCACTAATGTTTTTTCAATATCGGCCGTACGGCTGGGGCCTGTTGCAAAACTAACCAGCGATGGCCAATTGCCTTTGTATTTGTTGTACAATAACTGTAAACCATCTTTTACATCAAACACCAATTGATGCGTATAGGCTATACAAATATGTACCGGCGTATACACACTTACCGTTCTACCACTTTGCTGTGCACTACTCAGCACAATACTGCCGGTTCTGGCTACTAAAAATTCGCAGCCGGTAATAGCAGCCGGGCAGTTGTTTAAATTATTTTGTTGCAAATGGGTAAACCCATGTTGCTGCAATATTTCACTCCATGTATCTTCTCTACAATACAAAGCGGGCCATTGGCGGGCATTCACTAAGGTTTGTAATTGTGTTACCAGTTCCTGAAGGTTGGCACAAAAAGAAAACCTACCTGTTAACTGTGTAAAATTTTCAGCAAACAATAATTCCAGATCTTCATTTGGCGTTGAAAACGAAGGGTCGCTGCCTTCAGTATGCGGAAAGGGAACAGGCACCGGTTGTGCCAGTGCCTGCCTTATTTTTTTAAGCATATTTTCTTTTGCGGAAGAAACTTGCATCATTATACTTCTTTTTGTTCTGCTTCCTGATTGCCTGCAATACCATCACTGCTTACGGCTGGTATATTGGTAGGAGGTACCCCGCCAATAGGATCAGGTTCAATTGGGTTATCCAATATCTTTTTTTCTTCAAAAGGCCGTTTGCCAATTAGTTCTTCCACATCGCTCTTGTGCAAAACTTCTTTATCTAACAATGCTTTGGCTAATTTTTCTACTTCTGCTTTCTTCTCGGTAAGTAACTGAATGGTTTTTTGATAAGCCTCTTCAATAATTTTTCGCACTGCCTCATCAATCATTTTACCGGTTTCCTCACTATAAGGCTTGGTAAATGTATTTTCTTGTGAGGGGTCGTAGAAACTAACATTTCCAATTTTATCGTTCATACCATAAACGGTAACCATGCTGTAGGCAATACGGGTTACTTGTTGCAAATCGTTGGAGGCACCGGTAGAAATTTTACCAAAGAAAATTTGCTCAGATGCACGGCCACCCAGCGTCATACAAATTTGATCCATCAGTTGGTCGGTGTTGTATAAATACTGCTCTTTGGGGGTGTATTGTGCATAGCCCAATGCAGCAGTGCCCCTGGGAACAATGGTAACTTTTAATAACGGGTAAGCATATTCTAAAAACCAACCGCAAATAGCATGGCCTGCTTCATGGTAGGCAATGATTTCTTTTTCATGCGGCGCAATGATTTTGTTTTTCTTTTCCAAACCACCAATTACCCTGTCAATAGCATCTTGAAAATCAATCATTTCAACTGCTGTTTTGTTTTTACGGGCAGCAATCAATGCGGCTTCGTTACAAACATTGGCAATATCGGCACCTGCAAATCCCGGGGTTTGCTCGGCTAATTTATAAATGTCTAATGTTTCAGATACTTTAATGGGTGCTAAGTGTACTTTAAATATGGCTTCACGGCCTTTTAAATCGGGCTTATCGATGGTAATTTGCCTATCGAACCTACCCGGACGCAGTAAAGCACTGTCTAATACATCCGGACGGTTGGTAGCTGCCAGAATAATTATGCCTGAATCGCCCCCAAAACCATCCATTTCAACCAACAATTGGTTTAGGGTATTTTCGCGTTCATCGTTACTCATAATAGCGTTTCTGCCACGGGCACGGCCAATGGCATCTATTTCATCAATAAAAATAATACAGGGGGCTTTTTCGCGGGCTTGTTTAAACAAATCGCGAACACGGCTGGCACCAACGCCTACAAACATTTCTACAAAATCGCTACCACTTAGGCTAAAGAAGGGCACCTGTGCTTCACCGGCCATTGCTTTTGCCAATAAGGTTTTACCTGTACCCGGAGGACCAATTAACAAAGCGCCTTTTGGAATTTTACCGCCCAGCGCTGTATATTTTTTGGGATTTTTAAGGAAATCAACAATTTCCATTACTTCTACTTTGGCTTCATCTAAGCCGGCCACATCGCCAAAGTTGATGTTTACTTTAGCACCTTTATCGAACAAAGTAGCTTTTGATTTTCCAATGCTGAAAATACCGCCGGCGCCACCGCCACCACCAGCGCCGCCACCCATTTTACGCATAAATAAAATCCATACGCCAATTACCAATGCCATTGAAATGAGGGTACTGAAAATAGGACCGCCAAACCAGTCGGCATCATCTGTTGGATAGGTGGGCACTTGTTGTACTTCCGGATGGGTTTTATAGAATTGGTCCATCTGGTCGTTAAACACTTTCCAGTCGGTTACTTTAAATTCAAATACCGGAACATTTTTGAAGTCGGCGGGATTCAATTTCCGCTTAAACTTTTCGGTATAAAAAGGTTTGCTCAGGCTATCGGGTTTAATGTATACCCGCACCAATTCTTTATTACGTACCAGGTCTAATTTTTCCACATCGCCTTTAGCCAGCATATTTTGTTCCATATCCTGCTGGCTGATTTTAGCCGATTCAGGCGTAAACCTGCCCCAAAAAGTAGAGCCGATTAACACAGCAAAAACAATTAAATAAATCCAATAAATATTGAATTTGGGTGTTTTTTTATTCGAACTACCATCACCACCTTTATCTGTAAATGGGAATTTGGGTTTATTATCTTCTTGTGCCATATAAATTGCGCTTCAATTTTAAGTGTTTCTCTATAAAAATATTAGGGTTAAACTTCGCTGTGTGCCATTGCCAATGCATCACTCCACATATCTTCCAACTGATAAAATTTTCTGGCATCGGGTTGCATGATATGCACTACTATGCTAACATAATCTACCAATATCCAATGGGCCTGTTGGGTTCCTTCCTGCCTGTAAGGCAATTCGTTACATACTTCTTTTACCTGAAATGTAACAAAATCGGCTATTGCTTTTACCTGTGTGGTACTGGTAGCTTCACATATTACAAAAAAGTCTGCAACTGCTTCGGGTATATTACGCAGGTCTAAACTGGTAATATGTACGCCCTTCTTTTCCTGAATAGCCCCAATAATGGTTTTAAAAAATTTTGAGTTTCTATTTAGCCGGGAAACTTTGTTTGTTTTGCGGTTATTGATTGCTGAAAGAGGTGCCAATAATCAGGTAAATTTTAGTTATGAAATAAAGGTTTAATTGTTGAATATATACAAAACAGCTGAACAACTAAAACAGTTCAACCTATTTACGAATCCATCGACAACTGTTGTAAAAAAACTGTTTTAAAAGGCTTCATCTGCCTGTTTATATCTTTGTGTCAAAAGTAACAATCTTTTGTCATCTAACAGCAATATATCCGCCATTGGGCAACGCTGGATTGAACTCAGCACGGTTGACAGTACCAATAACTATGCCCTTGGCCTTATTAAGACTAATTTGGCGGAGCATGGTACCACTGTTTTTGCGCAGGAACAAACTGCAGGCAAAGGCCAACGTGGTAAAGTCTGGATTACCGAACCCAATAGCAACCTTATTTTATCGATTATTGTACAAACCGAATTTCTGCATCTGCACCAACAATTTGTTTTTAATGCAGCAATGGCATTGGCTGTACACAATTTTTTTAACAATTATACAGCAAATGAAACTGTCATAAAATGGCCAAATGACATTTACTGGAATGACAGGAAGGCAGGTGGTATTTTAATTGAAAATATCATTTCCGGGAATGGCAGCTGGCAATGGGCAGTGGTGGGCATTGGTTTAAACATCAATCAAATCCATTTTCCAGATTGGTTGCCCAACCCCGTTTCTTTAAAACAGATTACCGGTAAAAAGTTGGATTGTTTGGAATTAGCCAAAGAATTGTGCAAATATCTGAACCATTATTACCAATTATTACAAGCAGGCGCCTTTACTGAAATATTGCAACAATACAACAACTACCTGTATAAAAAAGGAGCGATGGTAAAACTAAAAAAAAACAATGCCGTTTTTACCACCACTATTCAGGGTGTTGATCAATCAGGTAATTTACTCACCGGCAATACCTTTACCAATAGTTTTAGTTTTGGTGAGGTAGAATGGATAATATCAACAAAATAACACGCATGGCAAGTTTTAATTTGAACGATTGGATTGGCTTTACCGGTGTTTTCATACTGCTGATAGCCTATTTACTGCAATTGCGCAATACCATTGGCAAAGACAGCCTTTTGTATTTGTGGATGAATATTATAGGTGCAGGCCTTTCCTGTTTAGCCAGTATTTTAATTCATTATACACCCTTTATCATTTTAGAAGCTACCTGGATGTTGGTTTCTGCCGGAGCCTTATTTAGAAGAAAGGAAAAAAAGGTTATAAATATTCATGCTACTTCATAGCATGGGATCAGCAATTATTTTAAATTATCACTTTACTTTAAAAAGAACGGGCAGAATGGGGTATATTTTTTAGAGGAAAATGGAATGTAAACCGTGCACCCACATTTCGATTGTTCTGCACATGAAACCTGCCATTTAAAACAGCGGTTCTTCTTTTCATGGAAAGAAAACTACTTTGCCGGGTTAATACTTCTTCAGCAATGCCTTTTCCGTTATCGAAAAAAACAATTTTCATGTGCGCGTCTTCACGGGTTATAGATAGTACGGCTGCAGTTGCCTGTGCATGCTTTAACAGATTGTTGATACACTCCTGTATAATCCGGTAAATATTTAATTGTGCATTAAAATCAAAATAATGTTCTAACGACAAATCAACATGCGTATCAATATGAATGGCGCTGGCCTCGGCCATCTGTTGCACAAGTGTTGTTAATCCGGCAAATAATCCGTTATCAATTAACGCCTTTGGCCTGATATTGCTCACAATGTCTTTACAATCACGAATAGATTTTTCTAATAAATCCACAATATTTTCTGTAATCACATTATTTTCTTTTTCCATGCTTTTTTTCAGGAAAGAAAAATAGACTTTTAATGCAATTAAATTTTGTGTTACCCCGTCGTGTATATCAGCGGCAAAACGTTCCCTTTCCTGTTCTTCTACCGAAACTATATTGGCATAGGCTTCTTCTAATGATCGTTTCAATAATGTTTGTTCTGATACATCGTGGGCTACCATTAACACACAGGTCATGTTATTGTATTCAATACCGGAGGTAAGAATATTAACGAGTAAAATTTCACCCTGTTTTTTCCGGTGATTATATACAACTGCAGCATCTAAATAATTTTGAATAGATGCATTTGCTGAATTAGCAGCAATCCATTTTGCAAATTCCTTTTCTAAAAAAATATCAGAAATATGCATTTTTAAAAAATGATTGCGGCTATATCCATAAGCTACTTCGGCTGCATTATTTACTTCTAGTATTTCCAGTGTTTGAGGGTGATATACCCACATGGGTTGCGGACTGAACTGAAACAGACTACTGTATTTTTTTTCAGATTCCTGTAAAAGGCATAATACTTTTTTACGTTCAATAGCATACACAATGCTTTTGTAAATAACATCGGCCTGTATATCATCTTTCAATAAATAATCGGCAATACCAAATGAAAGGGAAGCAATACTAAATTCAATATCGGCATACCCGGTTAATACAATTATCGGTATGTCTCCGGCAATGGCCATCATTTCTTTTACCAATGCTTCTCCACTTATATCGGGCAATGACAAATCGAGTAATACTACCTGAAACGAATGTTGTTGCTGTAATAAGGCGGCGGCTTCTTTGTAAGTAATAGCTCTTGCAATAGTTACTTCGTCAAAGCGCTCCCGTAAGTATTCATCCAACAATAAATAATCACCGGAATTATCTTCTACCACCAATAATGTAACTGATTTTGTGTGCTTCTGCATAGGTTTCTTCTTATTTATTCCGGAAGCGTTACAATATTCATCCAAAAATTTTCAATTTCACGTACTGCATTCATAAATTCCTGCACTTCAACGGGCTTAGTAATATAGCAATTTACATAGTTTTTATAGGCCAATTCCACATCTGTATCAGATGAAGAGGTAGTGAGCATAATAACCGGTATTTGTTTTAAGTAATCAGTATTTTTAATGAATTGCAATACCTGATGTCCGCTTTTTTTGGGCAGGTTGATATCCAGCAATATTAAATCGGGCAAATTATTATTGAACAAAGCCTCTTCGTGGGTTAAAAAATCAATCGCCGCTTTACCATCTCTGGCAACACTAATCTGATTGATTACTTTACCTGAACGCAAGGCCTCGGTGGTTAACAATACATCTCCTTCATTATCTTCTACCAACAACAAATGCAAATTTTTCATTGGATTGAATTTATGTAAGGTAAATATAAGGAATATATAACATCAGCATATATCATACTTTATATTTATTTTGTATTGTTAACCAGGATGAATATAGTTTACCGGTTTTTTTATAAAGGATTCATTCTAACAATTCTATCATTGAATTTACTGATTAAGTGTAAGATACGAATGGGCAATTAAAATATTGAATCAGATAAACTTTCCGCTTCCGGCAGCCAGCAATAAAAAGTACTGCCGATACCGGGGGTAGATGTGGCCCATATTTTTCCTCCTAAATGTTCTACTATTTTTTTTACAATGGCCAACCCAATTCCTGTGCCACTATAGTTTTCTTTGGTATGCAGCCGTTGAAAAATAACAAATATTTGTTCCAGATATTCCTGCTCAATGCCAATGCCATTATCGGCAACTGCAAACAACCAGCCTTTGTTTTCTTTTGTTGCAGTAATATTGATGACAGGTATTCCATCTTTTTTCCGATATTTCAATGCATTGTTGAGCAGATTATTAAACACCTGCAACAAACTACTGCGATAATTGAATAATACCGGCAACTCATGTATCTGCACAATTGCACCACTTTCTTCAATTTGTGCTTTTTGCATGGTACACACTTCTTCCATCAGCGCATCCATATCAATTTGCTCTTTTTTGGTTCTGGTTTTTCCCACTCTTGATAATTCCAGCACATCCAATACTAATTGCCGCATTCTTTTGGCGCCATCTACTGCAAAGCCAATGTATTGTTTTGCCTGATCATCTAACTGGTCTTTATATTTTTGTTCCAACAAACTTAAAAAACTGGTAACCATACGTAACGGCTCCTGTAAATCGTGTGAAGCTATATAGGCAAACTGCTCCAGTTCACGGTTACTAATGGCCAATTCCTGCACATGCTGCTGCAATAATTGTTCTGCCGTTTTTTTGTCATGAATATCCTGAATACTGCCAAAAATTTTAACGCATTTTCCCATAGCCCATTCTGAACGGCCAATACAACGTACCCACTTCGACTGATTTGCATAAGTAGTAATCAAAAATTCTTCATCAAAATCTGTTCCATGTTGTATTAATTGTTGTATAATTTCTTCTAATTTTATGCGACTATCTCCTTTAAAAAATTCAATACATTTTGAAGCAGAAGGTATATAATCATCCGGCACTTCAAATATTTCGCGGGTAATTACCGACCAAAACATGCTATCGTTAATATCATCTACCAAGTCTAACTCCCAGCTACCAATTTTTGCCATACGAGCGGTGCGCTTTGCGAGCTCTTGCAGGTTGTGTTTTTCGGTAATATCCATAACAATAGAATCCCATACAATAGAGCCATCGGTTGGTTTATGCGGGTTACCAAAACCTTCATGATAACGCAGGCTTCCATCCGATAACACATACTTCCAAGTGGCATGCCAGGGTGTTAAATGTGTAGCCGATTGTATAATAGATTGTTTTACTGCCTCAATATCTCCGCCGGCTATAATGCCTTTCCAAATGGTTTGGATATCTGTCATACACTCCTCAGGTGCAACACGCCAGATACGATGTGCACCCTCACTTACATATAACAACTGATCTGTTCCATCGGGTTTTAAATGATATTGAAAAATAACACCGGGTACATTATCAGAAATATTTTTAAGGCGCAATTCAATCATTTTTCTGTCATGAATATCTTGTATACTGCCATACATACGGATACATTGGCCATTGTACATTTCTGCCTGTCCAATAACACGCACCCAACGCTCATTTCCTTTGACTGTTATAATGGGTGCTTGTATATCAAATGGTACACCGTTAGCCATTGTTTCACTGATTTTTTCTCTGACAACAGCTTGATACGCTGCACGATAAAAACCAATGGCTGTTTCCAGCTCGGGCTGATAATCGGGCGGTACTTCATGAATGGCTTTGGTTATTTCAGACCATTGCAGTTTGTGATGTATGGGATCCAACTCCCATGCTCCCACTTTAGATAATTGTGTTGCCAACTGCAATAATTCTTCCAGATGCCGCATTTCGGTAATATCGCGGCCATACGCAAACACCAGACCATCCTCTCCAAAGGGTTGTGATGAGTTCCAAGAAATCCAACGATAGTTTCCCGATTTGGTTCGGAAGCGGTTGATGAAATTATTAGATTTTTGATTACCCAGAATGGTTTCTGAAAAGTCCTGTTGGGTTGCTTTCAAATCATCTGGGTGTACAAATTCTGAAAATGGCTGAGTAGTTAGTTCTTCTTCAGTATAACCCAATAAAGCACAAAATGCCGGATTTACTTTTGCAAAACGCCCATTGGGTGCAGCAATGGCCAAAATATCGGTAGCAGTTTCAAAAAACAAAGCCAATTGTGCTTCCTGCTGCCTGCGAACAATTTCTGCACCCAGAAAATCACTCAACGGACGGTATAGTTGAATCTTGACATCATCTTTCCGGATGGAGGTATTGCTTGTAAACAAGAGTACGCCCACCACCTGGTCAAAATCAAATAAAGGCAGTGCCAGGGCAGCTTTCAGTCCGGCTTGTTTGGCTGCTTCCCACCGCACAAATGCATCGTTTTCATCCGTATTTTCCAGCACTTGCCATTGTCTTGTTTGCCAAACCTTACCCGGAATTCCTTCGCTCAATTTAAATTGGTTAGTAGCACTGTAATATGTATATAACAAAGCTGCTTTTTCATCTGCCGAATAAGTGGCTGCCAATTGCAAAAACTCCCGGTTATAATTGAGCAACCAAATTTCTGCAGTCTTAAAACTGCCAAACTCTGCCAGGTATTGCAATACCTGGTGCATTTGCTCCTGCAAGCTTAAGTGCATTTTAAAGCACTGTGCCACCTGCTGTTGCACCTGTTGTTGTAAAGCGGTTATCTTAGAATCAGAGATATCGCGTAACACGCCAATCATTCTAACGGGATGGCCTTGCTGATTACGGATCAGATAGCCATTTTCTTCTACAAAAGCAAAAGAACCATCAGCCCGCCTGAAGCGAAATTCTTTTTGCCAGCGTTCCTGCGCGGTATCTTTCAAAAAACTTTCCCAACCGGCTTGATGCATTTCAGCATCATAAGGATGCATGAGTATGGCCCAGTCAATCAGCCGGAAAGGTTGCTCTTTTTTTGCATGTCCAAAAATCCTGTAAAAACTATCGCCCCAATAAAACACATCATTTTGAACATCCCAATCGTACATAGCATCATTGGTGGCTTTATTCATTAACTCATAACGTTCATTCGTTTTTTGAATATGTTCCAAATATTCAAACTTTACCAGCAATACACTGATTAGGCGTTGTGCCCTGCTAATGGCTTGTGCTTCAATATTCGTTACTCCCTTATTACTATCAAAATATACCAATAAGTTTGCAATAGGTTTCCCTTTGGCATTTAATACCGGCTGCGCCCAACAAGAGCCCAAACCGAATTGCTGCGCCAAACCGGTAAAATTTGCCCAGCGCGCCTCTGTAAGCTGGTGGGTAGCAGTGGTTTTGTTTTGAGCAGTAGCGGCATTTGTGTGTACGCCCGATTCATCGCCAATGGCCATGCCATTGATGGTGGCAATATAGGCTTCCGGCAAAGAAGGCGAAGCCATATTGAATAGCTTGCCATCTAATACCCTTAATACAGATGTTTTGAGGTTAGGAAAAACAGATTCCAACTGCAACAAAAACTTTGAAAGCAAATCCGGCACCGTTATATCTTCCCGAAAACTGAGCGTCATTGCTTCTTTTTCAATTCTATCCAATTCACGGTAATAATGCTCCACTGTCATATCCTGAATAGCGCCTACTACTCTCATGACCACACCGGCTTCATTTCTTTTAATGATCGCCCTGCCGCGAACAAAGGCATATTCTCCATTTGCTTTTTTAAAACGAAATTCTTTGATCCAGTTGGTTTCGTTGGTATGAAATACTTTATGACTGAAATCGCTTAAAACACTTTCCCGGTCATCAGGATGAAACAAGGAATTGATGTATGCACTGTTTTTAGTTACATCATAAACAGGTACACCAAAATTTCGGGTAAACCCTTCACCCATATACAGCTCATCGGTAAGTGGATTATAATCCCAAATACTTTCATAACCGGCCTGCATCACCATTTCAAGGCGTTGATTCGTTTCCTTTAATACATTTTCTGCCAATACCCTTTCTGTTATATCCTGAAAAACGCCTACCATTTTAATAGGTTGTTTGGCTTCATTCCATAATATTTTCCCAATTGAACGGATGTGTTTCACCACACCGTTTTTGGTAACAAATCTTTTTTCGATGCTGTATGGTTTTCCTGTTTTAATGGCTTCCTGCATGGCTTGCAAGGCATCATTGCGATCGTCGGGATGTATCACTTCCAACCCCTTTTTAAAAGTTACCTCAAATGCCTGCGGTTCATATTCCAATATTTTAAAAACACCATCACTCCAATACAATGCAACCGTATCCAGATTGAGCTCCCAGCTTCCGGTTTTGGCCAGTTCTTCCATTTGCTGCAGCAACAGTTTTTCGCGGGAAGCAATATCTGTTAACATTGAGTGGCTTTTTTTATTCATGGTATGGGATCATGATGGATGTAAATGTCAATTTTTTTAACGGCTGACGAGCCTACGATTTTCTATCCGTTACAAGTTAAACAATTCAACAATAGTTTTAAAATACCCTATCGATTTCTTTTTTAAATGGCCGATTTAGGAATGGTGAAATAAAATATACTGCCTTTACCGGGTTCAGATTCCACCCAAATTTCTCCACCTAAATTTTCAATTATTTTTTTGGCAATGGCCAATCCCATGCCACTGCCGCCATATTCATCGCGGGTATGTAAGCGTTGAAATATGATGAATATCTGTTCAAAATAATCAGCGTCAATTCCTATACCGTTATCTTGCACACTGAACTGCCAGAAATGACCGGCATCTGTCGCTTGAATATAGATGTCAGGTGACGCCCCTTCTTTACTATATTTTAATGCATTTTGGATCAGGTTTAAAAATACCTGCCGTACCGGCGCTTTGGGCTGAACCAGTACAGGTAAATTTTTTGCATGAATCACTGCCTGTTTCTGCTTTATTTGCTGACGGTATAAAATTTCGATTTCATCAATCAGCGCCTTTACCGGAATGGTTTCTGCCTTTTCTTCCATACGCCCAACTCTGGAGTATTCCAATAAATCTAAAATAATTTGCCGCATACGCTTTGCGCCGTCGACCGCAAAATGAATGTATATTTTAGCCTGCTCATCTAATTGTTTGGCATATTTTTTTTCTAACTGAGTCAGAAAGCTTGCCACCATCCGTAGCGGCTCCTGCAAATCGTGTGAAACGATATAAGCAAATTGCTCCAATTCAGCATTTGAAGTAGCCAATGCTGTAGCATGTTTTTTTAAATCTTCATTCATCAATTCTAACTGTAATCCTGCTTTTTTAACATCAGTGATATCTTTGGCATAACAAGCCACGCCAATAATTTCGGCACTGGCTGTTAATATAGGTGTTAAGGTTATTAAATTATAAATAATTTTACCGGTGATGGGGTGTGTTACTGATTCTTCAAAGCTAAAGGCTTCTCCAGATAATGCACGGTGGTAAAGCATTTCCCATTTCTGGTTCATAGCATTAGTAAAAGAGGGGCGAATAATATCATCCCCTTCTTTTGGTGCCACTCCGTCTATTGCTTCAATGAACTGTTTATAGGTTTTATTTGCAGTAATTAACTTCATGTTAATATCAATCGACCAAATAAATTCGTTGGAGGCATTAATGAGTGCATCTAAGTTTTGCTGTATGCGTTTAATTTCATTGGTATGTTCTTTTTCGCGGGTTACATCGCGAGAGGCACCAATAATACGTATGGCTTTCCCATCTTTATTTCTAATAATATAACCACGGTCGTACACAATGGCATATTGCCCGTTGGGTTTTTTAAACTGGTATTCATCTTCCCAATAATTTTCATGAGGATTATTCAATAAAACAGTGCGATGGGTAGTAATGCGCTGCCAGTCATCCGGATGCACATGTTCCGCCCAAAATGCATCTACGTGTTCGGGGGGTATGAGTGGGTGTCCAATTAACTGTTCTAATTTTTTACCCGGCCTTACTACCACATTCTTTTGTAAATCCCAATCCCAAATGCAATCATTGGTAGCTTTGGCAATTAAATCGTATCGTTCATTGCTCAATGCAATAGCTTCCTGTGCTATTTTTTGTGTGGTAATATCTCTAAAGTAAACAGAAAGTCCGTTGGGCGTAGGGTATACACTAATATCAAACCATTGCTCCAAGCCGTGATGATAGTCTTCAAAATGCACCACTTGCTGAGTCTCCAATGCTTTATGATAATTTTGCCAGGAAAGCGACTGTTTAAAATCAGCAAATACCTCCCATAAATTTTTACCCAGTATTTGGGTTTTAGTCACTTTTAGCAATTGTTCAGCCATATAATTCCAGTAACTCACTTCCCATTGGGCATTCACGGCAAAGAATCCATCACCAATACTTTCTAATATTGTGTTGCGTTCTTCATACAATTTCAGTAATTCAATTTCTGTTCGCTTTCGTTTATCAATATCCTGAAAACTACCATATACCCGAATACATTGGCCATTTTGAAATTCAGCCCGGCCAATGGTTCTTACCCATTTCGGATTGCCTTTATGCGTTATTATTTCCAATTCCTCATCCCACGGGGTACCCTTTTCAATGCAATTGTAAACACATTGTGCAATGATAGATTGGTTTTTATCGCCATAAAAAAAGCTAATTCCGGTTTGTAAATCGGGCTCAAAATCGGGTGGCACTTCTCGGATTTTTTTAGTAATAGGAGACCAGTACATTTTATTTTTTACGACATCAATTTCAAAACTTCCTATTTGTGCCAGTTCATTCGACTCATCTAACAGTGTTTGTAGTTTTTTTTGTTCGGTAATATCTCGTTCAATGGAAATCCAATGGGTATACCAGCCTTGTTCATTGGTAATGGGTTTTATTTGCATATTGCACCAAAAAGATTCCCCGTTTTTTTTATAGTTTAATACGGTTATTTCACAAGGTTGCCAGGCTTTTAGTGCCTTTTTTAATTTTTCTAGTTCAGCTTTATTGGTGTCAGTACCTTGCAAAATACGGGGTGTTTTACCTATTACTTCTTCAGCTGTAAAGCCTGTCATTTCAGTAAATGCGGCATTTACATACAAAATTTTGGGTCCGGGTAATTCTATTGGCTCAGCTTCAGTTATAATGACTGCATCGTTGGTATGTACTACAACCGATTCTAATAATTTTAAGCGTTCCTTTTCTTTTCCCTGTTCTGTTATACCCTGAAAAACACCTGTTAATTCAATGGGTTGTCCTGCTTCGTTATACAATAATTTTCCTGCCGACAGCACTAGAATAATTTGATTGTTTTTATGGATAAACCGCTTTTGAATAGCATATGGCTGACCGGTTGTAATGGTAAACTGTATTTGATCTATTGTAGACTGCCTGTCGTCAGGATGCAATAACGATATAATGGAATCAAAATTCAATTCGAATTCACCCGGTGCATAGCCTAAAATACGGTATACACCATCTGACCAAACAATTGCCTGAGTAGCCAAATTGTATTGCCAGGTGCCAAAATGTAATAACTGTTCAGCCTCGTTTGAAAACATTGTTTACTTGCGCTTTTGTGAATAAAAATAATTGGGACATGTACCTCAGTATCCGCAATAAATATCGGCAACAACTACTCTATATTGATTGAAATACTTAAACCCATTACTATTTAGGCTATTGTAACTTTTATGTATAAAGATCATAGTGAAAATAAATGTTACCAAAAATAGCCAATACTACCTCTTTTTCCCTGCAGCAATAAAATATCCTACATGTATAATAGTTTCTCCCTTTGAAAGAACTGTTTTGCATTTTAAAATACCAAAACTGCCCAATAATCAGGGAAGCAAAGAAAAATTGTTGGAATGGGAGGTGCGTGCCTGCAACATTGTTTGGGTATTTATCATAATTGTATTGGATTCAACTGTAATAGGAATAGGAAAGTATCCGCTTAATAAAAATAGGTATTGGCGCTTAAAAAAAGAAATAACAGTTTTTGGTAAGGTAAAATAGATATCCCAATCTAAAATAAGGAGGTGAAAAGCCATAGATAAGCCACTGATAAGCCCCACTATATTAGTATGAATAACATCCGAATCATTAGCGGTTGTAATACTATTTTACGCTAATTACCGCTATTTAAAGCCCATTATTTAGGATATAATGATAGCTGATTGCATTTTACGTGGTTTAAAAGGGTGTATTTTTTACTATCATCCGTATCATCCCATTGTTTTTGATTAGCCGATAAAATTTATCGTCCCAAAAACAATAGTTGATGTAACTTGAAGTTTGAATGTATTGATTCCCCCTTGAACAAGGGCGTATGTTATTATGATGTGTTTTAACGAAAAGCGCATACAGGTATACATACTCATTTATTGTTTGAATATTGAAATATATGCAGCAAACCCATCCAACTTCAACAACAGCCGACCACTTGGCCAATGAAAGAACTTTTTTATCGTGGATACGCACCAGTATTGGCATTATGGCCTTTGGTTTTGTAGTAGTAAAATTTACCCTGTTTGTAAAACAAATTTCCCTTATTTTGGGTAAAACAAATGGTACGCCAACAGGCAGTTATTCGGACATTATTGGCATAGTACTGGTAGCCGTTGGTGCATTGGTATTGCTTTTATCTTATTTACGTTATAAAAACATAGAAAAGCAGTTATTAGATGGGTATTACCGGCACTCCTCCCGTTTGGTTAGCTTATTAACCATAGGCATATTTTTGGTGAGCATTTTATTATTGGTTTATCTCATCAGGAGCATATAAAATGCAAACACTGCCACATTTTAAACCAAGGCATACAAAAAAGTGGAAGTGCATTTCGTGATTGAACAAACCATACACTGCATTTATCTAACCTTACAATATTGATAGCCATGCAAGCAACTTCACCAATCGTTTTTTTAAAAAAAATGACATTACTGTTCACTTGTTTTTGTATAGCAACAGTGGTACAGGCCCAATGGCTGGTAGCCAATATTGCAGGAAGAAATACCTTGAACTTAAATGGAAGCTGGGCGGTTATTGTAGACCCGTTTAATGCAGGCGAAAGTAACTGGAAACCGATATGGAAAGACCAGCATGCTACTGGTGCGCATGATTTTTTTGAATATGCATTTGACAATACCATTACATTACAGGTGCCTGGCGACTGGAATTCGCAACGCAACGATTTGGTGTATTATGAAGGAACAGTATGGTATAAAAAAACTTTTCAATACCAACCGCAGCCCGGCCAGCACAGTTTTCTTTGTTTTGGCGGGGCCAATTATATAGCAGATGTGTATTGCAACGGACAAAAAGCCGGTAGCCATGAAGGTGGGTTTACCCCCTTTCAGTTTGATGTAACGCACTTGTTAAAAGCGGGCGAAAACGAGGTAATTGTTCGGGTGAATAATCAACGCAGGGCAGATGCCATTCCTGCATTGAACTACGATTGGTGGAATTATGGTGGCATTACCCGCGATGTAGATTTGGTAACTACACCGGGCAATTATATTCAGGATTATTTTATTCAATTGCAAAAAAATGATACCAGCCATATAGCAGGCTGGGTACAGGTTGCAGGAAGCAATGGCCCGCAAAAAGTAAGCATTCATATTCCTGATTTACACATACATTACACTACCCAAACCAATGCAGCAGGCAGGGCCAATATCAGTATTGCAGCACATCCTGCATTATGGAGCCCCGAACATCCGCATTTATATACTGTTCAAATTGCTACAGCCACAGATACTGTTGCAGAAGCCATTGGCTTTAGAACTATTGCAGTAAAGGGCACCGAAATTGAATTAAATGGACAGCCGATATTTTTACGCGGCATTAATATTCATGAACAAATACCACAACGTGCCGGCAGGGCTTATTCTGAAACAGATGCCGCCATGCTATTGGGTTGGGCAAAGGAACTGGGTTGTAATTTTGTACGGTTAACCCACTATCCGCACAATGAACACATGGTGCGGATGGCCGACAAAATGGGCATATTGTTATGGGAAGAAATTCCGCTTTGGCAGGGCATACAATTTAGTAACCCCGTTATATTAGCCAAAGCCAACCGGTTGTTGGATGAAATGATAGAACGCGATAAAAACCGCAGTGCCATTATACTATGGAGCTTATCTAATGAAACCACACCAGCTGAAAGCAGGGATACCACTTTAAGCGCAATGGCAGCACATGCCAGAGCATTAGATCCTACAAGGCTCATTACATCTGCATTCAATCATGTTGCATACAAGGGCAATACCGTTACCATTGATGACAGCCTCAGTAAAATATTGGATGTGGTAGGTGTAAATGAATATATTGGTTGGTATACCCCCTGGCCTGCAAAACCGGAAGCAATGGTTTGGAAAAATCCTTTCAATAAACCACTGATTATGTCAGAGTTTGGTGGAGAAGCACTGTATGGCCATCATGGATCGAAAGATACTGCCAGCAGTTGGAGTGAGGAGTATCAGGAACAATTGTATAAAAATCAGGTAGCTATGTTTAAAAATATACCCTTTTTATGTGGTACCACCCCATGGGTATTGGCCGATTTTCGTTCGCCCAGTCGGCTACAACCCGTGTATCAGCAAGGCTGGAACAGAAAAGGATTATTATCGGATAAGGGATATAAAAAGAAAGCCTGGTATATTATGCGGGTATTTTATGAGGAGAAGGAACAAAATAACTTTAATTGATAACCAGTATTAAAGTACAAAAAAAATTTCTGATTTTTTAATCAAACCGTTTTTTACAAATACAATACATTATATTCATAAGACAGTTCTGTTTTAATAACTTTAAGTTGTGTATAGCAAAATAATTCCTTCACTATTCAACGCATCAAGATGGGCATAGAACGCAGAAAATTTTTAAAATACTCAGCCGGAAGTGCTGCTTCCGTTTCATTTTTTTCGGGCATTATTGCCTTTACTAAAAAAACTGAATACAATGACCCCGATTGGAGCCAGTTACACAATATGACGGGAGATGTAAAACCCATTACCGTTGCCGAAAGACAACAAAGAATTGCCAAGGCACAACAACTCATGGCAAGCAACCAAATACAGGCATTGATTTTAGATGCAGGTACCTCATTAAATTATTTTACAGGAATACCCTGGTGGCCCAGTGAAAGAACCATGGTAGCCATTATTCCTGTAAAAGGGGAAGTGACTTATGTGAGCCCTGCTTTTGAAGCAGACCGATTGAAAGAATTAATTATCATTGGTCAGGGTGTACATATATGGCAGGAAGATGAAAGTCCTTATGAAAAAATAGTGGAAGTATTACATCAAAATGGCATTACCGGTGGTAATATCGGCATGGAAGAACGTTTGCGGTTTTTTATATTGGATGGTCTACGAAAAGCCGCACCGAACATGAACTTCATTAGTGGCGATCCAATCAGCATTCCATGCCGGCTCATTAAATCGCCGGCAGAAATTGCCTTGTTGCAAAAAGCCAATGATATTACCCTTGCCGCCATACAATTTTGTGCAGCTAATGTAAAAGAAGGAATGTCGAATAACGATGTAGCTGCTATCATTAGTCAGGCACAACGAAAAATGGGAGCAGAATCAGATGGTGCATTGGTAACCATTGGTGCCGCTTCTGCTTTACCACATGGAAGCATTCAACCACAGCAATTGCACAAAGGCGAAGTGTTACTCATGGATTGTGGATGTAAAATTGAAGGCTATACATCAGACATTACCAGAACCATTGTATTTGGTGCAGCACCTACACAAAGGCAACGTACTATCTGGGACTTAGAGAAGAAGGCACAGGCGGCAGGTTTTGCTGCTGCACAAATTGGACAGCCTTGCGAAAATGTGGACCATGCTGCCCGAAAAGTATTAATTGATGCGGGATTTGGGCCAGGGTATCAATTACCCGGCTGTCCGCACAGAACCGGTCATGGTATTGGTATGGATGGACATGAATGGGGTAATATGGTGAATGGCAATCAACAACCCATTCAAGTGGGTATGTGTTTTAGTGTTGAGCCTACCATTGTTATTCCCGGTGAAATGGGTTTGCGATTGGAAGATTGTGCATACATTGCTGAAGATGGTGCACACTGGTTTTCTAAACCTGCACATAGTATTGATGCGCCATTTGCATAAAAAAACAGCTTTCTTAAATACATGGATGTTTATTGCATAAACGCACCATTAAAACCGCAATTAGCTATGCATGTTATACAACCTGTTGAAATAATTTCTATGAAACGGATTTGTTATTGCAAGATTGCCATTGAATAGCAACATGTAATAATGTATTATTTTTTAAGAAAGGGAATAATCATGGGAACACGTTGTTGATAGGCGCTATATTCAGCGCCAAATTCTTTCACTAATTTCTTTTCTTCAAAATACATACCTATCCATGTATATAAGCTCATCATAATACAACTTAATAAGTTGGTTACCAATGGTGAAAACAGAAACCATGCCCAAACAAACAAGAGTGTTCCTAAGTACAAGGGATGGCGTACAAATTGATGAATACCCGTAGTATCTAAATGTGCTTCCTTTTTTTTCTTCCAAAACACATCAATACCACTGAGATAAAAAAAATATTTACGGATGGTGATGCTCATTAACGCCAAGCCTGCAACACCCATTAACATTCCAAAAGTATAACGTATGTATTGATGCAATGCAATAGGTTTAGCAGGTATATGAAACTGATAATACAAAATACCACTCATACTGAATAATGCAAACAGCGCATACAACAGGCGATAATATGGAAACCATTGTCTCATGCACTTTTGCATGAGACGCTTAAACTGCAATGACGCAGTAAGACTATGTATGGTGGCAAAGAGCAGCCATGCAATCATTAATATCCAGAGTGATTGGTTCATGTAATTGATGATGAATTAAGCAACATTTATTTCAAAAAAAAGTTATTGCACACTTTTTTAATGCTTCATTAAATACAAATTGTGCAATGTATCATACAAAGGTAAATATTGATTGGAGTGACCTTCCTTATCAAACAAAGCTTCCCAGGTATTCAATGGTTCCCAAATAAAAGTACCTTTCCCTTTTCCATTAGGTAAATGGAACACAATATTGTTCACCGCTTCTTTTCGGGCAGAATATTCTACCACCACAACATCTTTTCCATACCGCTGTACCAAATCGGTTAAATTATTCCTTAAATCATCTAAACTGCCATGCCATTTAGGATAATATGACAATCCAATTACATCAAAATGTACACCACGAGCCAATATATTATTGAGAAAGAAAACCGACTCATCATTTTGTCCGCCTAAAGCTATATGTAACATAATTACTATGGAAGGATCCACCGATTTCACCGCAGCAATTCCTGCATTCAGCAATTGCGCCAAACTATCCGGGTGTTGTATACTGCCCGCCGGCCAAAGTATACCATGATTAATTTCATTACCTACCTGAACCATATTGGGTAGTGTGCCCTGTTTTTTTAAAGCCAGTAACACTTGCCGGGTATATTGATACACAGCAGCTTTCAATTCCTGAAAATTCAAATGGCGCCAGGCTGCAGGCATAAATTGTTTACCGGGATCGGCCCATGTATCGCTGTAATGAAAATCGAGTAGCCATTGCATGCCTGCGGCCTTAATGCGTTGAGCCATTTGCAAAGTATGAGCTAAATCGCAAAACCCTTTTCCGGGAGCATAACCACTATCGGTTGCTGGGTCATTAAAAATGCGTAATCGGATATAATTGAAACCATGATCTTTTAAAATTTGTATGGCATCTTTTTCAGTATTACCATCGTAAAATTTTTTACCGGCAGCGTCTAACTGTGGAAGAAAAGAAATATCGGCACCAATCATTTTACCCGAATTACGTGGTTGGCTTTCCGTAGCAGATACAGCATATTTTGGATCAATGTGGTTATTTTGTAAACTTGTTGGTGAAACCGTTATTATTTCAGTACAACCCGGCCATAAACCAGCAGCTGTTGCTTCTACTTTTATCATTCCGGGTACTTTCCCGGCCTGTACAATAAACTGACACTTTCCATTAAAGGCACTACGTTGCCAGGCACCATCCATACATTGATCAGGTTCATGACTGCTGGGATCGCCATTGCCAACACCAATAATCTTGGCATCACCGGTAACAGAAAAACGAATCATATTATCGGTATTGGGCACTTCTCTTCCTTCTTTATCTACTAATGAAACATTCATAACGGCCACGGATTTACCATCGGCCAAAATAGTTGTTGAAGAAGGCGATAGCACTACTTCGGCAGGTATACCTGTAGTTTCAATGGCTGTTTTTAAAACCCTGCCTGCTTTATGAGCAATAGCAGATAAGGTACCCGGGTGATAGGGTACCGACCATTGTAAATGCCCATTGCGCGGCATTGTTTTTTTGCCAAGGCTTTTACCATTTAAAAACAACTCTACATCATCAGCATTGGAATATACCCACACATCAATAGGCGTTCCGGTTTTGCCCATCCAGTTCCAATGTGGTGCAATATGCAATACATCTTTATCAGTCCACCAGCTTTGATAATAGTAATAAATGTTTTTAGGAAAGCCGCACACATCCATTACCCCAAAATGCGAATTAATATTGGGCCAACGGAAAGGAGTAGGCTCTCCCCGATAATCGAATCCGGCCCAAACAAATCCGCCCACCCAATAAGGTGCATCTGCTGCCAGCTTCCACCAGGTTTCTGCTGTACTTGCCCACCAGGGTGCTGTGATATCTTCATCGGGTAAATAACCCCTAACACTATCAACAGCATATTCACCTCTTGTGGTAACGGTACTACCCATTTCAGTACCAATAACAGGTTGTGTAGGATGGTCTTTATGATAATCGGCCACAGCAAATTGGCGATAATTAAATCCCCGGATAGGAATTACTTCATTTACACCATGAAATACATTGCCCAAATCGGCGGCATAGGTACTGGTTCTGGAAGGATCAAGTGCTTTTTGTTTTGCCAATAAAGTGGTGGCAATACGTTTACCCATATCAGTAGTTTGAATCCAGCCCTCTTCATTACCGATTGACCATAAGAAAACCGAAGGATGATTACGATCTCTTTTTATTAAGGTTTCAAACTGATGCATATATTCCGGACTGCTATTGAGTAAACGTTGTTCATCCAATACCAACATTCCCAAGCTATCACAAGCATCTAACAATTCGGGGGTTGGTGCATTGTGACTGGTTCTGTATGCATTAGCGCCCATATCTTTCAATAAACGGATACGATAATATTGCATGGCATCGGGCAGTGCGCTGCCCAATCCTGCATGATCCTGGTGATTATTGGTACCATGAATTTTAATATTGACACCATTTAGAAAAAATCCTTTTCCCGCATCAAAGCGAATCGTTCTTATACCAACACGATATGTAACAGAATCGATCATTACATTGCCGGATTGAATAATTGTGGTTACCCGGTATAAATACGGATCATCAATAGACCACAAATGCGGATGTATAACGGGAATGGATTGCTGTATGGTAGTGGTACCACCGGCGGGTATAGTTAAGACAGGCTGAGCCGATAATGCAACCATTTTCCCATTTCGTTCGGTAAGGCAACTATATACAACAACTTCTTTTTGCTGTACACCTTCATTATCAATCGTTGCATCTACAAAAATTTTTGCCTTGTTTTGTGCAATTGCTGTGTGTATATAAACGCCATTGGTAGCAAAATGAAGATGATTCATTTTATTCAACCATACATGCCGATAAATACCGGCACCTTCATAAAACCAACCTTCATATTGCGTAGCATCAACCCGTACTACAATAACGTTGTCAGCATTAAATTTTAAGAAATCAGTGATATCATAATCAACACCAACGTACCCACTCATATTGGTGCCCACGAAAATGCCATTCACCCAAATACTGGCATTACGAAAAATGCCATCGAATTGCAGTTGAAAACGCTGGCCCGAATCGGCAGCAGATACTGTAAAATGTTTGCGATACCAACCAATACTGGTAGCCGGAAATAAACCCCCTACCGGTTTATAACCATGCGACTCCACATCAAAATTGTCCACATATACAAAAGGCAACTCCACTGCCCAATCGTGAGGAAGATGAATTGTACGCCAGGCACTATCATTAAACTTAGGATCGATAGCAGTGCCATAAGCGCCGCCTGTTTTAGAAAAAATATTGGCTACTCCATAATTAAAATCTTTAGATGGATCGGAGGCATGGCCAAAGTGAAATTTCCAGCCTTCATCTATATTCATGTGTTGCTGTGCATTTGATGGTGCAGGCAGTAAACAAAGTAATACAATAGAAATAATACAAATACCGAAAGTGCGTAAGTAAGGATACATTATTTTAAACATTTGCTGAACTTATATAATTAATCAAACAGCAAATTAGAACAAAATAGGTTGATAAAGCCTGTGTAATAAGAAAACGCAGGTATTATTTGATATTGGATAATTGATTATTACGGCATACTGATTCGCTTTCAATTTTAAGCATCCACAATTTTTTTACCAAAAGGCATTAACGATAATTCCACCAACTTAAAATGCTGCCTACCCCAGGGAATACCAATAATAGTAATGCATAATAAAACACCCATTACAATATGCGTAATACAAGTAGCCAGTCCACCCGAAAACAACCAGATAATATTACATACAACAGATAGGCAGCCCTGATTAGCCGAATCGCTCTCCACTTTTTTTCCAAACGGAGCTAAAACAATACCTGCAATTTTAAAACATTGCAAACCCCATGGAATACCAATAATGGTAGCACATAAAACAATGCCGCCCAAAAAATAGCCAAAAGCAGCCAAAAAGCCACCAAAAATGAGCCAGATAATATTGCAGATTAGATTCATGAAAGAAAGTTAGTGTTGTCTTATTTTTAATGATATTCCTTTGTGACCAATGGTTAAAATACATAGCGGTAAGGTAATTTCAATGTTAGTAAAACATGTGTATCATTTAAGAGAATAACTGAAACAAAATACCTAAGATACGGGGAACGCTATTGGCATCATCTGTGTCAAAATATTCAAATACCCGTTTCACTTTGAAACCAACTGCCATTCCGACATTCAAAAATTCAGACAAATGGTGTACATAACAAGTTAATACCTGCAAACCATTCTCGTTGGTATATCGTGCTTTTGAACCGGTATATTGTTTAAAGGGATGCAATTCGCCCACATACATATATCCACCGGGTTGTAAAGTATTGGCAGCTTTTTTAAAAATGGCAGCTATATCTTCAATATGTTCTAATATCAGGCTGAACACAACCATATCAACCGCCTGCTGTACAAAATACCAGGGTTCTAAAATATTCGCTTGTACAAACTGTACATTGGGAGCTTGTATTTTATTTCGGGCTTGTTGTAACATAGCTTCTGAAAAATCAACACCCAATAGCGTATTTGCCTTTGTGTGTAACCATTGTGTATTTTTACCTGTACCACAACCAATTTCTAAACAGGAATGAAAATGAATATCCTGCAATAAAGTTTGTAACACTATTGCTTCAGCATCGCGGGTTTTATTATCGTTGGAATCATATTGTTCTGCCCATTGATTATAGGCCTGTTGTATACTCATAAAAAATACTTTTGGCAGTTCATTACAATCATTATTTAAACCAATGCTTCCCATAAAATTTCAACGGTATGTTTGGCTTTTTTACCGGTTCCATCTTTTATCTGGTGTCTGCAACTGGTACCGGGAGCAGCAATTTCAGTAATCGTATCTGCTTTTTCAACTGCAGGAAATAAAACCAAACTACCAATTTGCATGGATAAATCATAATGTTCTTTTTCATATCCAAACGAGCCGGCCATACCGCAGCAACCGGATGGAATCGTATTCACCGTATAATTTTCAGGAAGAGAAAGCACCTGAATAGAATCATTCAAATTAGTTAATGCTTTTTGCTGGCAGTGGCCGTGCAATTGAATATTTTTTTGCTCCTTCGTAAAAGATGCGGAAGAGATGTTGCCATTTCTAATTTCTCGAGCTAAAAATTCATCGATATACCAAACATTTTTAGCCAATTGTTTAGCGGCTTCCCAATGGGCATCATCCACCAAGTCAATATATTCATCTCTAAACGTTAATATGGCAGAAGGCTCAACACCAATTAAAGGTGTATCATTTGTTACAACAGCACTTAATAAATCAATATTTTGATGTGCAATTTTTTTTGCTTCAAGCAACAAGCCTTTTGATAACATTGCCCTTCCACTTTCCACATGCTTGGGTATTAAAACTGTATAGCCCAACTTTTCTAATAATTGAATTGCAGCAATACCAATTTCAGCATCATTATAATTGGTAAATTCATCGCAAAATAAATACACAATTTTTTGATTGTTCCCAGCAAATAATTGTTTTTTTCGTTTATTCATCCATTGCTGCACGGTAATTGAAGAAAGTTTAGGCATGGAGCGTTTTGTTGCAAAACCCGCCATTTTCTTAATAAGGCTTCCGGTAAATGCATTTGTAACTAATGCATTATACAAACCAGGCCAAACAGAACCTAATTTTGCTATAGTATTAAAATGGGCAATTAATTTAGATCTTAACGGAACTCCATTTGCATTATAATATTGCTGTAAAAACTCTGCTTTAAGTTTAGCCACATCAACACTCGATGGGCACTCAGACTTGCAGCCTTTGCAACTTAAACACAAATCCATTACTTCATAAATCTCCTTATGGTTAAACTTATTAACGGTAGTTGAATTAGTTAAAAACTCACGTAATATATTAGCTCTGGCACGGGTGGTATCTTTTTCATTACGGGTAGCCATAAAAGAAGGGCACATGGTTCCGCCAGACAAGTGTGTTTTTCTACAATCTCCTGAACCATTGCATTGTTCGGCATGTTGTAAAATGGTTTGGTTACCCCAACGAAATACCGTTGCAACATTTGGATCTTTTTGCCCCGGCGTGTACCGCAACATACTGTTCATAGGTGGAGTATCTACAATTTTTCCCGGGTTGAAAATATGGTGCGGATCCCAACTATTTTTTATTTGCTGCAGTAACGTATAATTTTTTGCACCAATCATTTGCGGAATAAATTCGCCGCGTAATCTACCATCGCCATGTTCGCCACTTAAAGAGCCATTGTATTTTTTTACCAATGCTGCTACTTCTGTTGCAATGGTTCTAAACAAAGCATTGCCTTCTTCCGTTTTTAAATTAAGAATCGGCCGCAAATGTAACTCACCCGAACCTGCATGGGCGTAATGTACGGCATACAAATCATGCTTTTTTAATATTGCGTTAAATTCTTCAATGTATGCAGGCAAATCGGTTACATCAACAGCCGTATCTTCAATAACGGGCACGGCTTTATCATCGCCCGGCATATTACCCAACAATCCCAATCCGGCTTTTCGCAGGTTCCATATTTTTTTGGTATCATTCCCAAACAACAATGGAAAATGATAACCCAAATCCCTTTCCCGCATGGCAGCCTCTACCTGTTGGGCAATAGCAACAATTTCTTCACGGGTATCTTTTTTAAATTCAACAACTAAAATAGCACCCGGATCGCCCTGCACAAAAAAGCGATTTTTTTGTTGCTCAATATTGCCTTTGGTGCACTCTAAAATATAATGGTCAATCAGTTCACTGGCAGTAGGCCCAAATTGCAAAGCAATTAAATTCGCTAATAATGATTCATGAATGGTATTAAAGTGCACACACAACAAACCTGTTTCCTTAGGAGGTAACGGTACCAGATTTAATTTAATTTCGGTTATAAATGCCAGCGTGCCTTCTGAGCCGGCAATGAGTGTACAAAAATTAAAATCGGGACCACCGGCATTAAATGGCGCCGTTTCAACCAATAAATCAATGGCATAACCCGTATTACGACGTTCTACCGATTTTTTTGGAAATTGTTTTTTTATCTCTAACTGATTTTCATAATTGCTTAATAAGTGACGAATAGTTTTATAAATCTTACCTTCCAATGTATCCAATTCGCATTTGGCATGAAAAGTATCTATATCTGTTTCACCAAACACAGCCTCTGTTCCATCACTTAAAATAGCTTTTATTTCAATAACATGTTCTCTTGTGCTTCGGTACACCACCGAGTTTGAACCACAAGAGTTGTTGCCCACCATTCCTCCAATCATCGCACGGTTGGCGGTTGAAGTTTCAGGACCGAATAACAGCCCATAAGGCTTTAAAAACAGATTCAAATCATCTCTAATAACTCCAGGCTGTACCCTTACCCATTTTTCGGCTGTATTTACTTCAATAATTTTTGTAAAGTATTTCGATACATCCACCACAATGCCATTCCCCACTACCTGACCCGCTAACGAGGTACCTGCCGTACGAGGTATTAACGAAGTATGATATTGTAATGCAAAAGCAATTAATTTTTTGATGTCATCCTCTGTTTTGGGTATAGCCACTGCCAAAGGCATTTCCCGATAGGCCGATGCATCGGTGGCATATAAGGTTCGCATGGTGGTATCATAGTACAATTCGCCGGTTAGTTGCCGGGATAAGGCTGCTAATTGCTGGTTCATTCTGGTAGAAATTGCTTGCTCAATAATGTTGTAAAATTAAAGTTTTCTGATTGCCGCTTGGCCATTTGTTTTGAATAAGGGGCTGTTAGGCTGTAATACAAATCCTGGCTGTAGTCCGGGCTGTACGCTTGTAGTCCTCACTGCGTTGCGGGCTACCGCTTCCATCCCGCAGCCAGTGAGCAGGTGGATGTTCATTCGGCATGTAGGAATAAAAAAAATTGCCACGCACACATAGAATTTTCATTCGTGTATCCGTGGCAAAAATTATTTAACATTTTGCAATTGCAGCTTTTTAATCATTGTTTTTAATTCCTATCACCGGCAACTGTTCTTTATTAATCAATTCATTTAAAGCAGGTATATCTTTTTTCAAGATGCCATCCAATAATTGCAATTGTTTATCAGCCTGCTCACTTAAATCTGCATATACTTCTCTCGATTGCTGACTCGGCGCTGTATATCCACTGGCTACTACATTAAATAATCCGGCCAGTTTATCATTAATGCGAATAGGGTAATTTAACACATCCTGACTGCTTTTGGCTTTGGTTTGATACAATGCTTCTTCAATTTTTGTTAGCCTTTTATTGATGCTGTCAGTAACCGGTTTTAAAGATTTTGATTTTGCGGTATCTAATCTTTCAACAAACCCATTTATTTGTTCACGTAATTCACGAATATGTACTATTGCCATTTGCACTTCATTAAACTTATCTTTTATCTGCAATAAAAAGTTTACCTGTGCATCATAATCTTCCTGACTCATGTGCTGATCGGGTATCCCCTTAATAATAAAAGGCACTTCCACTGAATCTTTCAGGAATTTAAATTTCGCGGTATACCTTCCCGGCGCAGCTTTAACATTGCCTATGGTGCCATTCCATAAAATCATGTTATCAATTTTTTTACCGCCGGGATAATTCATATCCCATACAAATTCATTCATACCCTCATTTACTTTAACCGGTAATTTTTCGGTGCCGTAGGTTTCAATGGGTTTGCCCTGTTTATCAAAAATGGTAATAGCTACCTTTGAAGTATCAGAGGCATTTTTAAGATAATACCTAAATACCACACCGTTAGGTGGATTTGTTCCCATGTTACTGTTGTGTGTAGTAAAGCTTCTTCTGAAACGGCCACCACTTGCATAACGATAAGCGTCTGAAACAGCAAATACATGTATCGGTTGTTGTAAAGCAGCAGCATCTTTTTGTTGCAATAAACCCAAATCATCCAATACCCAAAAACCTCTGCCCTGGGTAGCTACAATTAAATCATTCTCTTTAATGGTTATATCTGTTACAGGCACTTTGGGCAGATTTAACTGAAAAGGCTGCCAGTTTTCACCATCGTTGTAACTAATAAACAAGCCATATTCTGTTCCGGCATACAATAAGCCCGGCCTTTGCTGATCAGCACGAATACAACGGGTAAAGTAATCTGATGGTATGCCATTGGTGATGCGCTTCCAGGTTTTACCATAATCTTCGGTTTTATAGAGATACGGTGTGTAATCATCCATCTTGTATTTGGTACCGGCAAAATAAGCTTTACCTTTTTGTTTCGAATCTGTTTCCACACAGTTCCACATCATCCATTTACCTGCATCAGGCGGGGTTACATTCTCCCAGTTCTTACCACCATCTTTGCTTACATGTATCAGGCCATCATCACTCCCTGTCCATAAAACATTGGGTTCCAATGCTGACTCTGCAGCCGTAAAAATGGTACAGTAATATTCTACCGAAGTATTGTCTTGTGTAATGGGACCGCCACTCGAAGCCTGTTTCGATTTATCATTCGTAGTTAAATCGGGACTAATCATTTGCCAGCTCTGCCCTTCATTTTCAGTTACAAATAAATGGTTACCTGCGGCATATAATTTTTTGGGATTTGTGGGAGAAAAGAAAATGGGAAAATTCCATTGAAAACGATATTTCAACACATCTGCGCCGGCACCCATCGGATTATCAGGCCATACATTAATCGCACGATTTTCACCTGTGCGATGATCGAGACGCGAAAGATAGCCACCATAATTACCGCCATACACAATATCGGGGTTTAACGGATCTGCTACAACATAACCACTTTCGGCACCTGCCGTGGGTTGCCAATCAGCTTCACCAATGCCTGAACCGTTAGAACGGCTTTTAATACGAACGGTTGTATTATCCTGTTGTGCTCCTAAAATTCTATAAGGGAATGAATTATCTGTTGTTACCCGATAAATTTGTGCGGTAGGCTGGTTCATGAGTGAACTCCAGGTTTGTCCGCCATTGAATGAAACCTGTGCTCCACCATCATCTGCAACAATCATACGATTGCCATCTTCGGGATCAATCCATAAATCGTGGTGATCGCTGTGTGGCGTATTCATTGCCTGAAAAGTTTTACCACCATCACGGCTGCGCATCATTTCCACATTCAATACATAAACTAAATTTTCATTTTTAGGATCAATAAACACTTTGGAATAATACCATGCCCGTTGGCGAATATTATTATCGCTGCTTTGTAAACTCCAGGTTTCACCACCATCATTACTCACAAACAGACCACCTTTTGCATTTTCAATAATGGCATAAATTTTATCAGTATTAGATGGTGCTACTGCAACGCCAACAATACCCCAAACACCTTTTGGTAATCCTTTTTTGCTGGTTAAATTCACCCAGGTTTCTCCACCATCTTTACTTTTGTACAAGCCACTGCCCTCGCCGCCACTTACCATGCTATACGGTGTTCTCTCAACGTGCCACATACCTGCATACAATACATTGGGGTTACCCGGCTCCATCACCAAATCAGAACAGGCAGTTAAATTATTGACATACAATACGCGTTTCCAGGTTTTACCTCCATTGGTGGTTTTATATACGCCCCGTTCTTCATTAGGACCAAATGTATGGCCCATTACAGCAGCCCATACAGTATTCGGATCTTTTGGATCAATAATAATCCGGATGATATGACGACCGTCTTTCAAGCCAATATTTTTCCAGCTTCGTCCGCCATCATCGCTGCGCCACATACCACCCAGCCCTTCTGATACATTGCCACGTAATGAATTTTCGCCTTCACCTACGTATAAAATGGTTTCATCACTAGGCGCAACAGCAACGGCGCCAATACTTCCACCAAAATATTTATCGGTAATATTTTTCCAGTTACTGCCACCGTCGGTTGTTTTCCATACACCGCCACCGGTAGCACCAAAATAGAAAGTAGTTTTATGGGTAAAACTACCTGTTACTGCTGCGCTCCTGCCCCCTCTGAAAGGCCCTATTTCTCTGAATTTCAACGCAGAAAAATAAACAGAATCGGTATTATCCTGTTGCACTACATTTTTCTTAACGTTTTTTTGTGCACTTAACTGCGTGGCAAAAAATATACCTGCCAGCAATGGTAAAAAGCCATACAATTTTCTCATGCTATTTGGTTTTAAAAGTTAGGTAATCATTTTTAATATAACTATTCAGATATAATTATTTGCCATTGATTTTCCAGTGACTTAAAATTAGCGGCTAATTGCTGAACAGCCAAGTCAATGGTATGAGTGGGCGGCATATCTGCTTCTTCCAACATGCTCATTAAATTTCTGCTTTGTTGTAATATATCATGATAGCTATTCTTATTACTAATAACCCTTCTGCCATTTGAAGCATTACCTGCTATTGTATTTAATGAATTTATTTTTGAAGCAGATTCTGTATTTTGAATCATTTGCTGAATGATTTGTAGCCGCTCTAAACATGTTTTGCTTATTTCATAACACTGATTGGCTAAATTAAACTGGCGTTGCAAATCGGCAGAAGTAGTAGTAACCATTGGATCCATTACAACTTTAAAAGTTTGTTGCACTGTTTTTCCATTTACCTGTAATATTGCTGTGTAAATACCAGGCAATACCCATGGAGCTGTAGCTAACGGTGCTGTATTGCCGTAAATAGCAGCAATGGGGTAAGCAGGCGGAACGGGCAGTGGCGCTAAATGCATATCCCACAAAAAACGGTGCATACCCGGTTGGGCAGAAAGTATTTGCTGAGGCCGTATCCAGTATTTTGGAATATTTACTTTAGGTATAGCATAAGGCGTATCTGTACTTGCATAGCTGCGTATAATATTACCGGTAGCATCTTTAATGCTTAACATAACAGTACCGGAATAGTTGGCAGGCAAATAGTAATCAATGATAGCCCCATCGGGTGGATTTTTCCCTGCGGGTTCTTCCTGTGGCAATGGGGTATCGGTATTCATATCCCATCGAATACGCAATGCATTTTGTGGTTGAAACAAATAAGCCTTATTAACGGTAAGGCGTTGTTGTGCAATTTGCCTTAATGGAGTAATATTGTCTAAAATCCAAAATGACCTGCCATGTGTGCCTACTACAATATCATCATCTTTTATCACTAAATCGCGAATAGAAGTAGCCGGCATATTCAACCGAAGGCTTTGCCAATGGTTGCCATTATCAAATGAAACATATACTGCATTTTCAGAGCCTGCAAACAACAAGCCGTTTACTTTAGGGTCTTCTCTAACTACATTAATGGGTTCATTATCCGGCAAGCCGTTTACTTTTTCTTCCCAGGTATTACCACCATTGTGAGTAACATAAATATGCGGATGTAAATCATCACAACGGATACGATTTACCGCAGCATACACCGTATTATTATCAAAATGCCCGCAATCCATCAATGAAATTTTGCTCCATGAAATAATAGCTGCTGGCGTAATATTTTTCCAACTTTTGCCGCCATCGCGGGTTATTTGTATGTAACCATCATCGGTACCACACCAAATGGTATTGCTATCGGTGTAAGATGGAGCTATGGTATAAATAACGCCGCGGCGTGGCATGGTTTTTAAAGCAGGCGTGGTATAAATGCCTACACTGGCCGGTATATCCCATTCATTGCGGGTTAAATCAGGACTGATCACCTGCCAGCTCATGCCCCCATTATTGGTTTTAAACAACACATTGCCGGCAAAATATAACGTATGTGGATTGACGGGAGAAAATAAAACCGGTACTGTTCTTATAAAACGGTATTTACCGGTACGTACTGCTTCAGGTGCAATATTTTGAACCTGACCGGTACGTTTATCATATTTGGTTATTTTTCCACCATAAATAATATTGGGGTTCAGCGGATCGGCGGCAACATAACCATATTCTTCCACACCAACGGGGTGCCATTCCCGAAAGGTAATTTGCCCGTCATTCCCTCTGGATGCAATACCAACGGAGCCACTTTCCTGCTGGCCGCCATACACATTGTAAGGGAAGGCATTATCAGTGCTAACATGATAAAATTGTGCAGTGGGCTGGTTGTACCACGATGAAAAAGTTTCTCCGCCATTTACGGTAATAATTGCACCCTGATCGGCAGCAATTAAAATGATATCAGAGTTATTGGGATTAATCCAGATGCGGTGATAATCATCACCACCAGGTGCTCCTCTAAAATCTTTCCAGCTATGCCCACCATCTTCCGACCGCCACACCACCACATTCGCTGTGTATACAATATCTTCATTTTGAGGATCGGCTTTTACTTCTGCAAAATCGCTGCCACGTCCCCAATAACGGCCATCGTTGCTAATGCTGTACCAGCTTTCTCCTGCATCATCACTTCTGTACATACCACCATATTCACCTGCATCAACAGTGGCATACATTCTTTTTGGATTACTGGGGGCAATACAAAATCCAATTCTTCCCAAACCCTGTTTTACAGTTGGCAATCCACGGGTAATTTTGGTCCATGTATTACCCCCGTCTACTGATTTAAATAATCCACTTTGCGAACCATTCCATTCGCCGTTTTCCCAAGGGCCTTGCCGGCCGGCCCATAAATCAGCAAAAATGATATTCGGATTTTTGGGATCAATGGATACCTGCACGGCACCGGTATTTTCATCTTTGTACAAAACCTTTTCCCAGGTTTTGCCTCCATCCAAAGTTCTAAAAACACCGCGCTCTGCATTTGGACAATACGGATGACCCATTGCCGCTACGAATACCCGATTGGGGTTAGTAGGATCAATGGCTACCGCACCAATTTGCTGCACATCTGTTAAACCAAGATGCTGCCATTTTTTACCGGCGTTGGTTGATTTGTACATGCCATTACCTACCGACAAATCGGGCCGTTGCAAACCCTCACCAGAGCCTACATATATGATATCTGGGTTGGAAGGCGCTACTGCTACATCACCTATTGAGCCGGTTGGCTGGTCATCAAAAATTGGGAACCAGGTTCTGCCATAATCTGTGGTTTTCCAAACGCCGCCATTGTTTACGCCAATGTAAAATACGTTGGGTTGTTGTGGCACACCCACTGCGCCTACTGTTCTACCGCCTCTGTGCGGGCCAATCATACGCCACTGCATTTCTTGAAACAAAGCAGCAGAAACCTGTGCCTGAAGGGTTTGGATGATTGTACAAAGTAATACCACCATCAAAAAACGAAAGCGCCATTTCATAAAATTTTTATTTAGAATTGAAAAAAATTCGTTTTATATTTCAACATAATTATCTCTATTTTATGTGCAGTTCCTGAATTTCAATGCTTCATTCAATTACGAACTGTGTAGTTCATTTGCTTAATATGGAGGTAAAAGGTACGGATGAAGGCATATTCACTCAAAATAAATTCCATCGGTGGTTTACCTACACATTCATTCATAAATTCATTCGCTGTATAAAAAATTTATTACCTTACAATCTGCAACTAAAAATTCAGGCAACATGAGAAAATTTTACTTCAGCATTCTGCTTTTTGCAGGCTGTTATTTTACGGCACAGGCACAAGAAATCAATCTGGCCACACAGTTTAAAAATTTACAACCCCGTACAATTGGTCCGGCAGGTATGAGCGGCCGTATTACTGCAATTGATGCGCTTTGGAGCGATCCCAATATTATTTATGCGGGTAGTGCCAGCGGCGGTGTTTGGAAAACAGAAAACGGCGGTGCCACATGGAAGCCGATATTTGACAAGGAACCTATTTTAAATATTGGTGCCATTGCCATTACGCAAAGCAATCCTTCGGTTATTTGGGCAGGCACCGGCGAAGGCAATCCGAGAAATTCTGTTAGCCTGGGAGATGGAATTTATAAAAGTTTAGATGGCGGACAAACCTGGAAATGCATGGGTTTGCAAAAAACAAAAAATATTCATCGAATTATTATTGATCCCAATAATCCAGATGTTGTATATGCAGGCGCCATTGGCAACCCTTATGGTGTGCATGGAGAAAGAGGATTGTATAAAACAACCGATGGCGGACAAACCTGGAAATTAATTTTACATACCAACGATTCCAGTGGTGTGGCAGATATGATGATAGACCCAAGTAACCCAAACAAATTATTTGTAGCCATGTGGCAACACCACCGAACACCCTGGAGCTTTACCAGCGGCGGCTCCGGCAGTGGATTATACGTAACCTACGATGCAGGTAAAACTTTTAAAAAATTAGGCAAGGCAGATGGCCTGCCAGATGGCAATTATGGCCGTATTGGTTTAACCATTTGCCGTAGTTTACCCAGTCGGGTGTATGCATTGGTAGAAGCTACCAAAAACGGGTTATATAAATCAGATGATGGTGGCATGAAATGGGAGTTAGTAAACAGTGACCCTGCTGTGGTTACCAACCGGGCCTTTTATTTTCAGGACATTCGTGTTGACCCTGAAAATGAAAACAGATTATACAACATTAACCAAATGGTGAGTGTTAGTGAAGATGGCGGCAAAACTTTTCGCATATTGATCCCGTACAGTGGCATTCATCCCGATCACCATGCCTGGTGGATTCATCCTTTCAATCCTTCATTGATTATTGATGGCGATGATGGTGGGCTGGCCATAACAAGAGATAAGGGAAAAACATGGCAGTTTGAAAGTAAATTGCCCGTTGGTCAATTTTATCACATTAATGTAGACAATGCCATACCCTACCATGTAATGGGCGGCTTACAAGACAATGGCAGTTGGTATGGCCCTGCTTATGTTTGGATAAAATCAGGTATTCGCAACAGTTATTGGACCGAAGTGGGCGGTGGTGATGGTTTTGATGTAATACCCGATCCGGATAATTACAACTGGGTTTATTCCATGAGTCAGGAAGGCGAACTGGGCCGTTATAATGTAGCCACCGGCGAACAATGGCGCATTAAACCACCAGATGTTGGCAGTACCTTACGGCATCGTTTTAACTGGAATGCTGCTATAGCGCAGGACCCATTCAACAATAATACCATTTACTTTGGCAGCCAGTTTGTAAACAAAAGCACTAACAAAGGTATTTCATGGAATATCATTTCACCTGATTTAACCACCAATGATACTGCGAAAGAAGATCAAAGTAACAATGGTGGTTTATCCATTGATATTACCGGAGCAGAAAACTATTGTACCATTTTATGCATTGAACCATCACGTGTACAACGGGGGGTAATTTGGGTAGGAACCGATGATGGTAATGTACAATTAACACAAGATGGCGGTAAAACCTGGACCAATTTCAGAGGAAAAATTCCGGGAATGCCAGAAGGAAGTTGGATACCGCAAATCAGAGCCTCCAGATACAAAGCAGGTGAAGCTTTTGTTGTTTGCAACAACTATCGGTTGGGCGATTTTAAACCCTATATTTTTAGAACAACAGACTTTGGTAAAACCTGGACCAGAATGGTAGATGAAAAGAAAGTAACGGGATATGCTTTATGTATGATTCAGGACCCCGTTGAGCCTAACTTAATTTTTGTAGGAACAGAACAGGGCCTTTGGGTAAGTTTTGATAATGGAACCCATTTTCAGCAATTTAAAAACAACTATCCTTCTGTTTCTACATACGACTTAGCCATTCAGGAAAGAGAAGCAGATATAGCCATTGCAACGTTTGGAAGGGCTATCTGGATTTTAGATGATATTCGTCCATTGAGAAGAATAGCAGCCAATAACGGTAAAGCATTTACGCAAAAATTAGTGGCTTTCCCAATACCAACAGCCTATCAGGCCAAAATGAAAAACCCTTCGGGTATTGAGTACAGCATTTGGGGCACTTATGAAGGAGAAAACAGAAAGCCTGGCGCCTCTATTAGTTTCTTTACCGAAAAAACTTCAAGCGATACCGGCAAAGCAAAAATGCCTGATTCAGTGCATATACATATTTATGATGCAGCACACAACAATGTGCGCAATTTAGTAGTGAAAGCTGATACCGGCTTTAATCGGTTTTTTTGGGGATTAGAAGAGAAAGGTATTCGCAGTGCCGGTGGCAGAAGAGGAAGAAATTTTGGTGGAGGCAGTGCCGAACCGGGTGGCTTACCGGTAGATCCCGGAACCTATACCGTTGTATTGCAATGGGGCAAATTAAAAGATTCTGCAACCGTTGTGGTGAATGATGATCCCAATGCACCTACATCGCCGGAAGTAAGAAAAGCACAACGTGCTTTCAATGCAAGATTAGATTCACTAACCATAAAAGTAAACCAGTTAACAGAACGATTAACAGATGCAGATGCCATTATGGTCAATATAAAAGCAAACCTGCCCAACATAGATAGTAGCAGAAGAGACAGCATACGGCATAGCATGAAAGCATTGGAGCAATCGATTAAAGACATTAGAGAAACTTTAAATGGCAAACCACAGGAAAAGCAGGGTTATGGTACTGTACCTCAGGTAACTGTAAATGGCAATATTGCAAATGCCCGCTTTACGGCATTATATAAAAATGCAGCTCCCGGAGAACAGGAGGAAACCTTGTATAAGGTTGCGGAAGAAAGTGTAAACCAGGTATTGCAAAAAGCAGATAACTTCTTCAACAGTAAATGGAAAGCCTTCCGTAATTTGATAGAGTCCTCTAAATTAGATTTGTTTAAAAAGGAAGAAGACAAAGAATAAAGCTTTACCATTTCAGCATTGTTTTCGTATAAAATAGCGAATCCTGATTACAGAAGCCGCTATCAGAACCAACCCACAAATTTCTGATAGCAGCTTTTCTGCATCTAAGAAATCGACAGGCCGGTCTTTTAATTCCGGGTCCATCCAAATGCCATGTATTATAAACAGCAAGGCAGCACCGTATGAAATTAAATGCACATTCTTCCAAAAGCGAAATCCCATTTTGTTTTTAATGATTTTTTGGGTGGTAATAATTACCAGAATAAGTGCATAGAACGACAAACTGCCCAACAAAGCCATATATGGCTGGTGTTGAGTATTCAATGGCCATAGCAATTGCAACCACGAAAATTTTGAAGCAGAATCAATAGGTATTAATACAATATGCACCAACACCAATAACAAAGCCAAATAGGCGGTATAATTATGTATATCGGTAATATTCAGCTTTTGAATAAAGGCAGGAACGCGCTTCCAATAAACAGATTTTTTATACGCTGAACTAAGCAGCATACCTAGCAAAATATTCAAAGTTAAAACAGCGGTAGCTATAAGGCCAATGGTTCCGGATATATCAATGGTTTGCACGAATAGGGTTGTTTTATAAGTAGAAAATTTATTCGGGTTGAAAATAAATGAAAGGATGATCTAAATTTTGTTGTTCCAATTTTATGGCATGCACATCAAAAATATTTTTTATTAATGCAGCATCAATATCAGCAGGCTGCTGTAATGAGTATAGCAACTGACCACTTTTCATAAAATGCAGGGTATCTGCAAATTGTAAAGCCAAATTCATATCGTGCAAAACTGCCACAACGGTAACATGCTGACGGGTTAAAGATTGTGCAATTTGCATTAACTGATACTGGTATTTTACATCTAATTGAGAAACCGGCTCATCTAAAAACAATATTTTTTTCTGTGATTCCGATGCATCTGCAATTTGTGCCAATACACGACACATCTGTACTTTTTGCGCCTCACCTCCAGATAAGTGTTGATAGAATGTATCTGCCAAATGCGCCACATTCATTTGCTGCATCACCTGGTTTACAATTGCCACATCAATGGTAAGGGGTTGGTGTTGAAAAAAAGGATAACGGCCCATCATAACCACTTCACGAACAGTTAATGTAAAAGGCAAATGGTATTGTTGCGATAATACTGCTCTTTTTTTAGCCAACACTTCCGGTGATAAGGTTGCTATATCTATACCATTGATTGTAATTGAACCACTTGAAGGTACAATACTTCCTGCCAGTAATTGTAACAGGGTTGTTTTACCGGCTCCGTTGGCACCCATGATAACTGTAAAAGTATTTTTCTGAATGCACAGATTGATATTCTGCAACAATTGTTTTTTTTGAATTGTATAATTTACCTCCGTTACCTCAATCATAACTACCTCTTTTTTGCAGTAAATGGGTTTGCTTCAATAAAATAATAAATACGGGTGCCCCCACCAATGAAGTAATGATACCAATAGGAATTTCTCCCGGAGCAATCAATAACCGGGCAGCAATATCGGCTACCGTCAATAAAATTGCGCCAGATAAAAAAGCAGCCGGTAATAATGTTCTGTTATTTCCACCTATCAATAAACGCATCATGTGCGGCACAATTAATCCCACAAAAGCAATTACACCAACAAATGCGGTTGCAATAGCAACCATGGCAGTATTGAGCAATAAAATCTGCCATTTTAAACGCTCGGTATGTACGCCCAAATAGCCGGCTTCTTTATCGCCCAACATCAATGCATTCAACTGATTGGCATAGCGCAATAAAAGAATCATTACCGGAAGTGTAACAATAGCAGTAATCAATATCTGCAGCCAGGATGCACCAGCAAAACTGCCGAGGTTCCAAAAAGTAATGCTTCTTGCCTGCGGATCTCTGGAAATAAAACTTAAAAATCCGGTTCCGCTTAAAGCAATAGCATTCACAGCAATACCAATTAACAGCAAATTGGTTACCGAAACCCGATGAACCGATTTGGCCAATGTATATACCAGTACCGTTGCAATAACACCACCCACAAATGCAAATACCGGAACCAGAAAAATGCCGGAAAACCGTTGTAACCACATGGGCAAACTACCCGATAACACAAATATAAATGAGGCGCCAAAAGCAGCACCAGCACTGGTTCCTATTAATCCCGGCTCAACTATCGGGTTTCTAAATAAGCCCTGCATCATTACTCCGGAAGCAGCTAAAATACCACCCGTAATAGCGCAGAGCAATACACGTGGCAACCTAATTTCAAGAAATACGGCTTCATGAATGTTGAATGGAACATCAGCTTTAACAGTATGCAGCAATGCGGTGTACATTTCATGTATTTGGATGGGAACAGCACCAAAAGCAATGGCCATGATGAGGGTACCAACCAATAACAATATTAAAATACCAAAGTACAGTTTAGAGTAGCGTTGCATGAATATTGGGATGAAAGATTTTCATGAGTGATAAAATGTTGTTGGCGCTTCGCGGACCAAAATATACAATATCATGTTCATTAAACCGATATATTGTATTGTTTTTGGCTGCATTGGTTAAGGCAACACCCGGTAATTTTTTCACACCTTCCATGCCCCCCAATTTATCAAATCCAAAATCAGTAACAATAATAATATCGGGATTGGCCGCAGCAATGGCTTCAGCACTTAACTGCGTGGCTCCTTTTGCCTGGTATACTGCGGGTTTTCCAACTGCCATACGTATCATTGCATCTGCCGGACCATTCCTCCCACTCATTACAAAGAAAACATTGTTGGCCTGGCCAAATTGAATCACCATTACTTTTGGTGTATCTACGCATTGCTTTTGTGCAGCATATACTACCTGCATTTGTTGTTGTAGTTGATGACTGAGCGAATCGGCCACAGCAGATACCCCAAAATAAGTACCCAATGCTTTTAATAAAAGCTGTGCACTATCCAAAGTATTCGATTCAAAAAATTCTTTACAATGTACCCCCACTTGTTGTAATTGTGGAATGACTGTGGCAGGCCCAATATTCTGACTATAAATTACAATATCGGGCCGCATGGATACAATTCCTTCCGTACTCAACAAACGATGGTAACCCACTTTAGGCAATAATTTTGCGCTATCGGGATAACTACTGGTCAAATCGCAGGCTACTATATCTTTCCCTTTTCCCAACGCAAACATCATTTCTGTTAATTGTTTTGAAACAGAAACAATTCGTTTGGCATTGGCAGGATTCATCGCTTCCTGTTTACCTTGTTTACATGACATGGCCAGCCATACTATTACAGGCAGCCATCGAATTATATTTTTTTTAATCATACATCAATTGTTTAAAAATGATAAGCCAGTTTTAATCCGCCATACCACATGGCAGTATATGGCCCGGGTATAAAGTGCGGATCGGTTTGTGAAGCTAATGTAGGCGATAAAAATAAAAAGGTATAATAAGTATTATTCAACAGATTATCTGCACCTATAAACGCATCCACATCAAAATGTTGATGCAGCGTTTGGCGATAACCCAACTTAGCACCCAATAAACGATAAGCGGATGCATCATTCAAATTATCGAAAGTATAGGGCACTTTATCAACATATTGAAAAGTGCTGCTAAAATAAATACCGGGCGCAGTTACCACATCCAAACCAATATTTAAAAAATTAGGTGCTACACCGGCAACTTTATTACCTGAAAAATTAAGGGTGTTGGCATTGTTATTATTATCACTCTTAAAATCTACATATTTAAAGTTAGAGTACGTATAGGTTACAAATGGTTTTACAGAACGGAAAAAACCCTGATTAGTTTGTAAGGCAAGATAGTTTAACGACAATTCTACACCGTTATTTCGCTGTTTACCAACGTTTACTGCAAAAGTATAAAAGGGTGTGGTTTGAGTAGCGGCCACTGACTGATTCACAATTTTATTGCTTACATCTAACTGAAACAATGCCAATTGATAAGATAATTTATTATTGAAAAAGCTTCCTTTTGTTCCCACTTCATATTGAATACCCAATTCAGGTTGTAAACCTGTGTTTACTTTTCCGATAGCCGGTATCACTACATTGTTGGTAGTAGGTGGCGTATAGCCGGTACTTACATCCACATACACTGAACTGTTTTTATTCAACATTTTTAAAACAGCAATTCGTGGTTTTAGTACGGGGGTGAACCGTTTGTAACCCGACTGGTCGGCATGTGTTGGGTTGGCACTATTCGTAAGCATATCGCGAATACTGTATTCAATAAAGTTAACACTGCTTCCTGCTGTTAGCATAATTTGAGCAGGCAAATTCAACTTCCATTCGGTAAATAGATTGTAGGTAGATGCCTGAATCTGCAAATCGCCTCTAATGCCGCCCATTACACCATTGGTTAAATTATAGGTTTTATTAAAAGAAAGCGTTTTCTCAAATTGTCCGCCAATAATACCATGAATGCCTACTGCACCCGATTTCCCATTATAAATAAATCCCGTTCTGCCGCCAAAAGTTAATACTGCGTTTGAGTTAAGGCCTGCGGCAAATGGCTGATCCAATGTATATCCTGAAGTAAATACGGTGGTTTGATTATTGAAGTGCTGATTGATTTTAATATCATCTGTAATACCTGCTCTAAAACTTTCAATTAATACATGGGCATTGTTATTCACATATTTCGGATCGCTCCAGGTGATACGGCGGTATAATGTATCACCGGGAATTTCGCCGGCCAGTTCTTCATAAGAACTGCTATATGACAAATAGGTTGAAATGGTTTGTTGATCGCCTACATAAAAATCGCCTTTAAAGGAAGCGTAATCTTTTGCTGATGCACTATGGTTACGGTAACCATTTGACGTTTGATGGCCGTAATTAAAAAACAAAACAGAATTACTGCCTGCCGATTCAATACGTGTATTATTTCTATACAAACCGTAACTGCCTACTGTATTTTCTTCCAAAATTTTTGTGGTATTGGGTTTGGGTTGAATAGAATACAATTTAACCACACCGGCAATACCCGAACCATACAAACTGGATTCCGGCCCTTTAAACACCTCTACTCTGCCAATGGTAGAAAAATCAATATCATCTAATATGGTTACACCGGTGGCATCGGTTAATGGAATATTATTTAAAAAAACCTGATAGCCTAAGCCATTAAAATTAGTGGTATTGCCATATCCTCTGATGATGATACGCTGGCCACCGGAAATACCTCTGGTTTGCATAAATACACCCGGAATAGTGTTCATTTGGGTTTCAGGAAATAAACCATTGCCACGTTGTAAATCGTGATACGTTAATACACCTACCGATTGTGCTTCGGTTAATTGGTTATCGCGTTTACCCGTTGCCCAACCCGTTACCTGCACCTTATTTAAATTATCGGTAGTAGGGGTTAATAAAATCAACAACTCTTTATTGGCAGGTTTTATGGTAACCTGTTGGGTTTCATATCCCAAACTGCTTATGGTTACAAGTATATTACTTGTAACGTGTTGTAATTGAAATCGGCCATTATCATCAGTAATTAATTTTTGCCTGTTGGGCAGCTCAATTACTGCACCCACTAATGGCTGATTGGTGGTATTATCTGCAACACGCCCCTGTATGTTTTGTGCTTGCAGTTGTTGCAATGAAAACAAAAAAAGAAATATAGCTATAGTTTTTTTCATAATGTAATATATAATGATGAATAGAATGAACAATTCATTTACCTAAATAAAGAGAATGCAATAGCACTCCAACAACGAATGCCATTTTAATGAAGAAGGACTAACAGATTGTAAATCGGGGAGGAGGTAACACTACAGAAAGTGCGATGTAATGCAAATAATATGAATGAAAAGTATGCCAGCAAATATTGACGGGTTCAGGAAATAAGATTTGAAAAAGTTCTGGTTGATAAAAGAATGAGAATATCTGAGAAAAACTAAGCCGGTTTTGTTTTCCGGCATCTTGTTTATTTTTTTGCACGACAAAGTGCTGTAAATCTACGCTGTTTTCAGCATTATCGGGTAAACAGCAAATGGTTACCGTTGTTTGGTTATATTGAATATGAACCACATCATACAATAAGCCATTCAATTTAAATTCATGATTTTTTTCTTCCCAAGAGAATGAGGGGTCTGTAATGTTTCCGTTTGCATCTATACTCCACTGAAAATGACAGGCAGCTTTTGTATCGGGATGGGAAGCAATAAACAGCTTCATCTCTGTTTTTAAATGCACTTTATACAGCACATACCACAAATGGTAACCACCCATATAAGTGAGGAGCACAGTTAGGAGTAATATGGATAAGCATTTTCTCATGTTGCAGGCATGAAAATTAGTGAAACCATTTATGCCGTGCAAATATTTTGGATAAACGCTTTATCGAATACTACTCCTACTGCTCATTTTTTTATTCAGAAGGCTTTGGGGCATCCAATTGGGTAACCTTTACCCAGTCAACTACCATTTTTGCCTTATTTTGCTTAATTTGTTGTAATGTTTTTTCAGGCAGGCCAAAATAGGGCTCTTTTGCGCCATTCACTCCTGCAGGATAATTACCGCCCAAAGCAAAATTTAAAATCAAAAACTTTTTATTGCTAAAAGCCCATTGTCCATATTTATCTGTCATGGCTTTTGTAACGCGGTACATGGGTTTGCCGTCATATTCAAAAACCATTGCATCGGGCGTCCAGTTTACAGCATACACATGCCACTGCGTAGCATCATTGTTTTTTGGAAAATGGTAACGTTCTACAAATGGCGTTTCACCACTGTATCCGGGGCCATGCACCGCAGCACTTGCCCATCCAGCATCGCCAATATTTTCCATAATGTCAATTTCGCCGGTAGCCGGCCAAGGCCCATTACCCAATATCCACCAGGCAGGCCATAATCCGGCACCGTTGGTTAATTGAATGCGGGCTTCTGCACGGCCATATTCAAATTCAAATTTATTCCGGGTATTTATTCTGGCCGAAATAAAATCAAAATGTTGCCCATCTTTTGTTACAAAACCAGGTGCATACAATGGCTGCAATATCAGCTTGTTTTTTTCTATGTACAATGTTTTAGAAGAGTCTACATAGGCCTGTAATTCATTGTTTACATGAAATCCGGTAATTTCAATATTCCACTTAGCCGTATCTAAATGTTTTGTATTAAAATTATCAAAAAAAATTACTTTTCCTTTCTGGGCTTTTTGTGTTTGTGCTATTCCTGAATGCAGTATACAAAAAACAAAAACGATACATTTGAATAAGGATTGCATAAGTTGGTGAAAGGAGTTTTGAATGGGAGAATGTAGGTTTGGTATTGAGCAATATTTATGATTGGAAGTTAACGCATTTCAATGATTATTGGTATACCCTCACATAATCAATCTCCATTTGGTCGGTGGTAAAAGCAGGATCAATTGTACCGCCTAACGTACCCCCCATTGCTACATTTAAAATAATAAAGAAATTTTGATTGAATGGGAAGCTGCTTTTATTGGGCAATGTATAATACACCACATCATCTATCAATAACTGAATGGTGTTGGCCGACCATATTGCAGAATATTTATGAAAAGTTGTTGCTGCATTGGTGATAGAGGTAGTAGCACCATCACCATATTGATTTACCTGTGCGGGATAATGCAATGTGCCATAAATAATATTTTTATTATTTCCATTCTGTTCCATAATATCTATTTCTCCACAAGCAGGCCAGCCTGCAGTTGAAATATTATTGCCCAGCATCCAAATAGCCGGCCATGTTCCAATAGAAGCGGGCAACTTTGCGCTTACATCTATCCGGCCATATTTAAAACTATATACACCTTTTGTAAGCAAGCGGGCAGAGGTATAATTGCTTCCTGAATAATTTTCCTTTTTGGCAATAATTTTTAATGTTCCATTCGAAACGATAGCATTATCGGTACGAGATGTATAATATTCTAATTCATTATTACCCCATCCGCCGGCACCTAAATCATAACCCCATTTAGCCGGATCCGGACTTCCGGGTGTATTGAATTCATCTGACCAAACCAAATTTAATTTTACTGCTACGGTAATTTGTATGTTGGCAGACGAAGTAAGGCCTGATGCGCTTTTTGCAATTACATTCACGGTATAGGTTCCGGAAGCAGTATACTTGTAAGTTGTTATTCCGGAAGGAATGGCTTGAATAATGCCATTCCCAAAATCAAAATCATAAGATACAGCATTGTTTGCCGAAGCAGTAAAATTTACATTGCCACTACTATCGGTAGAAACAACAGCATGAATTACCACATTGCCGGGTGCAATAGCAGGAGTAGAATTTGAAGCTTTGTGGCAACTTGTGATTGTAATCACTACTAAAAGCAAGCTTAATCGATTCATGCTTGTAATATACAAATTAATTACAAATAGAATTATTATCTGAAAGAAATACATTCATTTAACTGCAAAATCAAGGATATAAATCAATAAAATTAAATTATAACAAATAAGGCTCTAATATTTTCTGCCAGATATGATAACCCGTTGCATTCATGTGCAGGCGGTCATGTATAAAAATGGTTTCGTTAATGGTACCATCCAGGTTTAACATAGCATGATACACATCAATAAAACGGGTATGAGGCTGCTGTTGTAAATATTTTTGAATGAGTGTATTAGATGCGGCCATTTTTTGTTGCCATTGTATTCGGCTTGGGCTTGGCTTAATAGAAATATAATCAACAGGTATGTTTTTATATTTTTTTCTGATGATTTGCAACAAGATCTTTACCCTTTCTAAAACCTGTTGTGGTGTTATGGCAGGATCTTCGGCAATATCATTCTCACCACAGTAAATCACAATTTGTTTGGGGTGATAAGGCAAAATAATATCTGGCGCATACCGAATTACATCCGGAAGCGTAGAACCACCAAAACCGCGATTAATAATGATATGATTAGGAAAATAATCCTGCACATCTTTCCATTTTTGAAAGGAGGAGCTACCTACAAACAATATGGCATTGGCAGGTGGAAAATGTAGGCTATCTTGTTGTTTAAATGCCTGAATTTCCTGATAAAAGCGCGGTGTTTGAGCTTTGGCGCTACTCACTAATAATAATCCTAAAACAACAGATTGAAACAATAATTTTTTCATATAAACATCATTGAATGTTATTTACCAAACATAAGTTGCCACATCACCAGATGCTAATGCTGCCGGAGCAAATAAATTTTTAAACTGAATACCAAATGCCTGTGTTGTTGCAGTGGTATTTAAAACGATTAAAACTTTTTTCCCTGCCGGTGTAAGAAAAGCCACATTGGGTAAGCCATTTACCATATTTGAAGCAATTCTATACGAACCGTAAGGTACAAATTTTGATGCATGTGCTATAATATAGTAAGCCACATTTCGTATAACCGTATTCCCCTGTATGGTTAATGCCCCCAGGCATTGGGTACAACCACCGGGTGTATGTGGTTCATATTGTGCATCAGCAGCCAGGTTCCATTCCAATACGGTTTTACTCCAATTGCGTGGCGCACCAATGATTAAATTCTCTACATGCCATGTTAAATTAGATGGGAAATCGCCGGGAGCACCTACCCATTGTTCCGTAAAATATACATTTTTATCAGGGAAGGCATCATGCACCTGAGCTAGTGCATTAATATTTCCTGCGTATAAATGAAAAGCTGAGCCATCTACATATTGTGCTGCGGCAGGATTATTTAAAATAGCAATAGGATAATCCAGCCTGTCGCAATTATGATCATACAACAAAATTTTTGTAGTAATATTTTCATTTTTAAAAACGGTGCCCAATGCATTTTGAATAAAATTAGCCTGATCGGCTGCCTGCATCACCATGCTGGGATTGTTATTGGGATTTAATGGCTCGTTTTGAATAGTAATTGCATGAACGGTAATACCTTGCTGTTGCATTGCCTGAATATATTTTGCCAGATATTTTGCATATACAGGATAATAAGCCGGAAGCAAACTTCCGCCGATGGTACTGCCATTATCTTTCATCCAGGCAGGTGCCGACCAAGGTGAACCCAATATTTTAATGGATGGATTGATTTGAAGAATTGTTTTCAAAACCGGAATCAGATCAACAGTATCTGCCCCTAAACTAAATTTTGATAAGGCAGTATCTGTTTGTCCTGCAGGCATATCATCGTATGAAAATACGCTACTATTCAAGTCAGAAGCACCAATACTAATGCGCAAATAACTAATTCCGATACTATTGGCGTCATGGCCAAACAACTCTTTCAACAAGGCAGTTTTTTGTGTATTGGGTAATTGATTGATTAAAGTTGCACTACCTCCGGTTAAAGTATACCCAAAGCCATCCATGGTTTGATAACGCTGCAAACTATCAACCACAATAATAAAATTGGTTTTATTAACCGTATCGAAATATAATGGCGTTTGTTGTTGTAAACGCACAGAACCATTGGCATTGGTGAGCCATACAGATATTGAATCTTTTAAATTAACTACCGTATTTGGAGGCCTATTAGGCATTTCAGGCGACTTTTGAGCCGAGGAACAACTCATGGCCAATATCATACAATTGATAAGCAGAAAATATTTACAAAGTTTTTTCATTGTATAATTTCATATAAAATTTAAAAATTGCATCAACCTACTGAAAAATGCTTTATCTAAAAATAAGGTAATGTACTGAAAAAAGCACCCACAAAAATCTGCAGGTGCTTTTGTATGTAACCTAAACGACTAGTAACCTGAATTTTGTTTCAACAAAACATTGTTATCAATTTGATTTTGCGGTATGGGAAATACCAGTTGATAAGGTTTAACATTGTAATTTAAATTATTACCTGCACCATCTTTTTGTGCATTCATTACTGTTATGGCTCTTCCGGTTCTCACTAAATCGAACCAGCGATGGCCTTCAAATGCCAGCTCCAATCTTCTTTCTTTTTCAATTGCCAATGCCATATCACCTTGCGAAACTGCTGTTGTAGGAGGCAGATTAACTCTGGCACGAATTAAATTCACCAATGCACCTGCGTTGGTCGTTAATCCTTTGGCATTGTAAGCTTCAGCTCTCAGTAAAATAATATCTGCCAAACGAATCATATAAAAATCATTGGTACCATTGTTTGGATCATTATATTTTGACAGGATAGGATAATTGTTGACATCTTTCCAATATGGATCAGACCATCCATAGTTTACAAAAGTAATAGAAGCGTGTAAACGAATAGAATCACCTTCTGTTCTAAAGGTATTCACCAAATCATTGGTGGGTGTTTCAAATTTTTTCCAGCCGCTGCCGATAAATTGAGATGGTATCCAGTTGCCAATCACACTCCAGCCTACATAATTAAATTCCCAGATAGATTCACTATTGTTTTTATGATTGTTATCCCATAAAAAAGTATAGTTGGGCATTAATGTATAATTGGGTATCACCTGATCGCAATAATAAGCAACAGAATCCCAATTAGGAGTAGGCATGCTGGCATATACTTTTGCCAAAATTGCATTCACAGCACCTTTTGTTACCACCATTTTATTGGGAGGTGTATTGTCGTTTTGTACATTATCTTTTGCAAACCATAAATCCTGTAAAATAGCCTGGTAAGCAGTATCAGCAGAAGATTGTGGCACTAATGTAGATTTAATTAATGTTTCAGAATTAGTTTGGTCCACCGGTTTTAGCATTAACGGAATTCTGCCAAATAAGCGAACTAAATCAAAATAAGTAAATGCCCGCATAAATCTGGCTTCACCCAAAATTTGATTTTTTCTGGTTGCAGACAAAGCAGGATCTGTACATGCCTGCACCTGTGCAATAGCAATATTAGCAGTTGCTATAATACCATAGGCATCTTTCCAGTCACGATTGATATTGCCATTGGCTGCATTGGCAGTAAACAAATCGATGGCAATATTGTCAGGATTATCACCACCTGCATAGCAATTATCAGACTGAACATCAGCATTGGTAATTCTGTCTAACACATTGAACTCTAATCCATAACTATAACCAATTTCAGCATTATAAACACCAGACAGTGCATTTTCTGCTTGAGAAGCAGTAATAGAACTAGTTCCTGTATTTGTTACCACTTGTGTAATGGGCTGTTTATCTAACAATTTGGTGCAGCCCGGCAAAATCATGAAACAACCAAGCGAACCAGTAATTAATGTTATTATTATTTTATTTTTCATATTCCTGATTTTTAAATTTTCAAAATGGCATATAAGCAACGAAAATCATTTTTATTTCAACGCAACATTCAAACCAAATAAGAACATTTTTGCCTGTGGATAAGCGCCATTATCCAACCCTAATGAAATATTTCTATTGTCGTTTGAATTTCCGGGATTGCCATAAGAATTTACTTCCGGATCAAAACCTTTGTATTTGGTTAATGTTAGCAAATTATTACCTGAAACATAAACAGAAGCCCTGCTTAAACCAATATGGTTTAATACTTTCGACGGAATATCGTAAGAGAGTGTAATTGTTTTCACTCTTAAATAAGAACCATCTTCTAAAAACCGTGTAGATATCAACGAATTATTAATGGTTGCATTGGTACTTACGCCTGGAATATCAGTAATATCGCCGGGTTTTTGCCATCTTCTTAATACAGCCGAACTTTGATTAGCGGAGTTTACCATAGCCTCGGCTTCTAACCTTCCTGCATTAAATATTTTGTTGCCCTGTGAACCCTGAATAAATATAGTTAATGTAAAATTTTTAAATGAAACGGTATTATTCAACCCATAAATAAAAGTGGGCAATGCACTACCTAAAATTCTTCTATCGGTAGGTGCGGGATTATCGGTTGTTTTACCATCTTTTGTTAAATACAATTCATGCCCGGTATTTGGATCCACGCCTTGTGCTACATACCCATAAAATTCACCGAGGCCGTAACCTTGCGCCAATGCAATAGCGTTACCACGTGCATAAACACCGCCAAATGCATTCAGGAAGGTTACTCCTTCACCAATATTTAATATTTTATTTTGATTGAATGAAATATTGAAATCTGAATTCCACCTCCAATTGCCTTTTACAACATTTTTAGTAGAAATAAGAAACTCTTCTCCAATATTTTGCATGGTTGCCGCATTGAGTGGAGCAGTTGCAAATCCTGCCTGTGAGGGCAAAGGATAATTCACCAATACATTCTTGGTTTTCTTCACATAAAAATCTCCTGTAAATGAAATTCTTCCATTTAAAAAGCTCGCATCAACACCTATATCTGTTTGTGATGTAGTTTCCCATGTTAAACTGGCCGGCGCAATTGAAACAGGAGTTACTGCACCCGTAACCGGATTGATACTGGACAAAGGCAGGTAACTATAGCTGCCAATTCCTTCCTGATTACCATTTTGGCCCCAGGCTACTCTTAATTTTAAATCGTTAACCGCACGTACATTTTCCATAAACGCTTCTCTCGACAAACGCCATCCTGCAGAGAAAGAGGGGAATATGGCTGTTCTGTTTCCCGGTGCAAACTTGGAAGAATTATCAGAACGGATATTGGCCTGAAACAGATATTTACCATCAAAATCATAATTAATTCTTCCTAAATATGAAATCAAAGCCCATTCATCAATTCCGGTGGTTCCGGGTTGCTTAATAGAATCTCTTAAATACGCCTGATCCCAGGGCAGTAACCGGTATTCCGGTTTTAAGAATGACCCGGAAATAGTTGTTTGCTCTGTATGTGAGTTTTGAGCTGTCCAGCCAGCCAGGGCAGAAAAATGATGTTTACCCCAATTTTTGTTATAGTGCAAAGTTTGCTCACTTAACCAGGTTAAATTATAGGTTCTGGTTCTGGATTGCTGACCTCCGGTTTGTCTTCCATAAATGGTAAGAAAAGGATCCAAAAAATAAGTGTTGGTATAGTTTCCATAATCAATACCAAATCTTGACTCAAATACCAATCCTTTCAACAATTTAACATCGGCACCTAAGTTGGTTAATAATCGGTCGGCTGTTGATTTGTTATATCTTCCTAAAATTGCACCATAGGGGTTTTCCCATCCTGTTAAGGGATTAAATCCAATGGTCCCATTTGCATTAAATTTTGGTATAATAAATGGAGTTTCCAAAGCAGATAAAACAACGCCGCCTCTTGCTACACTTTGGTTATCGGTAACATCGTTGCTATTAGAGCGAGAAAGAACTGTACTAGACAAAATGGTGAGCCAGTTACTAGCCTTGGTTGTTAAATTCACTCTTCCGGTTAACCTATTATATGTTGCAGGTTTTATCATCCCTTTTTGATCAGTATAATTTAAAGAAATATAATGGGTTGATTTATCGTTGCCGCCTGAAATAGATAATTGATAATTTTGTTGTGTGCCATCCTGAAAAATTTCTTTTGGCCAATTCACATTATTTGCATTCACCATTGAGTCAGTTACAACTACTGCTCCTTTCTGTTCATTTGCATAAGCCTGATATTGTTTGGCATTTAAAACAGACAACATTTTGGTTGGAGAGGTAGTACCATAATAAGTACTAAATTCAATTTTAGATTTGCCGGCTACTCCTTTTTTAGTAGTAATGACTACTACACCATTTGCGGCTCTAGTGCCATATATAGAAGCTGATGCTGCATCTTTTAAAACAGAAATAGACTCAATATCGCTTGGACTGAAAGAAGAAATATCCGTCATTGGAATACCATCCACAACATATAATGGATCATTCCCTGCACTGATGGAAGAAGAACCTCTTATCCTGATAGATAAACCAGCACCGGGTTTCCCTGAATTGGAAACCACCTGTACTCCGGCGGCCTTTCCCTGTAATGCCTCTCCTGCATCAACAATCGGTCTGTCGGCAATATCGGCTGCTGTAACTACTGAAACGGCTCCGGTTAAGTCTTTTTTACGCTGCGAACCATAACCTACTACTACAACCTGATCTAATTGAGCATCAACGGGCGTTAGCTGTACTTGTATAGTGTTTGTTGCGCCAACTACAATTTCTTTTGATGCATAACCAACATAAGAAAATACAATGGTAGCACCTTTTTCGGCTGTAATAGTAAACTGCCCTGTATTGTTGGTAGAAGTACCCTTATTTGTACCTTTTACAACCACACTAACCCCTATTAAAGGTTGTTGTGTAATTGCATCGGTAACGGTACCGGTTATTACATTGGCCTGTACAGAAGCATTTGTAAAATTTGGATCCTGATAAAGGGCTTGTAAAATTTGTGGATTATTAATCAAATCTTTGAGCGTTTCAATTTTAGTGTTTTTACTAAATAATACATAGGTTTGATCGAGCACTTTTTTATAATGAATACCCAATGGTATTAAAATGGTATTCAGTGCCTGTTCTACATTTTTAAATTTAGTAATTGAAAATGCCACTTTGGTGTCGGGCAATGTATTACTTTCATACACAAAATCAACCTGATAAGCCTTTCGTAATTCAGATAGTACATCCACCAACATTTTAGTATTATTGGTATCATCTTTCCTGATTGTATGGTAAAGCGTACCATTTTTAAAAGGAAGTGGCGTTTCTGAAAAGGCAATGCCAATAGACATGGAAAATAGTAATAGCTGCAATAGCAGTAGTTTTCCTACATTTTTTCTCATAATACAATCGTTTTAAAAATTAAAATGCTTATTGTTTGGGATATATATAAATGGTTTTTCCTTTCATTTCAATATTTACATTCATGGCAACAGATATTACCTTAATAAAATCCTGAATGCTTTTTGCTGTAAGATCTCCGGTTAAAAATTTTGTTGTAATAAGTTTTGCATCAATAACAGTGTGGTATCCATAATTATCCTGTATCATCTCGGCAATATCAGTAATGCTGGTATGATCAAAATGATATTCATTAAATTGCCAGCTACTTCTAAAGCGCACATTACTATCAGACGCTACGCTCATTTTTTTATCTTTTGTTACAATAGCAACCTGTCCCGGAGTAATTTTCGTGAGTACTTTATTTTTGTCGGTAATTAATTGTATAGACCCTTCCTCTAATGAAATCACTGATTTATCTCTGCGGTCTTTTATATTAAAAATAGTTCCCAAAACCTCAACATTGGTTTGTGGCGTATGCACAATAAAATTCTGTTTTGTTACTGTTTTTTTTCGAACATGGAACCAAGCTTCCCCTTTTATCCATACCTCTCGTTGTACATCATCAGCCCAAACTGCCGGAATTTTTAAAGTTGAATTGGCGTTCATCATTACTTCAGTACTATCGGGCAAAACAATTCTTTTCATTTCACCAAAACCGGTTTGAACAATAGCATACTGTTCAGTACTATGCAAATTTTGATTCACAAAAAAGTAAGTAACCACAACTAAAAGAATAAAACTTGCAGCGATAAGAATGGGCTTCAGCATAGGATAAATGGGTCGAAACTGCTGACCGGTTATTCTATTTTCGATAGATGACCAGTTGGCATCTCGCTGAGCTTCAGTTGAAGGCTTGTGCCTGAATTGAAAAGGCAAATTTTCGCCACTATTTTCTTCCCAAAAATTATCGGGCATAGCAATCTTTTAGTGTAAGACACTCGATTTTATTTTTTATACCCTTTTTTTAGAATTAATTTTTTACAAACTGAAAAAGAAAGGATAATGAAATGAGGGTAGATAACATTTTAGCATCTCGAAGCTTATGCAGTGCTTTTTGCGTGAGATTTGAAACGGACTGATAATTAATTCCCATAATTTCAGCAATTTGCTGATTATCCATATTTTCGAAATAACGAAGGTAAATTACCTCTTTTTGCCTTTTTGGCAGCTGATTTAAAAGAATTGAAATTTTTTGTTGCAGTATAAAATCACTTTCTTTTTTTACAATAATTTCTTCCTGAGAAAATTCAATATTGGGTTGTTGAAAGAATTGTATTTTAATATTTTTTAATTTTAAATCGCGAAAATAGTTCAAAATCTGCTTTCGCAAAGCAGCATAAAAATATGGCTTTACCTGCTGTATGGAATGAAGTGACTTTTTTTTGATCCATAATTTCACAAACAAATCCTGCACTGCTTCGTTTGAAAGGGTCTCATCATCCAGCAACTTCAAGGCATACGCATACAACCCTTCGAACAAATGATGATGCAGTGCTTTAAATGCATGCACATCACCTTCTCTGGCTGCCATCCACCATTGCAATAATTGTTCGTTATTCTGACTATCCTGCAGCATTACAGGATAAAAGTAACTATTCTCTATTTATAAAACCGATACGTGGGTATAATCAATATTAAATGCCATTGTATTATTCAAGCCCATCCATTTCAATTTCAAAAAATTTTAACTCCACTTAAATTTTACAAATAAATACCGGCTTTCATTACCTAAATGCAAATGCCACCCCTGCACCAATACCATTGTATTTGGCAAAAGTATAGTCAGCATAAATTTTTAGAATAAATAAATTGAAACGAACCCCCCATGTATTTGAAATACCGGATGCTGTATACGACATTGCCAATGGATCGGTAGCATTAATGGTAAAAGTGTTATTCGGCGGGGGAAAATTGGTATTAAGTGTAGCCTGATACGAACCATTTACATTGATATTAGATTTACCCGAATTATAACCTATAGCTGTGTAAATTTCTAAAAATGAAAATTTTACAGATGCAATGGCCTGAACGGTATAGGCAGAGATATCATACTTCAAATCTGCATTATTACTTCGAACAGAACCGGAATTGGTTAAATTAGGATAATAATCGGCTGAAAGGTGGTTATAGGCAGCTAAAGCCGACAAATGCAGAAATGGTACTTTTTTAAGAAAAGGCAGGTAATTAGAAAATTCATGCTGAACACCTATGCCAAAAATGCCCATTGAAACATTATTTAAATCTGTTTTTGGAAAGTAACGCACTTTTAAATCAGTATGCTTAAAAATACCAATGCCCAACTGTGCTACCGGCAGTGGAACAGATACCGGCAAAAATGAAATATTCTTTTTAAAATCGTTTCCTATACCGGTTGGGGTTGTAAAATCGGTGTACGCCTGCTGTCCGTTTTCGGTAACATTTACATGAATGCTTTGTGATGAGCTGCCTCCCATAAACGTGGGCAGACTGGCGCTCGTTGCACCGCCATTTAATTTAAAGGTTGAATAATCAGCATTATTAAATGTAAAATTTTGTTTATCGGTTGGTACTACAGCAGCCTGTAAACTAACGGAAAGATCAAAACCCAATAGTTTATGAGCCCTTGCCGTACTATACCAGCCGCGATTCATATTGTAAATTTCTCCTTCGCCAAAAGGTTGTAAATAATTGCCAACAAATTTATTGGCATCGGCAATGGCCGCAGCAACACCTTGTGCATGAGATGGCAACATAGCAATAACGGTAATAAATAGCAGGGCTATCTTTTTCATATCAACACATTTAAAATTTAAAAATAGTGTTTATTTGATACAGCAAATGAAAGCGCTAAAATAGTTCAAGAGCAATACATATCATGATAAACATACTACAAATTGATGATTATTGATATTTTTTATGCAAATGACATGAAAAAGAGAAATTCAAGCTGTATTATGCTGCTTGGAAGAAAAAAAATATTTTATAAAACAGCATAATTTCTCAAGGCAATACCGCTGAGGCTATACAATTTCGTTTATTTTCTCCTCAGCCAAACCAAACGATAGGGTCATTCCTGCTCCACCCAATCCATTTAAAATATAAACACCGGGCAAGACTTCAAGAAAAACTTCGGTGTCACCATTGCTCATTTTAGAATATATTCCATTCCAACTTTGTAATAATGACCAGTTGGTGCAATGAACAAACTGTTTTAAATATTGAATTACCAAATTGTTTAAATGTGCCGCATCAAAAGGATCGTGGGTTAATCCATATTCATGTGTATCACCAACGGTAAGCTCGCCTTCATCATTTTGTGAAACCATTACATGAATACCCCATTTTAAATATTCGGGCATACCTTTTTCATATCTTGCCTTTAATTGTGGCAAAGAGGCAGCGGCTTTAAAGCTTTCGTAATGAATTAAAGATAATCCGCCACACAATGAAGTACCAATATGCATACCATCATTACCTGCATTAAAACGAAGCATTTGTAATTTACATTTGGTAATAGCGATAGCAGTAAATACTTCCGGAAATAAGGTTTCAAAATCTGCTCCACTACATATCATTATCAAATCAGCCTGCAAGGTTTCATTACCCATCCAAACTTTTCCCTGTTCTATACGATTAACAACTTTTCCCCATATAAACTGAACATTCAAATATTCTGATAAATAAACAGGAATGGTGGCAATAGCTTTTCGTGGATTGACCACCATTTCAGTGGCACTGTATAAACCACCTAATAAACCCAATTCAATTACGCCTTCAAATTCTTCAATAATATCTTTTTTACGCATTAACTCTACCGGCCTGCCATTTTGGTGAAAGGCATCAAATAATTCTTCCAACACCTGCATTTCATCTTCATGATAAGCAACGTGTAAACTGCCGGATTCTCTATACCATATATTGGTACTATCTGCTACTTCTTTCCAAATTTCCTTACTCCGCATGGCTCTGTTATACAATACACCATCGGGTTGCCCTACAGGCCAAACCATTCCAAAATTACGAATGGATGCACCTACTGCTTTTTCGCCACGTTCTATTACAGTAACGGAATATCCTTTTAAACTCAAAGCCCTTGCCGTTGCCAACCCAACAATACCGGCGCCAATTACAATTGCGGACTGATTACGCATACACAATATTTATTTTATTATATTTCGATTTAAAATAGTACAAAGCAATGGTGGTACCTGCAACACCTATTACAGAAAAAATAATAACGCCGTTTCCGTACAGAACAGACCATTCCATATGTCCACTAAAAAATGTTTTGAGTATAATTACACCTACACTTCCTAAATATCCGAACGAATCGGCCACATACATTAAAAAACCTACATTACCCGTATACCGGTAAGTGGCAATCATTCTATCAAATAATATACAGTTAAAGGGAATATAGCCCACATACAAACCTAAACCTACCAGCGTCATCCAATACAATGGCGGTAAATGTTGATATAAGAAAAGCCAGGAACTGATACCGGCTATCATAAAACCGGCAATAATTAAATAATGCGTTATAAAAAAAGCACGTGCATTGTTTTTAATAAATATCATACTGCTAATCAAAATCAGGACAATAATTGAAATGGGCGTTTCTGTTTCAGTAAATACGGCAGCATTTTTACCAAAACCCATTTCGCGGAACATATCTGCCGCAAAATTGTCACGGATATCACGAAACACCGTTAATATTACATATACCAATACCAATAGCACCAATCCGGTACTAAAATTTTTAAAAAAGATTTTTCTTTCTGCTTTGTTTAATGAAGCCCTGGTAACGCGTTGTGCTTTATCGGCCTCTGTTGGCGGCGGAATTTTTTCTAATAACCATAACAGTAGTATCATGGGTATAACAAAAACCAATCCGGTTACAAAAGGCATCCATAATTCTTTAATGTGAAATTGCACCATCAAAGTTTTACCTACCGATTTTACAAAACCAGAGGAGAAAATAAAACTAACTGCTAATGCTGCTCCAATAAAGTCGGTTGCCTTTCTTCCTTCAACAAAGGAGAAAACAATTCCCCAGATAATTCCTAACGGGAACCCGTTAATGAATAAAAAAAGAATATTGTAAGGGGCAGGTATAATGGCAAACAACAAAAGCGCCAACCACGAAATACCCACCAACAGTAATATTAATTTGCCTCTTCTAAAATGTTTTAACTCTGCAATAAATTTAATACCGTAAAACTTACTGAACATATAGCCCAATACCTGGGTAATTACCAATGCATCTTTATAAGCCAATCCGAAAACAGTAGGCGTATCATGATAAGTTCCGACACTAAAAGGCTTACGGAAAGCATATACCGTTGCATAGGTAAGAAAAGTAATTATGGCAGCATATAAGGCTACGAAAAACTCCCGATGCTTTTTAATATAATTTACTGCCATTGCGGTTGTATAATTCCCTTAAGTTCATTAAGTGAATGAATGATATAATCGGGAGCATAGGTACGCAGTTGCAACTCGGTATATGCGCCTGTTGTAGTGGCTATTACAATACCACATTCTGCATTTCGCCCTTCTAATACATCTACCTCCGTATCGCCTACTTTTGCTATATTTTTAGCATCCTGCACACGGGTTTTTCCCATAATAGATTGTATCATATAGGGTGCCGGCCTGCCTTCGGGCACTTCATCGCTGCAAACTACACAAGCAATATTGGGATGATGATTCCAATGTAATCTGTTTAAAATTGCATCCGTAATAGGCCTGGTAAATCCGGTATCTAATGCAACCTGAATACCCAAACTATTTAACCAGGAAAAAATTTGTTCTGCGAAAGGCAATGGTTGTAAGGATGGTGTTGTTCCATAATAATGCACCATACGATTGGTAAAATCGGTATGAATAGATTCGATGCTATGGCCGGGCAATAAAGGTTGTTTATATTGGCGCAGAATAATTTCAATGGCTTCAATTTTCTTATACCCCATTACTTTATCTACATCATCCGGTTGCACGTTTAATCCTGCTGCCTGAAAAGCATCTCTAAAAGTTTGATTGATGTTGCCATGATCGGCTACAGTTGTTCCTGCAATATCGAAAACTACTAATTGAATGGGCATATTAGCTTTGTTGTTTTAAGTGTTGAATAATACGTTGCTGATATACCTCTAATGAAGGTAAAGGCTTGTTGGTTAATTTGGCTTGCTCATCCCAACGGCGTAAGGCTATATATAATGGGAACAAGGGATCTGCTTCAAATTCAGCTGCTTCTGCTTCCGCCATCCTGCCGCCCTGAAACTGCAATGTTTGTTTACTGGCTTCAGATAATTGTGCATAATATTCGGGATCTTTATAAGTTAGGTATCTTTTTGCATTTACATGCGATTCAATCAGTTTTGCAATTTTCAAAGAAAAACCCTTTTCCAAAACATATGCTGCACCTAATTTTTCGTGATCCACCAATCCAAAATTATCCATATGGCCGGCAGTACTCCCTTCGGGCATTATGTGTTCATATAAATGCCCAATATCATGAAAGAAAGCAGCCAATATTACTTCATCATCATACCCGCCTTCTTCTGCCAGTTGAGCGCATTGGCACATGTGCTCTAATTGTGAAACCGGCTCACCAATATAATCTTCATGCCCATATTTTTTATATAACTCAATTATTTCATGGGCTGTTTGTTCAATTTGTTCTTTTTTCATACCGTTTATTTTTGTAACAGTTGCTCAATTGGTTTTGCAACGGGATGATTGGCTGTAAAATGAAATCCCAACATAGCAGCAATGGTAGCAGCAATTTGTTCCTGATACAATTGCATGTGTGTTTTTACTTCTCCTTCCGGTGTAATATCCGGCCCCATTACCGCCATCCAAATTTGTGAAGATTCCGGAATACGCGAACCATGACTGCGCCAGTTATCTTTATTTACATCACCTCTTCCATGATCGCAGGTAACAATTAAAGTGGTTTTGTTACGATATACAGGATTGGATTGCAGATAGTTCCACAAATCGTGTATCATGGCATCTTCGGCATGTGCACTTTTTAAATACTGATCATACATCCCGCCATGTGCAAAATCATCGGTTTCATCGAAAGCAATATACAATACCTTTGGCTGATAAGCTTTCAGATATTCGCGGGCTGCCATATAAGTTAAAATATCCGGACGCACATTCAAGGGCTGTGCCGTTAAAAACTGCATATCATTCATTAATTTTAAATTGCTGTTTTGAAAATGCAAAGTATCAGTATCTGAATTTACATAAATACCACTCCGCCATTTGTTTAAGATATAAGGAAACACATCCCAGGTAGAGAAGGCAGCCACTTTTCCGGTAAACCCTTTTTGCTTATTTAAAAACTCTAATACATTTTTATTTTTATTTTTGATTTTATCGTTTGAATTAACGGCCGTGTCAGGGTAACCTGTAAATATTTCATTGTATCCGGGATATGAAAAATGGTAGCGGTTGGCTACGTTCATATCATTCTCATATAAACGGTTGCCATAAAGCCGTCCCCGTTGTTCAACAGTTGACCAAAGAAAAGGGAATAATTTAGCCCTGCTTTCAGCGGGTGTTGCCGCTGTAAATTTTTCAGCTATATAGTCGCTGTCGTGCATATAGTTTTTGTCGGCCAATAAATAAGAATCTACCCCTTTAAACACTTCCTGCCAGCGTAATCCATCTAAGGTTACAATTACAACATTTTCAGTTTGGCGTTGTGCCAATAACGGATTTGTACAAAAAGCCGCTAATAAAATTGCCAAACAAATAATACTTCTTTTCATAAATGCGTTTTAAAGTTATTAAATATTAGCTAGTCGTTCATTGAATTTATTCAAGCCCCATTTGCCTTTGAGTTATGTATTTCAATAGTTGTTGCGGGTGGTCGGTTTGTAAACCATCTACTCCCACTTTCAAAAATTTATCCCAAATTGCTGTTGATTCTTGTGGGCTTTCTACATCTAACCAAACCTTTACATGATTTACATGGGCTATTTTAATTAAGTTTTCATCATACAAATTATCTACAACAGCTACATACATGGTTGTAAAAAATTCATTTAATTTTTCTTCTGTTAAACTTGTTGTTTTGGGTACGCTGGTAATGATAGGTACTTGTGGTGCTAACTTTTGCCATTCATGGAATTGTTGTAAGGTATTGGGATATACAATAATTTGATTTTGCATGCCTGCCTGTTGTATCATGTTCCATGCTTTTGCAACATTGGCATTTTTAAAATCAAGGTAAATATTGATTTTGTTTTTACAAAGTTGTAATACTTCTGAAAATAACGGGATAGTATATAATTGCCCATCTTTAGCCGGTGTATGCAAAGCTTTAATTTGTGCATAATCCAAACTGCTCACCGCACCTTTACCATCTGTTGTCCTGTCAACTGTTGCATCGTGCATTAATACCATTACACTATCACTGGTTTCTCTTACATCTATTTCTACGTATTGCGCACCAGCCTCTATAGCTGCTTGAATTGCGGAAATGGTATTTTCAGGATAAAACACATGGTTACCTCGATGCGCTATTACAACAAAAGCAGTTGAGGAACGAGGTAATACCCCATTCCCCTTCTGCGCTTGTACAGAAAAACTACTACTAAAACCAACTACCAAAATCAGTACAATATATTGATATACATTTTTCACTTTTATCATTAAATGCATCAAAAAATTATTTCAACAACCACATTTTCTGGTTCAAGTCATCGGCAGAAAATTGCTGGCTTTGTAGTGCAGCTTTCCAGTTGGCGGCATTTTGTGCCTGCTCTGAAACCGGATATGCCCATCTGATTGGAATAATGCCATTGTTACCCACACCACTGCCCCCTTCAAAAGCAGGAACGCCGGTTCTGCGCCAATTGTAATAAGCCTCATAGCCTGAATTTTGAAACATGGCAATATACTTTTGCAATATAATCTGCTGAATAGCAGTTGCAGGAGTGGAAGAAAGTTGAACTGCTGGTTGAGCGTAATAATTAACAAAGTTGAACGAAACACTATAAGGTGTTACCTGCGTGGTTGATGTTTTACCCGGAGGAAGAAAGTAAGCAGTAAAGCCGGGCTGTGTTACATCGATACCATAAAATTTCATCGACTCAATGATGCCTGTTTTATAATAACTTGCTGCATTGCCGGTAACCCAACCTCTTTCAATGCCCTCAGCTATATTAAAGTTCTGTTCTTTGTAACCCACTAACACATCTGGTTCACCGGTAAAAGTTGAATAATATCTTTTACGGTTTGGAAAGGAGTATAAATTGGCAGAAGCATTACCATACATAATTGAAAGTGGTAACCCTGTGCTGGCACCCACAAAATATTGAAATTTAGCAGGCTGTAAGGTATCGCTTCCAACCAGGGCCCATGCCGGTTCGCAGGTAACAAACACACGGGGATCGTTGATAGTGGTTAAAGCTTTTACATAAGTATCGGCCATGTTGTTACGCTGTGCAATAGAACCGAAATTGCTGGGATTGAAGGGATATTGCAAATAAGTAGCATCGTATTGTGCCGCCATATCATCTGCCTGACTGGTGAAGATGGGGTACTTAGAAGGATTATTGACAATATTGGCAAACTGTGCAGCAACATTTAAAGTTGCATCTGATGTTTTTGAACTTAACTGAATCAACACCCTTAACTTAAAAGCATTGACCAATTTTTGCCATTTTGATAAATTGCCCTGATAAAACAAATCTTGTGAGGCAGATAATGTTTGGTCGTTATTGGCAATTAATGTTGCAAAATGTGTATTGGCAGTATCTAACTGATTCAATATATAAGCAAACACCTGTTGTTGCGTGGTATATGACGGGGTAGGGTTTGCGGAACCTTGTAAAGCCTGTGTTAACGGAACATCACCAAACAAAGAAGTAAGATTGTAAAAGTAATAAGCACGAATAAATCTGCCTACTGCTTCATAAGGGTTAACTGATGAAGCGCCTTTTACAACAGCCTCACGCTCCATTTGTACCACATTTTTCAGAACTAAGTAGGGGTCAAACGAACCATTGGTCCAGGAGTAAATATTATTTCCATAATAGTCGTAGTTATTACAGAAATACTGGTTCCAGTTGTGCACATTATTCCAGGAATTGAGGCCGCCTAAAGAACCGGCACTGCCATTTCCGGCCATATTTGTTAATACCGTTCCTAAAATTAAGCCCGCAGGAACGCTGGTAGGTTTATTGGGGTCGGCCTGAAGTTCCTGAATTTTTTTAGTACAGGAAGCCAGCAGCAAAACACCCAATAAAAAAAGAGAAATATTTTTTATCTGTTTCATACAATTTGCTTTATGAATTAAAAGGATAGGTTTACATTAAAACCATAACTTCTGGTGGTCGGTGTTTGAAGACCGGAACCACTGTCTTGTGTATACTGGTCTACATCTAAATCTTTATACCGATTGGGGAAGAAGTACAGTAAATTTCTACCCACCAGTGAAACACTCGCTCCGCGTATAAATGAAGTAGGTTTCAGTTTGTTTGCCGGAATGTTATAAGTTAAAGTAACCTCTCTTAATTTAGCATACGTTTTCTTAATAATATCTAAATCGGGGATAGAAGCCATACGGGTAACAAAGGGCTGAACCTGGCTTTTGGTAGTATTCTGTGTTTCGGTTAAACTTTTCATATTATTAATTTGCCCGGTAATGGGGTCTAAACTAATTGGTGCTCCGGTTAAATTAACGCCTTGTCCGGTATAGGCTGCTACATTGGCTTCATCAAAAGGCCTGGCAATACCAAATGCACCGGTTGCGCTTTCAATATGCCTACCACCCTGTAAGGTTTTTTTACGAACATAATCTTCCATTACACCGCCCACCATTCCATCAAACTGAAAGCGGAGTGCAAAGTTTTTATAGCTAAAAGTATTAATAGCCGCCCATTGAAAATCAGGATCAGAATGGCCATAAATTTTTTGTGCAGAAGAACCCAAATCAGAAAAACGTAAATAAAGGCCTGATGCGGGGTCAATTACCATTTTACCATCGGGCGTACGCACAAAGGCATTACCGTAAACCAAATCAACCCGAGTACCATTTTTAGAATAGTTATTTGGATTGGAATTGTTTACCCATTTTTTTACATAAGTAGATACGTTGGCTGTTACATTCCAACTAAAACCATTGGCATTACTAATAGGATTTGCATTCATGGTAAATTCCCAGCCATCATTGGTATAAGCATTTCCGTTGGTTAAAAAGCTGGAATAACCTGATGCAGAGGATGTGCCCTGGTTTACAATACCTGTATTCAGATAGTGGTAATGGGTTACATCTAATCCTAATTTGTTATCTAAGAAGCGAATGTCTACACCAAATTCTGTAGCTTTTCTTTCAGCCGTTTGTATGTTGGCACTTACTGTTTGGTTGGTATAGCTGGCACTATTGCTTAACTGATTGGTAAATGTTGGGCTTAAAGTATAAGGCTGTGAGAACTGATAACTAGGGCCACCATAGGGAGAATACCAGTTGTAACCATAACCTGCTGCCGGTGTTGCACTAATATCGGGAGTAAAGAATGCATTCGTGCCTCCACTTTTACTTTCAGCATAAGAACCTCTTACTTTTAAGAAGGAAATGGCTCTTGGTAATTTAATGTAATCAGATAACACTGATGCCAGGTTAAATGATGGATAAAAATAGCTGTTGTTATTGGCAGGTAAAGCAGATGATTTATCAACCCTTCCTGTTACGTTGGCAATAAGGTATGATTTATAACCCAGATCAACGGAATAATAAGCACTCAACACTTTCATTTGCGAATGGAATGTACTTCCTGTTAAAGGATACAATGAGTTTGAAAAAGAATAAATACCCGGTACATTTAAATAGTTGGTAGAGGTGAAGTTGGAGTTGAAATTAAAGCTGCGTACCGTCCCGCCACCCAAAGCTTCCATATCTAAAAAACCAAATAAATTCTTTTTATAACGTACCTGACCATCTACATAAGAGTCGTATTGCCCTCTTCTGTCTTCTCTGTAATCGCCCATACGCAACTCTCTGCCATAAGCACCCGCTGAATAAGGCATTTTTTCAGAGTTAAACATATCATAAGTTGAAATACTGGGCCTTAATTGAAATTCAAGATTTTTTGTGGGCTTATAGTTTAAGGAAATATAACCATACATATTATTTTGGTAATGGCCTCTTAACCATTCATACGACATAAAGTATGGGTTATTATACCGATAAAACTCTTCGTATTTTTGTTGAATACCTGCTAAACCCGGTTGCCAGTAATTTCGCATATCACTCATCGCCCAGTCTGCACCACCCCAAAGAATAATATTATAAATAATGCTGTTTGGACCATACTGTACATCCGGAATATTTGGAGTAGATTGTCGGCTGTAGTTAATGTAACTACTCAATGTTAATTTTGGATTGAAGCGTTGTGTAACACTTGCAGTTACATTAAAATTGTTTAACTGCGTGTTGGGTACAATCCCCTTTTGATAAGTATTACCTACAGAGAACCGTACATCTGTTTTTTCGGTAGAAGAAGAAATAGAAACGCTGTTACTGGAAAGCAATCCTGCCTGTATAAATTTTCGAAGGTTATCTTTACCACGGGCAATCCACGGTGTAGGCTGTACATGGCCAATATAAGTTGAACCATCTGCAAAAGTAGTGGTATAATTTTGTGTAGGATCGTATTTACCATCGTACTGCGGCAATAACTGCCCTCTAAATTGAGGACCCCAAACATCATAATCATAATCGTTAACACCTACGCCAATGGCACCGCCACCCCGATAGTTAGCCGGACCGGAACCACCACCACCAAATGCATATTTACCATTATCACCGGGGCCATATAAATCCTGGTATTTCGGCAAAGCAATAAATCCTTTGTTAATCTGTGTGCTTGAATTAAAATCTACATGCAGCCCCTCGTTTTTAGAACCCTTTTTTGTAGTAATAATAATGGCGCCATTCTTTCCCTGAAAACCATATAAAGAAGCGGCATTAGGGCCCTTTAAAATAGTAATCGTTTCAATATCATCGGGATTGATATTATAAGTATCCGACGTAAATGGCACCCCGTCAACAACATACATAGGCTGATCGTTGGCACCATTCTCACCACGTATAATAATACCGGGTGAATGGCCAATTTCTGAATTGATATTAATGGCAAGACCTGCAGCATTACCTTTTAAAGCATTAATAGGATCGGCCTCTCTTGCTTTGGTAAGTTTGGTAGCATCAATAGTTTGTACTGCATAACCCAAACGCTTGGCTTCTTTTTTAATACCTGTAGCAGTAACAACTACCGCACTTAAATCGGCATTTTGCGGATTCAGTGCAATGGCAACGGCATCGCCATTGTGTACAACCAATCTCTTGGTTTCAAAGCCAACATACGAAAATTCAAGCACATCATTTTTTTCAACTGAAATGCTAAAATCACCATCCGCATTGGTAGTAGTGCCTCGATTGGTTTTTTTAACAGCAATGGAAACACCTTCAATAGGTGTTTGTGAAACCGCATCTACAACACGTCCTTTTAGCACCATACTCTGTGCCTGAACGGTTGGAGCAGTGAGCAGACTAACTGTCATGAACAACAGTAGCCTGAAAAATTGGGGGACAATTTGCTTCATAAACAATATGTTTAGTTATAAGGCAAAACTATCCGGCCTATGTTATGGAATTATTGCGGGAATATTAACAAATAGTAAAGCAATATTTAACAAAAGAAGCAAAATGAAGCATACAGTTAACCAATATTAAACTTTTATGAATTAATTGTGAACAACACTGGCAGGTATTATCCCTTTTGAAGAAAAAAATACACCACCAGCAACAAGGCATCTTCCTTTCCTGTATTTACAGGATTATGTAGTTCTGTGGCATCAAAAAACAACGAATCGCCGGCTTCCATATCATAATTATCTTCACCAATGGTATAACACAAATTGCCTTGCAGTAAATATTTAAATTCAAATGCCTGCGTACTCACCGGCTGGCGCTGAGCACCGGGTTCTATGCGCAATAAAACAAAATCTAAATGATACTCTTCAAAAGTAGCTGTGAATATGCGCTGGTAGTAAAAACCTACAGCGTTTTCTTTTTCAAAATATTGATATGCTGATTCCTTTTTAAAAATTACTTTACTGCCGGATTGAAGATTGATATTCTTAAAAAATTCGTTCAGGTCAACTTCAAGCCCTTTAATTAAATTCAGCAATACACTTAACGAAGGAATACTTCTGCTGTTTTCAACCTGACTTAACATGCTTTTAGTAATTCCTGCTTTTTCGGCTAATTCCTGCAGTGTAACATTTCTGTCTTTTCTAATTTCTTTTAACCGGTTACTGATTTGGATAATAATATCTTCCTGCATAACAATTATTTTAACCTGTGTTTGAATTTAAGGCTGTAATATATTTCATCCATTTTAAATAGTATGCTGCAATTTGTACCACACATAATTTTATTGCATTACTTAATTAAATTATGCTTAGCATCATAATTTTAGGTAGGTTTTATCATAATTTTGCCACTGATGTTGAAACCCCTGATCATAGTTTTCATGATAATTGGTATTGGAGCAGAAAGCTTTCAAACCAACTTAATTGAACTGTATTACAGACTAAATACTGCTGCCATTACACTGGAATACTGTGTTAATAAAAATAAACCACAAATGCATTGTAATGGCCAGTGCCATTTGGCCAAAGCGCTTAAAAAAGCGACACAACCTGCCACTAATAGCAATAAAAGTTTTAAAACAATTGATTTATTTGCTTATCAGCATTACCCGCTTCATATAAATCACGCCTTTTATACTGCAACTTCATATTTTATGTATGCAGCAACACTCAATAAAGGCGTTACTGTGCCTTTATTTCATCCACCTGCAATGCGGGCATAATCTTTCTGTTTTTTCTTTCAGCAATATTTGTAATGGTTTGTTTTACATGCAATGATGTACAACACAGTTACAAAACTGCCTGTATTTTAATTTCTAAAAAAAGGTTTATGTACAAAAAATACATTACAACAATTTTGTTTTTATGTATTACTGCATCATCATTTGCATGCGCTATTTGCGGGTGTGGCGGCAGTAATTTTTATTTGGGGTTAATGCCCCATTTCAGAACCAAATTTATTGGCATCCGATACCAGTATATGAACTACAATACGGTATTGGTAAACGATCCTGCACAGTACAGTCATAACTTTTATAATACCATACAGGTTTGGGGCGGGTTTAATGTAGCAAAGCGTTGGCAATTATTATATATTGTGCCAGTTCATTTCAACAAACAAATAGATGATGATGGCATTACCCATAAAAATGGTTTGGGCGATGCATCACTCATGGCAAATTATTTGTTGTTTCATAAAATAAAAACATACGAACACAGAGCCGGCATTGAGCAACAGTTATGGATTGGCGGAGGTATAAAACTACCCACCGGCAAAATGGATGTAAATTTAAAAGATCCAAACATTACTGTAGCTGATATAAATGCACAATTAGGTACCGGCAGCATTGATTTTATGTTGAACACCATGTACAATATTCGTATGGGCAACTGGGGCGTTAACTCCACCCTAACCTACAAAGCAAATACTGCAAAAAACGAATACCAGTTTGGCAACAAATTTACCGGCAGCGCCATTGGTTATTACAACATTTTGCTGAAAAAAATGAACATAATGCCCAATGCCGGTATGATGTATGAAAATACTGCAGCCAATACCCTCAGTAAAATGAGCGTAGCTGCTACCGGTGGTTATATTACCAGTGCCATGGCAGGAGTAGAAGTGGGTATTAAAAAAATGAATGTTGGCATTACTTGTATGGCCCCTGTAAGCCAGTATTATGCAGCAGGACAAACAAAATTAAATTGGAGGGGTGATGTACATGTAAGTTTTAGTTTTTAACTTTACCCAAAACGATGAATATGAAGCAATTAATTGTAGCAGCATCGGCTTTGCTTTTTTTAGCAGCTTGTGCCAACAACAACGAGAAAACTGAAGTGAAAAAAGATACTGCCGCCGCCATGGCACCCATGCCTATGCAGGCTAAATTTACCGCAGATATGGTAGATAACCAGCGCGACCCCTCTTGCGGCATGCCTGCCAGAGCAGGATTAGAAGACACCGTGCGCT
>NZ_LUHG01000009.1 GCF_001623405.1 Hydrotalea flava
AAGGCAACCAGTTCCATGCCATCAATTATATGTGGACACATAATATGGTGCCGGCAATGATTGGCAACAGTGGTTTCAATAAGCGGCTCCATAAGGTGGCCTCGCTGTTGATGTGGCTGTTTTTGCATATTGGCAGGCTGTTTAAGTATATGTGTGCAGAGCTGGAATACATTATTGATTCATTTCCTTTGAAAGCCTGTCATAACATACGTTATCAGCCGCAGTAAACTATTGAAGGGTGAGCAATGGCGGGGTTTTAATGCCAGTAAACGGGAATACTTTTATGGTGTAAAAGTACAGTTGATTACAACCAAAGACGGCATACCGGTTGAACTTTGTTTTTCGCCTGGCAGCGAACATGATGTGGATGCCCTGCAAAAAATGTTTATGGATTTGCCGCCCGAAAGTACTTTATTTGGAGACAGTGCCTACACGGCATACCAACTGGAAGAGCTATACAAAGAAACAGAATTGATAGAGCTGAAGATATGCAGGAAGGCAAACAGCAAAAGAGCAGACAAACCTTATCAGAGGTTTATAAAGAATGTCATGAGAAAACGCATAGAAACCACCATTAGCGAAATTGTAGAACTGACACCCCAGTCAATTCATGCAGTTACAAAGGATGGATTCTTGCTTAAAAT
>NZ_LUHG01000069.1 GCF_001623405.1 Hydrotalea flava
TTTGAAAACCCAACAAAAGGTAAAACGCAATATCAAATTTGTAAACCCTAATACGGACAATAAAAAATGTGTAAACCTAATGTAGGACAAACAGCAAAAAAATGTAAACTTTTTTCAGGACGAGGCAATGTATTGCAGCTTCAGTTCGGCAGACATTCTCGCCTGTGTTGAGACAAGTTCCCCGGCGACTAAAAAAATGGTGCTTCATCGGCTGACGAATATTGACCCGGCAGACCCAACGCTTCCTTTGACAATTACGCAGCTTATTGCACTTTTCAATATTGACGCCGGTTGCCGGTTATATATGGGTTGACTTTTTTTTTATTTGTAGCAGGACTTTTTAATTATGTGGACTCGTTTTTTATTAAGCATTTTGTTGACCCCACGCACGACAGGATTCAGCAGGCTGTGCTGCGGGACACTGACGCAAAGTTTTTGCTTTTTTACTTTTGACACTTTGTTTTGATTTTAAAATGCGGTAGACCCAACGCTCAGGTTTTGTTTTAACAACCATTTTTTTAAGTTGACTTATTGCACAACTCCCAAAGCAGCTAACATGGGCTTGGCACTATGTCGGCGGACTGTAACGCAGCCACTCAGCTTCAGTTAACTATCAGCTGTAGTTTGGGCAGGCGACGTTCTATCGGGCTGTTCGTTGTAGGTTAAACTTTTGTATATTTATTCAGCAATCGTTCCCGGCTGACGGTTTTTCAAATTCCGCCACATCGCCAAGCCCGGGGCGTTACCAGCAAGCGTATTGGACGATACAACAACAACTAAACGACTGACATAAACGAGAAAAAAGTAAACCATTTTGACAGGTGAACACAGACATAAAAACGATACAACAATTGGACAGCGAGTAAGCCGATACTCATTGCCGACCCTTCTGTGTTTTATTTTTTTTCCCACCGCTCAAAATATTTTGAAATTCTGCCAGCCCGCATTGGCACATTTGGTTTTGCCCCTACTCACAAGCCGACACACAGGCAAAACCAAAAGAGCCAATTTTGCCAACGCACCAAAGACCGAGTTCAACAACGAAAACAAGGTTTATTTTGCGTATTTTAACCGACTAAAAATTGTAAATATTTAAGTAAAAGTGAATCAAGACCCGGAACAAATAGCAAGAGATAACATTGACAAGCAATTGATTGCATGCGGCTGGGTTATTCAGGACAAAGACAAGATAAACCTGAATGCTGCTCTTGGTGTGGTTGTTCGCTATTATTTGACACAGGACGGAAAAGAAACAGACTACGTTTTATTCATTGATAAAAAGCCAGTTGGAGTAATTGAAGCAAAACGAGAAGAAGAAGGACACCGACTGACAACCGTTGAAGAACAATCAAACGAATACGCTAACAGCAAACTAAAATATCTGAATAACGACCCATTGCCTTTCGTGTATGAAAGCACAGGTGATGTAACAAGATTCACGGACTTTCGTGACCCAAAGCCACGTTCAAGACCAGTTTTTACTTTTCACAGACCTGAAACTTTCAGGACTTGGCTGAAGACTGAAAAATCACTTCGGGCAAGTTTGTTGGACATTCCTGTTTTGCAAACTGAAGGTTTGAGAGATTGCCAAATAAATGCTATTACGAAGCTGGAAAGTTCTTTCAAAGAATTTAAGCCCAAAGCTTTAATTCAAATGGCAACGGGTTCAGGTAAAACCTTTACTGCCATTTCTTTCATTTATCGTTTGCTGAAATTCACGGAAGCGAAACGCATTTTGTTTTTGGTTGATACCAAAAACCTTGGCGAACAAGCAGAACAAGAGTTCATGTCTTTTCTGCCAAATGACGACAACCGTAAATTTACTGAATTATATGGAGTGCATCGCTTGAAATCAAGCTATGTGCCTACCGACAATCATGTTTATATTAGCACCATTCAAAGGCTTTATTCAATTCTTAAAGGAACGGAGTTAGAAGAATCAGCCGAAGAAGAAAATCCAAATGAACGCTGGCAGCCTAAAGAACCTATGCCAGTTGTTTACAATGAAAAATTACCCATTGAATTCTTCGACTTCATTGTAATTGATGAATGTCACCGTAGTATTTACAATTTGTGGATGCAGGTTTTGCAATATTATGATGCTTTTCAAATTGGTTTAACTGCCACACCCGACAACAGAACTTTTGGTTATTTCAATCAAAATATTGTGAGTGAATATACCCACGAACAAGCCATTGCAGACGGTGTAAATGTTGGCTTTGATGTTTTTCTGATTGAAACACAAATCACACAACAAGGCGGAACAATCTGGAAAGGTGAATATGTAGAACGCAGAGAAAAACTATCAAGGAAAAAGCGTTGGGAACTGCAAGACGAAAACGAGAACTACACCGCCAATCAGCTTGACAAAGATATTGTAAACCCTAATCAAATCAGGCTTATCATCAAAACATTCAAAGAGCATTTGCCTGAAATTTTCCCCGACCGCTTCACGGACAAAGGAGAATTTGAGATTCCGAAAACTTTAATCTTCGCCAAAACGGATTCACATGCTGACGACATCATCAACATTGTGAGAGAAGAATTTGGAGAAGGAAATAGCTTTTGCAAAAAGATAACTTACCGAAACAAAGACGAAGACCCGAAATCGGTATTAGCTCAATTCCGAAACGACTATTTCCCAAGAATAGCTGTAACGGTTGACATGATTGCAACCGGAACAGATGTAAAACCTTTGGAATGTTTGCTTTTTATGCGTGATGTAAGAAGCAGAAACTACTTTGAGCAAATGAAAGGCAGGGGAACAAGAATCATTACCCTTGACGATTTAAGAAAAGTAACACCCACTGCTAAACACACCAAAGACCATTTTGTAATTGTGGATGCCGTTGGCGTAACCAAAAGCATAAAAAGTGATAGCCGACCATTAGAGAAAAAGCCAGGCGTTCCGTTGAAAGATTTATTGGGAGCTATTGCCGTTGGAAATCGTGATGAAGAATTGTTTTCTTCTTTGGCAAACCGTCTGACAAGATTAGAAAAGCAAATTACAGAGCAGGAAAAACAACAGTTCAGCGAAAAGGCAGAAGGCAAAACGCTAAAGCAAGTAGTAAATGAATTGTTGCAAGCCTACAATCCTGATGTGTTGGATGATTTGAAAGCCAAAGTTGAAACTGAAATGGCGGGAGAATCGCCAATGGCTAAAGAAAAAGCATTAAATAAATTGCATGACGAACTGAAAGAAAAAGCAGCAAATGTTTTTCATAGTAGTGACTTGCGGGAATATATAGATAATGTTCGCAGGGCACACGAACAAACCATAGACATAACAAACCCTGACACATTACTGAATAAAGGCTGGGCAACCGACAGCAAAGAAAAAGCCGAAAACCTAGTAGCAGATTTTAAAACTTGGATTGCTCTACATCAGGACGAAATAACCGCCTTACAGATATTCTATACTCAACCCTATCGTAGACGTGAACTGAATTACAAAATGATTCAGGAAGTATTGGATAAATTGAAATTGGAAAGACCATTATTGGCACCAATGCAGGTATGGCGAGCCTATGAGCAATTAGAGAAAGCAACAGGCAGCCCAAAATCTGAATTGATTGCGTTGGTTTCATTGCTTCGCAGAATTTCGGGAATTGATTCCACATTGATAGATTACTCAAACAAAGTGGATTTGAATTTCCGTGACTGGATTTTGAAAAAGAACGCAGGGCAGCACAACCGATTTACTGAAGAACAAATGCAATGGCTGCGTATGATTAAAGACCATATTGCCACAAGTATTCATTTAGATGCTGATGATTTAGACTACACGCCTTTTGATGCAAAAGGTGGCAAGGGTAAAATGTGGCAATTGTTTGGAGAGCAGATGGATGAAATTATTATCGAATTAAACGAAGCACTGGCAGCATAAAATGGCTAAAGACATTAACAAAAAAGCATTTGATGATGCAACAAAGCTAAAACTTGAAATATTCAGAGAATGTTTCAAAGAGTGGCTTCCTGTGTTTATACATAGCCCATTTGTTGAGAAGGTATTTATTTATGACTTCTTTGCCGGAAGCGGAATTGATTCTGAAAATAATCATGGTAGCCCACTTATTCTATTGGATGAAGCAAAAGGAGAAGACCAAATGTTTTGCAGTAAAGTTCCAAAAGGGAGAGTTGTTTTTGGCTACAATGAAAAGATTGAAACCAAAAGAACATTATTAGAAACAAATGTTACAAATCATTTGACTGAGTGCTTATCAAATTGCGGGAGAACTGAATGTGTTTACAATGTCGCTTATGGAAGTTTCGATTTCAAAGAAGTATTTGAAAGACCAACAGTTTCCACAATTCTAAATAATCCAAAATATGGAAAGTTCATTTTACTTGACCAATACGGATTTAAAGAAGTAGATAATGATGTTTTTAAAAAGCTAACAGAATCTCCAAGAACGGATTTCATATTCTTTATTTCTTCGTCATTCATCAGACGTTTCAAGGAACATCCTAATATTTTAAAGTATTTTGAAACCAACAGAATCAACTTTGATGAGAGCAAACCCAAAGAGTGCCATAAATATGTGGCAAATTATTTCCGAACGCTAATTCCAAAGAAAACCGAGTTTTACCTTCATCAATTTACAATCAAAAAGGGTTCAAACTATTACGGTTTAATTTTCGGTACTGGGCATACGTTGGGGATGGAAAAGTTTTTAAAAGTTTGTTGGGATAAAGATAAACTATCAGGTGAATCCAATTTCAGCATGTATAATGACTACCAACCAAATACACTCTTTTACACTGAAACAAATACAGTTCGAATCAATGATTATAAAGAGCAATTAAAAAAGTCTATTCTAACGAGAAAAATCAGCAATAATTTGGACGGTATGAAACATGCTTTACACAATGGTGTTCCAACAAGGGCTTATGTTGAAGTAATTGAAGAGATAAAAGACAAGATAGAAATAGTCGGAAAGTTCAATAAGAAAATTACTAATATTCATCGCTTAAATGAAAGTGATATTTATCAAATTAAAATCAAATAAACATGGCACAATCAAGCATAGAATGGACAGAAATGACTTGGAACCCGGTTACGGGTTGCGATAAAATTTCAGCTGGTTGTAAGTTTTGCTATGCAGAAGTTATGGCAAAAAGATTGAAGGCAATGGGTGTAGAAAAATATCAGAATGAATTTAAACTTACCATACATGAAGATGAATTGGATACGCCATACACTTGGAAAAAATCAAAAATTGTTTTTGTGAATTCAATGAGTGACTTATTTCACAAAGATGTTCCTATTGAATTTATTCGTAAGGTTTTCAGAGTGATGAAAGAAAATCCTCAACACGTTTTTCAGGTATTAACAAAAAGAGCTGATGTAATGCTCTATTATGATAAAGAAGGTTGGCTTGATTGGTCGCATAATATTTGGATGGGAGTTTCTGTGGAGAATGAAAAGGTAATGAAACGAATTGACCTATTGAGACAATCAAACGCAAGAACAAAATTTTTGAGTTGCGAGCCATTGTTAGGCCCTTTGCCAAAACTTAATTTAAAAGGCATTGATTGGGTTATTGTTGGTGGCGAAAGTGGAAGAAAACCAAGACCAATGAAAAAAGAATGGGTTTTGGATATAAAGCAACAATGCGAAAAAAAGGACGTGGCTTTCTTCTTCAAGCAATGGGGCGGCACAAACAAAAAGAAAACAGGCAACTTGCTTGACGGAAAGAAATATTTAGAAATGCCCGAATACGAACAAGAAGAATTATAGAATGATTGAGATAAAAGATTTACCAAAAGGCTGGACGATTGCCAAATTGGGCGATTTGGTAATTACCGAAAAAGGTAAAAAGCCAAAACGTGTCTCCAAAGAAATGACAAAGGAATGTTCTATTCCCTACGTAAATATTAAGGCATTTGAAAAAAATATTATTGATGAATACACCGATGGCGTTGGCTGTGTACTTTGTGAAGATGATGATTTTTTAATGGTTTGGGATGGAAGCCGTTCAGGGTATGTAGGCAAGGCAATTAAAGGTGCTCTAGGAAGTACATTAGTTAGAATAAAACTTCCATTGGTAAACCAAGATTTAACCTACTATTTTTTAAAATCCAAATTTATTGAAATCAACTCAAGGGCAAAAGGAGTTGGAATTCCGCATGTTGATCCTAATTTACTTTGGAATTACGATTTCCCCCTTTCCCCCCTCAACGAGCAAAAACGCATCCTTGCCAAACTCGAACAACTACTCACCGACCTTGATAAAGGCATTGAATATTTAGAAACCACCAAACAGCAATTAAAGGTTTATCGGCAGGCAGTTTTGAAATGGGCTTTTGAAGGTAATTGGGAATTAAAACCACTAGGTAAAGTTGCTATTGTTAAGCGTGGCAAATCAAAACACAGACCAAGAAACGCACCTGAATTATTTGGCGGCAAATATCCATTTATACAAACTGGTGATGTCAGAGCGGCAAATGGAAGAATAGTAAAAGAATATTCTGAAACATATTCTGATTTTGGATTAAAACAAAGTAAACTATGGCCTAAAGGAACACTCTGTTTGACAATTGCTGCAAATATTGCTGATACAGCCTTTTTAGGGTTTGATGCTTGTTTTCCTGATAGTGTTGTCGGAATTACTTCCGACCCAAGTGTTCTGAATCTTGAATATGTAAATTTTTACATTCAGAAAATAAAACAAGAAATTGAAGGTAAGGCTTCTGCAACTGCACAGAAAAATATTAATGTGGAGTTCTTAGAAGCACTTGAAATTCCAGTTCCAAACCCAATTCAGCAGGTAAAAATTGTTCATGATATTGAGAGCCGCCTTTCCGTTTGCGATAAAATTGAAGAAACCATTGAGAGAAGTTTGCAACAGGCAGAAGCTTTGCGTTTAAGCATTATCAAGAAAGCATTTGAAGGCAAACTCGTTCCGCAAGACCCCAATGATGAACCGGCTGAGAAGTTGTTGGAAAGAATAAGAGCCCTTCGACAAGCTCAGGGCAAGCACGGAAACGGAAAGCCTGAGAAGAAGGAGAAAGTGAAAACATCTAAAAGGAAAATATTAGTGAATGGGTAAAAAAACAGCCATACCAAAAAAGAAAGGTTCCGTCAATAAGCTAATGGATAAACCAAAGGATAAAGTAAAAATCATGGTTGGTTCAACTGTTTATGGTTTTGAAGACCAGCTTTCATCCATTATAGCTCAACTCAATACTATGGGTTTTGAAGTGCTCAATTCTCATCACGGCAGTATTAAAGTAAATCCTAAGCTATCCAATTTAGATAACTGCTTAAATGCTGTAAAGGAATGTGATTTATTCCTTGGTATAATTAGACCTTATTGCGGCACTGGAAACATCGGTGAAAAGAATATCACCTTTGAAGAAATAAAGGAAGCCATTCGTTTAGAAAAACCATACTGGTTTTTAGTTCATCGAGACGTAGTTTTTGCCAGAACGCTGTTAAAGAAAATGAAGAAGAAAAAAGGATGCGAAATTGAAATTACGGATAATAGATTCTTCGATGTACTGTCAATTGAAATGTATGAATACGTGATTAAGAATCATATTCCTATTACCCTCCGCAACGGAAATTGGGCACAGGAGTTTTATCGACTTGATGAAATGATGACATATATAATTGCTCAGTTTTCAAGTAAAGAGTTTATTGAAGAAGTAATGAACACTAAAAAAGTTGACCATGGAAAATAGTTTTATCATAGAAAATTTGCTGCAACAAAGCGAAGGTGTTCGACTTGAATTTAAAGCTAAACCTGATTTAGATACGATTGCTAAGGTGATTACATCATTTATAAATACGCAAGGAGGTGACCTTGTAGTAGGTATTGATGATAATAAAAATATAATCGGTGTTGAAAACGCAAACAACTTAGCCACAGAATTACAACATAAGTTGGTAGAGTGGATAAAACCAACTGCACCCATTTCAGTTCAACCTATCGGTTATAAAAGAAAGGATGTCATATTAATCAGTGTTTGGGAAGGAGCTAAAAAACCTTATCAATACAAAGGCACTATTTACAATAGAATTGGACAAGCAACAAAAGCAACAACTGCTGACAAGCTTCCAAAGTTAATTTCACAGCGTAAGCAATCAGATTTTAACTGGGAAAGAATGCCTGTATTAGGTGCTGAATTATCCGATTTAGACACAGCAGAGATTAAACAAACTATAAAGCTTTACAAAGAGTATAAAACAGATGCCAAAATAGATGATGTAGAAGATTTTTTGATTCAGGTTGGTTTGCTTCAAAACGGTAACATCACAAATGCTTGTATGGTATTGTTTGGTAAAAATCCTATACGTTTTATTCCTCAATCAAGAATCAGGCTTACTCTTTACCCTGCTAAAACATCAGGTAATCAGTTTATTGATGACAAGATGTTTGAGGGGAATATCTTTAAAAATATAACTGCCATTTTTGAGTATTTAGACATCGTTTACGGAAAAAGTTTGACAGTAAAGGGGCTTACACGAACTGATAAGCCTAACTATCCTGTGCTTGCACTACGTGAAGGTATTCTAAATGCAATGGTTCATAGAGATTATAATTCTATCAAAGGATTTCTGCAAGTTTCCATTTATTCAGACAGGACTGAAATAAGTAACTATGGTGCTCTACCTGATGGAATAACGGTTGCTGATTTAAAAGTGGAGCATCATTCCATACTTCGTAATCCTGATATTGCTCAAATGTGCTTTTATAGAAAATATATTGAAATGCTTGGAACAGGAACTCAAAGAATGATTAGAGATTGTAGGGAAAATAAATTTAAGAGTCCTGCATGGAAACAAAAAGAAAATACAACTACTGTTATTTTTCCCGGTGTTTCACATAATAGAAAGAATGAGGGAACAACTAAGGGAATAACTGAGGGAATAAGTAAAGGAGTTGTTACTAAAGTTGAGGGAATAACTGAGGGAATAACTGAGGGAATAACTAAGGATGTAAAAGATAAGATTCAAAAGATACTACTCGTGCTATACAAAGAAGGAGGTCTAAGAACAGTAGATATAGCTAGTCTTATTGATATTCCTGTAAAAAGTCTTGAAAGATATATTAAGCAATTACGTGATAGTGAAATTATTGAATATAGAGGACCTAAAAGAACAGGTGGATATTATTTAACTAAAAAAGCAGAAACTAAGATTAACCAATGAGCAACGAAAATACATCAGCAATAGTAAGTAAAGTTTGGAGTTTTTGTAATCCGCTAAGAGATATTGGCGTTGGTTATGGCGACTATCTGGAGCAACTTACCTATTTGTTGTTTCTGAAAATGGCTGATGAATTCAGCAAACCACCCTACAACAGAAAACTACCAATCCCAACAGAACACAATTGGGAAAGTTTGACTTCAAGGCGTGGTGATGAACTGGAACAACATTACTCCAAAACACTGAATGTGCTTTCAAGACAGAAAGGCGTTTTAGGACAAATTTTTGTTCAAAGTCAGAATAAGATTAAAGAGCCGGCCATGCTATACAAAATCATTGATATGATTGATAAAGAGCAGTGGGCAACACTTGGAGCAGATATAAAAGGAACCATTTATGAAGGACTTTTAGAGAAGAACGCAGAAGATACCAAAAGCGGAGCAGGTCAATATTTTACACCAAGAGCTTTAATTCGTGCAATGGTGGAATGTGTAAAACCTGAACCTATGAAAACCATTGCTGACCCTGCTTGTGGAACGGGTGGTTTCTTTTTGGCGGCTTATGATTTTATTGCAAAACAGAAATTAGACAAAACACAAAAGCACTTTTTAAAGCACAAAACCTTTTTCGGAAACGAAATTGTGCCTAATACTAGAAGAATGTGTTTGATGAATTTGTTTTTGCACAATATCGGTGATTTTGAAAGTGAGAACTTTATATCCCCTGCTGATGCTTTGATTTCAGACAGCGGTTTACGAGTTGACTATGTGTTAGCCAATCCACCATTCGGCAGAAAAAGCAGTATGACAGCTACCAACGAAGAAGGAGAACAGGAAACAGACGAACTCACTTACAACCGACAAGACTTTTGGGAAACATCGAGCAACAAGCAATTAAATTTTGTGCAGCACATCAGAACAATGCTGAAATCAACAGGACAGGCAGCCGTTGTTTTGCCCGACAATGTTTTGTTTGAAGGCGGTGCAGGTGAAACAGTCCGTAAAAAATTAATGGAAACAACCGACCTGCATACAATTCTACGCTTGCCGACCGGTATTTTTTATAGACAAGGCGTTAAAGCAAATGTGCTTTTCTTCGACAACAAACCAGCATCAAAACAGCCTTGGACAAAAGACATTTGGATTTACGATTTTAGAACCAACATTCATTTTACACTAAAAAAGAATCCCCTAAAACTTGAAGACCTGAGAGACTTCATTAATTGCTACAATCCCGACAACAGACACAAACGAAAAGAAACATATAACGCAAACACAAATCCCGAAGGACGTTGGCGAAAGTTTACATATGATGAAATCATCAACCGTGACAAAACATCGCTTGACATCACTTGGATAAAAGATAAATCGCTTGCCGACCTTGACAACTTACCCGACCCGGACGTTTTAGCAGGAGAAATAATTGAAAACCTTGAAGCAGGACTGGAAAGTTTCAGAGAAATAATGATTACGATAAATGGAAAGGACTAAAAGCCATCGCACAGGTGTAAGCACATTTGCAAGCCGCACAAGCCCAAGCACAGACCAAAGCTTGCAAAAGAGCTTCCACCTTTCCACCCAGAAAGAATTTCAAAATATTTTTTCCAACCCTTCAAAAAAAATAAAACACCCGACACGCAAACCAACCCGACAAAGACACTGAACCTCAATAACGACAATGGTTTGCAGACACGGTGGACAAGAACGCCAGCTGGTAACATGCATTTGGCGTCATGCGGGGTGAAGTGCTTAAATTCAAGTTCAGTTTTTCAATTTAACTTTAGTGCTGGTTTGACAGTTTTGTGCCCTGAAATCCCGCACGAGCGTGTAGCCCCGAACCGTTGTGCGTCAGCATTTCCGACCGCTATCGAAAACCAATTCTGACATATAAAATTTGATAAGTAAAAATTTACCAGAAAATTTTGTTTCCTAAATAAGAAACTTTTATCTTTGCTTAAAATATAATATTGAATGGATGATTACAAATTTCGGATTGAGTTTTTACAGGAAGCAAAAAACTTTTTGGACCAGCTTGACGAAAAAGCAAGAGATAAAATTATTTATAACATTTGGAAAGCTCGAAGCACAAATGACAAAGAGCTTTTCAAAAAACTGCAAGGCGAAATTTGGGAGTTTAGAACGAAATTTAACAAAACCTATTATCGACTTTTTGCATTTTGGGACAAGACCGATAAAAGTGATACAGTTGTAATTTCTACTCACGGACTGATTAAGAAAACTGACAAAATTCCGAAAAGTGAAATTGAACGAGCAGAAAAATCAAGAGAAAAGTATCTTAATGACAAAAATAAAAAGTAATGAAAACATATAGTTTAGAAGATTTAACCGACAAATACATCGGTAAAAAAGGAACAAAAAAGCGTGACGAATTTGAAAACGAACTTCGTCTTGACTTATTAGGACAAGCTATCAAACAAGCTCGACAAGAACGTAACTTGACACAAGAAGAATTAGGCGAACTTGTTGGCGTGAAAAAAGCTCAAATTTCAAAAATTGAGAACAGCACAACAGACGCAAGATTTACGACTATTTTGAAAGTTTTTGAAGCCTTGGGAGCGAGAGTGAACTTTAACGTAGAGCTAAATAAAAGAAAAATAGTGTACTAACAATATGCCGAACGCACAACAAAAGGCTTGGGCACTATGTCGGCGGACTGTAACGCAGTAGTTCGACTGTAGTTATCTATCAGCTGTAGTTTGGGCAGGCGACGTTCTATCGGGCTGTTCGTTGTAGGTTAAACTTTTGTATATTTATTCAGCAATCGTTCCCGGCTGACGGTTTTTCAAATTCCGCCACATCGCCAAGCCCG
>NZ_LUHG01000074.1 GCF_001623405.1 Hydrotalea flava
GGTATTGGTGGGCGATGATGCATTAGAAAAAATACTCAATACCAATAGCACCTGGAAGAGTTATCGGTGTATGGCTTATCGGCCATTGCCGGGTATTGACTACAGTGCATACTATGTTGCCGGTCCGGGCGAAATAGTTGATATGCATCAATTCCCGCTTCAATGGCAACAAAATAATTTTGATGACAGCCAATGGCAACCGGCTCAACAAATTGGCTGGTCGGGTGCTAAACCCAAAGGTATAGGTGATATTAACGAATGGATGTTGATTCCCGATCCATTACCTGCTATGGAATTAAAGTTGCAAAGAATGACTTATATACGGAGTGCCATTGGTGTAACTATCTCCCATGATTTTTTAAGTGGAAAAGCTGCTTTTCAAGTTCCTGCGTACACTACTGCTACTATTTTATTGGATCAGGGTGTATTAACCAATGCTTATGTGCATCTTTTATTTTCAGGAGGAAATGGAGCAACGATAACCTGCACTTATGCAGAAGCATTGTTTGAAAAAGATAAAGAAGGAAAGCCCATACTTGAAAAGGGAAACCGTAATGATATTGCCAATAAAATAATATTGGGAAGAAAAGACAGCATCATTTCTTCCGGTGTTGCAAAGCAAGCATTTAATTCATTGGCATGGCGCACTTTTAGATATATTCAACTCAACATAACCACACAAAACGAGCCCATTTCAATAGAAGACTTTTATAATACTTTTATCGGATATCCTTATCAACAAAATGCAAGTGTGCAAACAACGGATACGCTTTTACAAAAAATACTGAACATAGGATGGCATACTGCCCGTTTATGTGCTATTGAAACGTTTATGGATTGCCCTTACTATGAAGAGCTGCAATATATTGGCGATAGTCGTATTCAGGCTTTAATTGGTTTATACAATAGTGGCGATGACCGGTTGGTTAAAAATGCATTGAACCAAATGGACCATTCCAGAATTGCAGAAGGGATTACCTTAAGCAGGCATCCATCATTCACCCCGCAACAAATTCCCACCTTTTCGTTGTGGTATATTGGCATGTTGGCCGATTATTGGAAATACCGTGGTGATAGTGCTTTTATTGCCAATAAATTGCAGGGAGTAAGAAATATTTTATGGTTTTTTCAGCAATACCAACAAGCAGACGGAACATTGCGTAAAGTGCCCTATTGGATGTTTACGGATTGGGTAGATGGTTATAAAGGCTGGAATGGTGGAACGGCACCGTATGGAAAAGATGGTTCATCTGCTATTTTAGATTTACAACTGTTATGGGCCTACCAATTGGCAGCATCATTAGAAGCACAAATGGGTATGCCGGCTTATGCAAAATTATACAACGCAAAGGCTATACAGTTACAAACAACCATTCAAAAAAAATATTGGTATAGCAATAAGGCATTATTTGCCGATACTGATGAGGGTGATCAATTTTCTCAGCACGCCAATGCACTGGCCATTTTAACACATACCATCACAGGGAAACAGGCAACTGCGCTGGCTCAGCAACTTTTGCATAACAAACAATTGGCTCCTGCATCTATTTATTTTAAATATTACCTGTATCAGGCACTGGTAATGGCAGGTTTGGGAAACGATTATTTACAGTGGTTAGATATATGGAAAGAAAACATTGCAATGGGCTTAACCACCTGGGCCGAAACATCGGATATTAATGGTTCCAGATCAGATTGTCATGCCTGGGGGGCCAGTCCGAATATTGAAGTATATAGAACCATATTGGGAATAGATAGTGATGCACCGGGATTTAAAAAAGTAAAAATTACACCACATCTCGGAAATATAATAGAAATAAGCGGGCAAATGCCGCATCCCAATGGAATGTTACATGTGGCCTATAAAAAAAATGGTAATAAATGGACCATTACAATTGTGTTGCCTAAAACGGTTACGGGGCAATTGGTTTGGAACAATAAAATATATGTCTTGCAAAGTGGTAATAATGTGTTTGCGTTAGATTGAGTTGCTGATGTAAATAGGTAAGCGCTAAATTATTACCAGTAAAAATTTGATGGATCAACCAAACCATTCATACATATTTTGCAATAATAAGTTATGCTTTTCAGTTGCATTCAGGTCACGCACTAATTTCCCTTCATGTATTTGTAGCAAGCGATTGCCATATTGCTGGGCATCTTTTAAATTATGTGTAATGAAAATGGCTGTTAATTGATATTCTTCAATAAGCGACTGTGCGACTTTCAAAATAATATCAGCCGACTTTGGATCAAGGGCAGCAGTGGGTTCGTCTAATAATAAAACGGTAGTTGTATCCATAATGCTCATCAACAGGGTAAGTGCCTGCCTTTGCCCGCCCGATAAGGTACCCATGGGTTGATTTAATTTATTTTCCAAACCCATTCCCAAACGTGCAATGGTATTTTGTACTCTCCTTTTAAATGCAGTATTGATGCCTATTTTTAATGGTTTGCTTTGTGTTCTTAATGCCGCCAGTCTAAAATTATCCAGAATAGTAAGGTCGGGGGCCGTACCATCAAACGGGTTTTGAAAAACCCTTGCAATCCATTTGCTTCTTTTATAATCCGGCAAAGTGGTTACCTCTTCTCCGGCAATCCATACTTTCCCTTTTGTTGGAATCACAGCTCCTGCAATGGTATTAAACAAAGTGGTTTTACCTGAACCGTTAGCGCCAATAATGATGACAAATTCACCCTGCTGAATATTCAATGATACATTGTTCAATGCCATCACTTCATTCACCCTTCCCGGATTAAAAACTTTTGTTACTTGTTCTAATTGTATCATTCCCAAAACAGATTATTCATTTTGATGTATTAGTACATTTTTTACCCTGGGTAAAGCAACAATTAACAATACAAAAAGGGCTGTAACCAATTTCAATATATTGGGATCCACACCCAATGATAAGGTAACTGCCAGTACCATTTGAAAAATAAAGCTGCCCGCAATAACCAGTACAATTTGCCAACCAATTGCAACAATATTGAGCCAAATGCGCAAAGCATCTGCAATTAAAACGGAGCCCAAACCAACAATTACAATACCAATGCCCATATTAATATCGGTAAAACTTTGGTATTGAGCTACCAATGAGCCACTTAGTGCCGTTAAAGCATTGGCCATGGCCAGTCCAATAATTTTCATTCTGTTATTGTTAATTCCTAACGATCGGGTCATGCTACTGCTATTCCCGGTTGCCCGCATGGCAATACCAAAATCGGTTAATAATATAAACCATAACAGCAATACAAAAAATCCAATTATTAATGTGCCGGTAAAAAGAGCATTATAAGTTGAATTATTAAAAAAATGTATGTATGTAAACAAAGTGGACAGATTAACCAGTGGAATATTAGAACGCCCCATAATCATTAGATTTATCGAATATAATCCGGTCATTACTAAAATGCCCGCCAGTAAAGCATCAATTTTAAGTTTGGTATGAATATAAGCAGTGCAAATACCCGCGGTGGCTCCGGCCAACATGCTAATGAACATTGCCGGGAATAAAGGCCAGTGGTTTACCAATAACAATGCAGTAACAGCCGCACCTAACGTGTAACTGCCATCGGTAGTAATATCGGGAATATTAAAGATGCGCATGGAAATAAAAACACCCATCGACATGGCCCCGAGGCACAACGATAGAACCAATGCAGATAAATAAAAGTCCATTATTGTATGGGTTTATAATCCGGAGAAAATTGTAAATGATACCTTTTAGCAACTGCAGGATTATATACTCTGTTTCTAATTTTTACCATTTGCCACTGCAACCCTTTTGTGCTTTTTGTTTGCAAAAAATCAGCTGCCTGTTCTCCAGCCTGATAGCCCCAGTCGTAAATATTCGCACCAAATGCAGCTACGGCACCACGGGCTACTAATCCTGCCTCACTCGTAAAAATAGGTACATTTTGTTCATTGCAGGCTTTTACAATATTTTCAAAAGAAGCAAAAACCGTGTTGTCTGGATTGGCAAAAAATGCATCAATGTGTTTCGATAAAAGCGATTGTGTTACCAATAAAACATCGGCACTGCTGTTTACCGGCAATGCAACCAATTGAATATGGTTAGCTGAAGCCAGATTTTTAATACGGTTAATGGCCTCAACCGATTGAGGTTCTGACTGATTGAAAATCATACCCACCGTTAATGGTTGATTGGCAGCAGAATGTACTATTTGTGGAATCAGTAAAAAGGAAGTATCGATATAATTTAAGTTTTCGCCCACGCCAAACAAATTAGGTGGGGGGTTACCTTGTGCATCGGTTAAATGCATGAGTTGCGGCGTTGCAGCTACCATCATAAATACAGGAATGGTTTTAGTATTCTGAATGGCAGTAATGGTAGGCAGGGTAGTATTCGCAGCAATTAATGTAACTTTTTCAGTAATAAAGTAGCGAATAATTTGTGTTAAAGTAGGTATACTGCCTTGTGCATTGCGGTATATAATTTTTACAGTGCCTTTGCTTTCATCAAAACCGTGCAATTTTAATGCATCTATAAATCCGGTTTTTGCCTGTTCAATGGTATTATCTTCAAATGCATCGGCAAAACCTACAACAGGAATATTGCTTTTAGGGTTGTTGCAGGCGGTTAAGCATAAAATAAAAAATATAAAAGTGCAATATTTTGAAGGCTTCATGCCGTTGTAAAATTTTAATAGCTCCATTAACAACAATTTTTATTGATTGTTTAAAATTAGGCAGCAGGGTTGGTTTTTCCATATTTATTTATCGGAAAAAACGCTATGATGATTTATAAAGTGTAAAAAGCCATCAGCTCATTTTCGTAATTAAGCCATCAGTTTTCTCTTTTGTCAGGAAATAAATCGTTCAACGACTATTGGGTATAATAAAATCTAAAAAGCAGGGTTTAACAAAATATTTATTTAAGTATTTGCTTAAATAATAAATAAAGTATAGTTTTGCTGAAAATATCAACAATATGAGTGCTTGTATTCGTTTATATGCCGATCCTGTTCAAATTAATCAGTGCAAAGAAAAATTAGAACAAACCCAGGAAGCATTCGCTACCATGTCGGGAGTATTGGCATTGGCCGGTAATGAAGCCCGTTTAAAGATTTTATATTTATTGGAAGAAGAAAAAGAATTATGCCCTTGCGATTTAAGTGATATTTTAGGAATGAGTATTCCGGCCATATCACAACACCTGCGAAAAATGAAGGATGGCGGAATTATTCAGGCCAGAAAAGAAAGGCAAACCATTTTTTATTCATTAAAGCCCGAGCATTTAAAAATGCTGCGCGGTTTATTTAAATACATTCAACAACTCAAACAACAAAATCAATTCGTATGAAACAGGAAAAATCAAACGGAAAAACCTGGATAGCCGTATTGGCAACAGCTTTTATTGCCTCTTTATGCTGTATTACACCGGTACTGGCTTTAATAAGTGGTGTTACCGGCATTGCATCTGCTTTTTCGTGGATGGAGCCTTACCGCCCCGTTTTAATTAGTATAACCATACTGGTATTAGCATTTGCTTGGTATCAAAAATTAAAATCCCGAAGTGCTAATGAAATTGCCTGCGATTGTGAAGAAGACAAACCTTCATTTTGGAAAAGCAAATCTTTTTTAGGTATTGTGACTGTTTTGGCTGTATTGCTAATGGCTTTCCCTTCCTACTCCTCTATCTTCTTTCCTAAAATAGAAAAAAAGGAAGTGGTGTATGTTGATAAATCAGCTGTGCGAACCGTAAAATTAAAGATTGAAGGAATGGATTGTGAAGCCTGCAGCTCAACTATTAATCTGGCTTTATCAAAAGTGCCGGGAGTAATACAATTTGAAACCGCTTTTAAAGATGCCAGCAGTACAGTAGAATACAATGCCGCTGAAACCAAATTAGATACGATTGTGAATGCCGTAAACGCAACCGGATACAAAGTTTCAGGCGTATCGGCAGTAGAATAAACATTGAATGTTTTTTTAAATTTAAATTTTTACCATGAAATACATATTCATATTGTTGGGTACTATCACAACCATTGGCATAATAGGCATGTGTGGTTGCGGGGGTAGTTGTGCTGCAAAAGCAATACATACAAACACCCAACAGGTTATGCTGCATACCCAAGATGATATTAAAACTGTTACATTTAAAATTACAGGAATGTCTTGTGCAGGATGCTCTAATCATATTCATTCCGAATTAGCTAAAACGAGTGGAATTATTAGCGATGTAATTCAATATCCTGGAAATACCTGCATCATTAAATATGACGCTTCAAAAATTTCTGAAAAAGCAATCATTGCTGTGATTGACAAGGCAGGATATAAGGCAGTTGTAATGAAGGACAAAAGCAAGACGAATACTGCTGATAACTGATATATGATATATGAACCGTATTTAATAAAAGCAGTATGGGTATGCAAAATTGCCCCAATATTATTCATCAATTAATTAATATATTTCAATGAGTTTCTTTAAAAAATCAAATGCCGATAACAAGTCAGATAATACGCAAAATGATGCGCAACAAGAAAAAATTTTGTTGAAAATTACCGGTATGACCTGCGAGCATTGTGCCCGTACTGTTGAAAAAATCATTCATTCTAATCCCGGAATTGTAAGCGCCAATGTTCAGTTTCAGGAAGGAAAAGGGGAAGTGGTTTTTAACCCGAAAACGGGGAACGCAGATACAATTGTTGCTTCTATCAATCGTTCTGCAAGTTATCGGGCACAAAAAAATCTGGGTGTTTCCGGGGCTCACCATTTTGATTTGATTATTATTGGTGGTGGCTCTGCCGCTTTTTCGGCAGCTATTCGAGCAGAAAGTTTAGGTCTTTCTACTTTAATGGTCAATGCCGGACTTCCTTTTGGCGGCACTTGTGTAAACGTGGGATGTGTGCCCTCTAAAACTTTAATCAGAGCTGCTGAAGCCGCTTATCATGCCTCACATTCCAATTTTTCAGGCATCAAACCCAAAGGCTTTGACATTGATTTTGCGCAGGTAATCAAAGATAAAAAAGCATTGGTGCATACCCTGCAGCAAAAAAAATATATGGATGTGGTACAAGATTTTAAACAGCTTACCATGATCAATGGATGGGCCAATTTTGAAGATGCAAAAACAATTGTAGTGAATGGAAAAGATAAATATACTGCCCTGAAATTTATTATTGCCACAGGTGCTACTACTAATGTTCCGAACATTGAGGGGCTGGATTCCATTGGTTATTTGACCAATGTTTCTTTATTCGATTTAGAAGAACAACCCACAAGTATTACCATTATGGGTGCCGGTTATATAGGATTGGAAATTGCGATGGCCTATAACCGTTTGGGAACAAAAGTGCGTATTATTGAATTTACAGATAGGGTTTTGCGTACCCAGACGCCCGACATTAGCGAAGAAATTGAGCAACACATGCGGAATGAGGGCATAGAAATATTGCCCAATTTCCGGGCTGTTAAATTTGAAAAATCAGGCAACAACATTACTATTCATTGCAAATGCCCGGATGGTTCTTTTACCCAATTGATTGAACCGGGTAAAGTGGTAGTAGCATCTGGCACAAAAGCCAATACAGAAAAATTAGGATTAGAAAAAATTGGGCTGAAATTAACCCCCAAGGGCCATATTCAGGTAAATGCAATGATGGAAACCAACCTACCCAATATTTATGCCGTTGGCGATGTGGCTAACACACCCGCCTTTGTATACACTGCTGCTTATGAAGGAAAAATTGCGGTTGAAAATGCATTTACCGGAAGTGAGCATAAAACCGATTATGCTGCTTTGCCCTGGGTAGTATTTACCGATCCGCAAATAGCAGGGGCTGGTTTAGATGAAGTGCAGGCTGCGGCACTCAATATTCCTTTTGAAGTTTCTAAACTAACATTAAATAATGTACCCCGTTCACTCGCAGCAAACGACACAAGAGGCTTTATTAAATTGATACGCAATAAGGAAACCGATGCTTTGATTGGTGCAAGAGTGGTAGCCCCCGAAGGCGGCGAATTAATTGAATTGCTGAGTATGGCTATTCAACAACAAACAACTATTAAAGCTTTGGCTGAAAATTTATATCCCTATCTAACATTGGGTGAGGGTATTAAATTAGCGGCCATAACTTTTGGTAAAGATGTATCTAAGCTAAGTTGCTGCGCTAGTTGATAAAAAATTAAATAGGTAACATTACCTTTTATTTAAGTGGAAGGGAATAAAACAATTAAATTATAATACCCAAATTTTTAAGGCAAACGCTTAATTTTTCGAAATAATAACACCATTTATTACATGCAAGTTAGCTATGCCAAAATATTTATATCACTACCGATAGTCCATTCATATTAATGGTCATTCTGAATTGCTGTGGTTTGAATTTTAAAAGTTTCTAAAAAACAAAATATATTTTGGTGAAGACCCCCCCCGGCACAATATTTTCGTTTATTATAAATCTTAGTTTATGATTCCAAACGAATTAACAGGCGATTTAAAAAAACGCCTCTCCACAGTAATAGGTCAAATAGAAGGTATTTTAAATATGATAGATAATGACACCGACTTTGACAAAATATTGGTGCAATTTAAAGCCGCTGATCATGGATTACAAAAAGCACATTACTTATTACTTGATGAGGTATTTAGAAAAAGTTTAGCGCTAAAACTTGTGCATGTAATGAATACCTGCCCTGGAAACTGTCAGGATGCTGAAAAAATTGAATTTATCAAAGAAAAGTTTCCTGTATTTGAACTTGATGAGCTCACTTCTAAAATAAAAGAGATCAATGCTATCAATAAACGATTGGAAGAACATAATAAAAACATTTCTAAAAAAGATTAGGAGAACACCCACCAGCCATCTGAACTTTGTTCTATAATCAAAATTTTAAAGTTATGGAAACTCAAACAAAAAGAAAAATTGAATTATTTACTGCCGGTTGTACTGTTTGTGAACCCGTAGTAGAAATGGTAAAGGCAATGGCCTGCAGTTCTTGTGAAGTAATTATTTATAATGTAGCTGAGTCTTGCGATTCAAAAGAATGCCTTAATAAATTAGAGAACTTCGATATTAACACAGTGCCTGCAATTGCTGTAAACGGCAAGCTATTGTCCTGCTGCCAGCATAAAGGAATTTCTGTGGAAGAATTGAGGAGCGCAGGCATAGGGAATGTGGCATAATTTATCTACGCTTAATTAATTTACTTTACTCATTACTTTAATTGTTATGGCTATTGAAAGTGTTCAAATGAAAGTTTCCGGTTTGATGTGTTCTTTCTGCACTATGAGTGTAGAAAAAGCATTAAAACGCAATCCGACTATTAGAAGTGTGATGGTGAATCTTGTTCATGGTATTGTATTAGTGGAAGCGGATACTTCTAAAATGAGCCGTGAACAACTGGCTGAAGCTGTGGAAAGCCTCGGCTATAGTGTTTCATCTACCGAAGTGCAACAATATAAAACGGATGAAGATATTTTTAATTTAATAAAACAGCGTGGTACTATTGGTATGGTGGCTTCTGTAATTGATTTATTAGTTGATCCTTTGAATCTCTTTGGTTTGCAGCAAGTATATCGTGCATGGTTTAGCTTAGTTATTGCTGCATTTATTTTATTTTGGGTTGGATATCCTGTTTTACGGAAAACCATAATGGCTATAGGCCAAAGGGTAATTAATGCAAATGTATTATTATCTGTTGGTGCCTGGGGTTCTTTTATAGTAGGAGTTGTCTCTCTGTTCAATCCGGCACTACCCAATTTTTTGCCGGTAGCTGCCTGGTTAATGTCACTTCATTTGTTCTTTGCATATTTCAAGTTAGACACCCGTAAAAAAGCTTCTGATGCTGTTCGAAAACTAATTGATTTACAGCCGGCTAAAGCAAGGGTTTTGAGAGGTGAACAATATGTAGATGTATTGACAAAAGATGTATTGGTTGGTGAAATGGTAGAAGTTAGACCAGGTGAAAGAATACCATTAGATGGTGTAGTATTGAATGGGGGCGCAAGTGTTGATGAAGCAAGTTTTACGGGTGAAAGTACACCCTCAAATAAAGAAATTGGTTCTAATGTAATAGGTGGTACACTAAATCTTGATGGAGCCTTACAAATTAAAGTTTCTAAGATTGGTCAGGATAGTTTCCTAAGCCAAATTGTTAGTTTAATGAGCCGCATCGCTGAAAAGAAACCGCCTGTTGAATTGTTGGCAGATAAGCTCATGAACTATTTCGGACCGGTTGTATTTATTACTGCTACTATTGCCTTCATTATATGGGGGTTGGTAACCGGTAATTATATTCAGGCAACGCTAGTATTACTTACTACCATCATTATGGGTTATCCATGTGCCTTAGGTATTACTACGCCCATGCTTGCTGCAATAGCTGGCGGTAAAGGAATTTCAATTGGGCTGCTTGTAAAAGCTAGTGAGGTATTTTACGGGTTATCAAAAGTTGATACCATTGTTTTTGATAAAACAGGCACACTTACTTATGGTAAACCTACCGTAACAGATGTACATGCTTTGAATGGTGATAAGATAGAACTTTTATCTGTTGCAGATGCATTGGAAACTAAATCTGAACATCCTATAGGGCAAGCCATTGCTTTTTTTGCACAAAAGGAGGCTGCGCCTAAATTATCTGTAAATAATTTTAAAGCTATACCTGGCAAAGGTGTTGCAGGAAGTATAAATGACGAAACAATACTGGCAGGAAAACCTTCGTTTATAGAACAAAGTGGTATTAATATTTCAAAAGAAATAAGAATTTTAATAACAGCTTTAGGCAGTGAAGGGAAAACTACTGTGCTTGTTTGCAAAGGGAATCATGTAATGGGTGTTATAGCTTTGCAAGACACACCACGACCCACGGGTGCTCAGGTAATAGCAAAGATGAAGCATAGAGGTATAAGAACAGTAATGCTTACAGGTGATACTAAACAATCAGCAGTTCCAATTGCAGAAAAATTGGGTATTGATGAAGTACAGGCCGAATTATTACCCGGTGAAAAAGCAAGCGCCATTGAAGCATTACAAAAGAAAGGTTATAGAGTTGCAATGGTGGGTGATGGAATAAATGATGCCCCTGCTTTGGCTCAATCTGATGTAGGAATTGCAATAGGTGCAGGTACTGATGTAGCTATAGAAGCTGCGGGTGTTATCTTAATTGGCGACAAATTGATAGATGTATTGAATGCAGTTATACTGGGAAAAGCAAGTTATAAAACATTGACAAGTAATGTGGTTATTGCCGTGCTGTTTAATATTGCGGGAATGCTGTTGGCAGCATTTGGTTTTATAACTCCAATACTTGCTATTGTAATAATGATAATAAGTATTTTTTCTATATTAATTAATACGCTCCGCATAAGGTCTTTAAGGCTCGAAACTATTAAGGAAGAAGTAACTGCAGGTTTAACCGAAGCACGGTTTAAAGTTTCTAATATGGTATGTGAAGGTTGTGCAGAAAGGATAACTACTTCCCTCATTGCTTTACCAGGTGTAAAACTTGTAAAGCCTAAAATTTTACAAAAGCAGGTACAGATTAATTATTATCCTGAAATAACAAAGCATGAGGAATTGAAAAGTGTTTTGGATAAACAAGGGTTTACAGCAGTTGAAGTATAAATGTATTATAAAAAATCATCAATAAAAAATATTTATGTTAAAGATAAAATTATTGCATATCAAGGAACTAATACCTTGCATCGTGATTATAGCCTTGTCTGTTGCTTCCTGTGTTCAACAACAAAAACAAGATGGAACTACAACGGTTAAAGAACAAACAAAAACTGTAGTAATGAAAAAAGTAAAAATGTCGGTTGACGGTATGACATGTAGTGCTTGTCAGTCTAATGTAAAGAGTGCAATTAAGTCAATTAATGGAGTTTCAGATGTAGAAGTAAATCTCGAAAAGAGATATGCTTACTTCATTTATGACCCGCAAAAGGTAAAAGTTGATCAGATACAAAAAGCGGTAAACGACAAAGGATATAAAGCTGGAAATCCTCAAGAAGTAAAGCAATGAGTTTAGAACATTTTTTACAGCAGTTTAACCATACACTTGCTAATAGATCTGTTTATAGTCTAATAATTGCTATGGGTGCAGGGATTATTACAACAGGTGTATGTCCATGTACTTTACCTGTGGGACTTGGTATAGCAGGTCTTACAAGCAGCAATTCAGAAAAGAAATCTAATAGAGGTGTAATGATCGCCTTTGCATTCTTTTGTGGCATAGTCGTTTGTCTTTCTGTATTAGGAACTATAGCAGGGAAATTAGGTATATTTTTTACTGAAGAGTTTGGTCAGTATTGGGCTTTATCTATGGCATTAATAGCGGCAATTGCCGCTATTGTTGCCTTTTATGGACCTCACGTCACTATATCTAAATTAGCCTCTTTTCGCCGCCCTGGTATAGGTGGCTCTTTTGTTTATGGATTGATATTTAGTTTAGGAACCTCCGCCGCTCCTCTATTATTGCTTCTTTCAGTGGCTACTGCTACCGCAAATCCTCTTTATGGTGTTGTACTTGCTCTGGCCTTTGGTATTGGAAGGGGATTGCCATTCTTAATTGTTAGCATCTTTGCCAATACTGTTGCAGGGTTTGCACAACTTACATGGTTGAGACGAAGCATACAAATAGTTAGTGGGCTTGCTTTACTTTTTGTTTGTTACTACTATATTAATGTATTTATCGGGTTACAATAAAATTTTAATTAAAAATAATTAAGTTTACGTGGAAACAACATTTACAAAAAATTAATTCCTGACTTTAAATTAATATCGAAAAAATAAAATTTAATTGATTGTTAAAAAATTTAATTTAGAATAATTTTATGTATTATGTTGAGTGAGACAATAAAATTTTGTGTTGTAAAGACAAGCCTGCACTGAGTGGTGGAGCCAGTTAGATATAAGGGGAAATTGAATGAAGCAGAAAATTTATGATGATATATTAAAAGCAAAACGAAGATGCTTAAATTTTTTTATAACGAAAATTTTCCCATACCAATACCGAATAAAAAAAGGCTGCATAGTACTTTTAAGTCTCGCCCGATTCAAAATTTCAAAATTCATTCAACTATCCAGATTTCGCCATTGAAACAATTCAACAGTTCATAATCTTCATCCATTACAATAAAACAGGCCTTGTATTTTTCTTTCAGTAAGCCTAAACCGTTATGTAATCCAAGCATTTTGGCCGGGTATGTGCTACACATATTCATAGCAGTTTCAGGACTTAGTTTTACTTCGTTTATTAAATTTTTCAGGGCTTTGTGCATAGTTAAGGCAGAACCGCTTAAAATACCATTGCTTTCATATTTATCGCCATTTAAATAATGCTGATAAGGCCCGGAATGGGTAGTGGTAACGGCATCTGTTATGGCAAACAATCGATCTTGCATCAGTTTTTGTGCTATTTGTACGGCCTCAAAACGCACATGGTGGCCATCCGGTATAATAGACGACATTACCGTAGGGTGCAATAAGGAAGCACCTACCAATCCTGGCTCACGGTGTGCCAGTGGACTCATAGCATTGTACAAATGCGTTACCGTTGTAATGCCGTTATTAAAAGCAGCTGTTGCCTGCTGACAGGTGGCATTGCTGTGCCCGGCTGAAACAATAATACCGGCTTGTAGTAATTGCTGTATGATACTGCTGTCGCAAACTTCCGGCGCTAATGTTATCATTTTAATAACGTCTTTTCCATAAGCCAATAATTCATCTACTTCTTCAAATGTGGGTGAATGAATGAGTGCTTCAATATGCGCCCCTTTTTTTGTAGGATGAATCCATGGCCCTTCCAAATGCAATCCCAAACAACCTTTGCCGCCTTCTTTCCAATAGGCTCTTACCGCATCAATACAGGCATACATCACTTCTTTGGTATTGGTGGCTACGGTGGGTAAAAAGTGCAACGCACCCCCCTTGCTGCAATAATCGTACAATGCCCATAAACTTTTGGAAGAAGGATATACCGATAATAATTGTTCATGTGCTCCGTAAATCTGTGCATCTATGAAAGCAGGTGCAATGATGGGGTAGATGGTAGCATTTTCAGCCACATCAAAAGCTTCAATTTTGGTAATTATACCATCGGTAATATGTATGCAATGTTGCTGTAACCATCGGGTGCCTGTAAACATTCTGCTGGCGTAAATAATTTTCGTTTTAAGCATGGTGTATGGTAAATGTGTCGGCATCGGCTAAAAATGGGAATTTTGCACGTACCTCCTGTAAAAAAATTGCATCTAAAACAATATTGCCAATAGCCTCATAGCCGCTTTCGTGCCATATTATTTCACCCATCGGGTTTATAGCCATGCTATCGCCACTATGTGCAATGCCATTACCGTCTTTCCCAACCCTATTCACGCCAATAACATAGCATTGGTTTTCAATAGCCCTTGCCACTAATAAGCTTTTCCAGGCATGTATTCTTTTTTCGGGCCAATTGGCAACATACAATAATACATCATATTCCGGTGGATGGGTAGATTGTTGTCGGGCCCAAACCGGGAAGCGTAAATCGTAACAAATTTGAAGATTGATTTTCCATCCATTTACAGAGGCAATCAATCGGCTGTTTCCCGGAGTATAATGTTCATTTTCGCCGGCATAGGCAAAGCAATGGCGTTTGTCATATTTCCCCATTTGTCCGTTTGGCAACATCCATATTAACCGGTTATAAAAATGATTGTTTTCTGTAATAATCATACTGCCTGTTACAATGGTTTTTTTTGTTGCTGCCATACGTTTCATCCATTCAATCGTAGTGCCTTGCATGGTTTCGGCAAGCCGTTCAGATTGCATACTAAAGCCGGTGCTAAACATTTCGGGCAGTACCACCAAATGGGTACCCATAGGAACACGGTTTATTTTTTCTTCCAATTGTTTTAAGTTTTCGGAAATATTTTCCCAAACTAAATCGGCTTGAATAAGACTGATATGTAAGGCTGTCATAAATCTTGTTTTAACGAAAACGATACGCTAATTGTAAAGATGCATAGCGTTGCGGTAAATACTGGGTAATACACTCTTTGGTTTGGTATACAATTTCTACTTTACTCATCCACCTGGCTTTTGTAAAAACCATTCCCCAGCTTTGCTGGTACATCCATTGTTCAGGCGTACCTGCAATAGTAGTAGCTGTGTTGCTGCTACTGCCTTGTATGGTAGCATTGTATCCCTGCAGCGTTAGCTGAGGATAAAAGTACACAAACCATTCAAATGAATGGGTATTGTTGTTGGGCAATTGGCTAATATCTGCATCCCAAAGTGCACTGTTTTCGTTGTGGTGGTAAATTCCCCAAACCAGCATCATTCCAAATTTAGCATTGGTGTACACATTGCCTGCATTGAGTTCAATAACAGGAACAATTTTAGCAGATTTTTCCTGAGCTAATGCCGGAATAAAGGGGGTATACCGTAATCCTGCATTCAATGTAAAGGGCACCTGCACCTGTTTATACCAATCATTTACCGGATATAAACCAAGGGTATGGTGCAGTTCGTTTTGAAAATTTTGGCCTAATGAGTTATTTCCGATGGTGCCCACTGCCACATTCCACTGCAAACCAAATTTTTTTTGTAAACGGGTATGTTTGTATTGCACAAATAAATAACCACAATAAGGCCTGTCTACGCTATCGGGATAATAAGTCAGTAATCGTGGGGTATACAAAGCCTGCCCCGCTTCAAAACCATGTATAATAGTGGCTGTTTGGTTTTTGCCAGCCCTGTTGTACTGAAAATACAATCCATTGGTATAATATTTATCATTGCTTTGCAACAGGTAAGCATCATTATCGGTAGTAATAGAGAATGACTGATGAAAGCTGTTTGTTGATGCCTCCTGCGAATAGGCGGCAGTTATCCAGCAACAGCAAATACCTATCCGCCAAAAATATTTCATGCAGTTTTTGTTTGTTCTTTTAACAATTGTATTTGCTGTGCAATGAGTGCAGGCTCATATCCTTTTTGTTGTAAATAGACCCGTGTTTTGGCCATTTTGGCAAAGTAATAATCACCCTGAAGGCTTTGCCATTTTTTTGAAGCCAACTCCTGCAGTGTTTGCCGGTATTGGGTTTCATCAATGGAAGCAAGTGCTTTTTTAATATTATAGGCACTTACTTTTTTTCGTTTTAGTTCAAATTCAATTTTTTTACGCCCCCATTTTTTTTGCCTGAAATGGCCGCCTGCAAATAAGATAGCAAAACGACTTTCGTTTAAATAGTTTTCTTCAATTAACCCGGTCATTATTTTTTCTATATCGGTTGTATACAGTCCAAAGCCATACAATTTTTGTTTTACCTCATCATGGCTGCGTTCGCAATAGGCACAATAATGCTTTATTTTTTGAAGGGCCTGTTCCGGTGTAAGTTTTTGCTGCATGCGGTTCATTTCTGCTTTGCGGTTCAAAACTAAATCATTCAAATTGGAATAGCCGCAATTATGTTAATAACCGGAAATAATTTCTGTATGAAATATTAACAAATTACAGTAGGTTTGTTGCCATTACAAAATTGAGAAAAATATGAAGTTTATTGTATCCTCATCCTCACTATTAAAGCAATTGCAACATATAAGCGGGGTAATTAGCGCCAATACCGTATTGCCCATTCTGGAAGATTTTTTGTTTGAAATAGAAGGAAAAAAGCTGAATGTAGTAGCTACCGATTTAGAAACTGTAATGCGGGTGCAATTAGAAGTAGAAAGTAAAACCAACGGGAAAGTCTGCATTCCCGCTAAAATTTTAATGGATACATTAAAAAATATTGCTGACCAGCCGCTCACTTTTGATATTGATAAAAATTATGCAGTTGAAATTACCAGCGATAATGGCAAGTATAAAGTAATGGGCGAAAATCCGGATAATTTCCCCAAAGAGCCGGTGGCAGATGATGCTACTGCTTTTACAATGACCAGCAGCGCCTTAGTTACTGCCATTAATAAAACCCTGTTTGCCGTTAGTAATGATGATTTAAGGCCGGCTATGACGGGTGTGTTTTTTGAGTTAAGTACAGAATCGGTTCAGTTTGTAGCCACCGATGCCCACCGATTGGTAAAATACAAACGTACCGACGCCAAAGCATCTGTCGATGATTCCTTTATTGTTCCCAAAAAACCATTGAACTTATTGAAAAATGCGTTGCCGGATAATGAAGATGAAATTAGCCTGAGTTATAACAGCAGTCATTTATTTGTAAGTCATGGACAAATACAAATGACCTGCCGCTTAATTGATGCACGTTTTCCCGATTATAAAGTGGTGATTCCTGTTGATAATCCGTATAAGTTGATTGTGAATAAGGCCGATTTTCAGAATGCGTTGCGCAGGGTGAGTGTATTCTCCAACAAAAGCACTAATCAGGTAGCCCTCACCATTAGCAGTAATGAGTTGCATTTAATTGCCCAGGATGTTGATTTTAGTTTTGAAGGCAATGAAAGAATGGCTTGCCAGTTTGATGGAGGCGATTTGCAAATTGCTTTTAATGCACGGTTTATGATTGAGATGCTGAATGCTGCCGATACTACCGAAGTGGTAATAGAATTATCTACCCCCACCAAAGCAGGTATTATTAAACCATCTGAACAAGCCGAAAATGAAGAATTAGTGATGTTGGTAATGCCATTGATGCTCAATAATTAAACGAACTTCCACTTTCCATAATACAGCCCCGCAAACAGCGGGGTTTGGTTTTTATGAAATCGCAATTTTTTGTACATTGAGTACAATTGATTGCCGATATGATAGAAAATATAATTCAACATTTTCAAACACTTGACCTGCGGCCATTAGAACGGATGATTATTTTAGTGGCGGGTTTATTGTTTTTCTGGATTTGGGAAGGCGCTATACCATTGCTGCCACTCAGCTATAAAAAAAATAAGCTGCGCCATGCAGGCGTAAATCTGGCATTTACAGTGATTCATTTAATCATTCATACCTTTTTAGCCATTTTTATTATTGAGATAAGCGATTGGTGTGCTGCAAACGGTTTTGGATTGGTGTATTGGTTGCATGCCGGAATTTGGGGCACCATTCTAATTGTATTTCTGGTTTTAGATTTTTTTGGCGGATGGCTGGTGCACATTACCCAGCATAAAGTAGCCTTTCTATGGCGTTTTCACGTGGTGCACCATGCCGATAACAATGTAGATGTTACCACCGGTTTACGCCATCATCCTATTGAAAGTGTATTGCGGGGGTTGTTTTTCTTTTTGGGTATTTTAGCCAGCGGTGCACCCATGTATGCCGTAATGATTTTTCAAACTATACTGGTAGCCGATACCGCATTTACACATGCCAATCTTCGCTTACCCAATTGGTTAGATAAGGGTATGAGTTATCTACTGGTTTCGCCCAACATGCACAAAGTACACCACCATTGGCAACAACCGTATACCGATAGTAATTATGGCGCCATCCTTTCTGTTTGGGATCGGTTGTTGGGCACATTTAAACATTTGGCACCATCAAAAATAAAATATGGTTTAGATAAATATTACCCCAATCAAAAAGATGAAGATTTTATGCAGCTCCTAAAACAACCTTTTCAAAAAATTAAAGAGTAGTTTTCTAAATTTGCCATCTTTGTAAAAAAAATTGCATGAAGATTGTTGCACTAATCCCTGCCCGTTATGCTGCTACCCGCTATCCTGCTAAATTAATGCAATTACTGGGCAATAAAACTGTTATTCGCCATACTTACGATAATACAGTAGCCACCGGCTTGTTTAATGAAGTTTGGGTAGTAACCGATAGTGCCGTTATTTTAAATGAAATTGTGGAACATGACGGAAAAGCCTTGATGAGTAAAAAAAATCATGAAAGTGGCAGTGATCGGATAGCCGAAGCTGCAGAACAATTGGATGCAGATATTATTGTAAATGTGCAGGGCGATGAGCCTTTTGTACAAAAAGCACCCTTGCAACAATTGCTGCATGTGCTGAATGACCCACAGGTGCAGGTTGCTTCTTTAATGCAGGTGTTGCATGATGAAAAACTGATTGTCGACCCTAATTATGTAAAAGTTGCTGTTGATAAAAACAATAATGCTTTGTTTTTTAGTCGCAGTGTAATACCTTATAGAAGAGATACTGCCACAACTCCGGTATATTATGAACATATTGGCGTATACGCATTTAAAAAGCGAGCCTTACTGCAGTTTACCAACTGGCCCATAACGCCGCTTGAAGCCGCAGAAAAAATCGAATGTCTGCGTTATTTAGAAAATGGCGTACCCATTAAAATGGTGCTTACGGAATATATGGGTGTTGAAATTGATACACCGGACGATTTGGAAAAAGCAGGTAAATTATTACAAGAGAAAAAAGATAATTAATCAGCACGCTCCACTATTTTTTTACAACTATTGCATAAGTGGTTTTGATTGTTTATTTTAACCGGTAAAATATTAACCAAAAAGGTTATAACACTTAAAACAACAACTTATGAACGACTTTCCTTTTGCCTTGTTTGGCACCTTTACATTTGCTTATTTGGCCATTATTTTATTAGTGCTGATAGCACAATGGAAGATTTTTGAAAAGGCCGGACAACCCGGATGGGCTTGCATTATTCCCATTTACAATTTTATTGTTTTAATGCGAGTAATTGGTAAACCCTGGTGGTGGTTACTGCTTATGCTCATTCCATTTGTAAACATTGTGCTGGCCATTTGGACTGTAAACCTGCTTTCTAAAAGTTTTGGAAAAGAAGAAGGCTTTACAATTGGCTTATTACTATTGCCTTTCATCTTTTATCCTATTCTGGCATTTGGTGATGCTGTCTATAAAGGCCCTGCGGGAAATAATTATGTAGCAATGGCATAAACATTTCAATCCGGGCATTTATTTCCAAAAAAGCCTGTTCTGCAATTTTTGCAGTGCAGGCTTTTTTATGCTTTTCTAAATAATTTAATACAAGCTTATATGCCATTACGTAGTATTTATACATTAATTTTGCCTGAACTTTCTATTCAAGTTATTGATGATACTATTCCTGTGAAGGCACCTTCAAAATAAGTGAATTTAGGCAATGCATTACCTATTTAAATTGGTGTTCATGAAAAGAAATGTACTCTTACTTTTAATGGTATGGATGATGAATGGTTCTGTATTTGGGCAGTTAAAATTGTATGGCGAAAATTATCGCCCTCAGTTTCATTATACCCCGGCACGTAATTGGATGAATGATCCCAATGGGTTGGTTTTTTACAAGGGGCAATACCATTTATTTTATCAATATAATCCCTATGGTAATTTATGGGGGCATATGTCCTGGGGGCATGCAGTGAGTAAAGATTTAATTCATTGGAAACAATTACCTGTGGCTTTGGAAGAAGCAAATGGGATCATGATATTTTCAGGTTCTGCAGTAGCCGACATCAACAATACCAGTGGTTTCGGTTCTAAGAATAATCCGCCTTTGGTAGCTGTTTACACCGGCAGTACCGATACCCTGCAAACACAAAATTTGGCTTATAGCACTGATAATGGATTGCAGTGGAAAAAATACACCGGAAATCCGGTGCTTAATGAAAATAAAAAAGATTTTAGAGATCCCAATGTATTTTGGTATGCACCGGAAAAACAATGGGTAATGAGTTTGTCTTATCCAGTTACACATCAAATTGCATTTTATGGTTCAGCCAATTTAAGAAACTGGAAGCAACTGGGAGTTTTTGGTCCGGCAGGCGATACTTCCGGGGTTTGGGAATGCCCCGATTTAATGAAAGTGCCCGTAATGGGGCAACCGGGAATGTATAAATGGGTGCTTTTCACATCGCAAAATGCAGGCATGCAATATTTTGTAGGCAATTTTAATGGTAAAAATTTTGTAAGCGAAAATCCGAAATCAAAAATTTTAAAACCCGATTTTGGTACCGATTATTATGCGGCCATAGCCTATCATTCCAATCCCTTAGGCAAGCCCGTCAGCATAGGTTGGGTGAACAACTGGAATTATGCCAATGAAATTCCTACCTATCCCTGGAAAGGTGCCGCAGCATTACCCAGAACTTTACAACTTAAAAAAGTAAACGATAGTTGGCAGTTAATTCAAACCCCAGTGCCTGCTTTGCAATTATTACGAAAACAACCGGTGGTTTATTCCGTTAAAAACCTCACTAAAAAAACAGATACCCTCTCTTTTAAAGGAAATGTTTGGGAGGGTGAATTTATAATGCAACCGGCAGCAACCGGCGAAACCGGCATTCAATTGGCAGTTGGTAACGGACTGGGGATGACGATTGGTTACAATTCAGTTACAAAACAGGTATTTATTAACAGAAGTAATACACCCGATTATTTTAGTGCAGCATTTGCAGCAAGACCGGTTTCTGCAGCTCCTGTTCGTTTAGTGAATAATGAATTGAAATGGCAGTTGTTTTTTGATAAAAGTATTGTTGAAGTATTTGTAAATAATGGCGAACAGGTTTTTACGGTTCAGGTATTTCCAGGAGAAGAAAACAATGCCTTAACCATTTATAGTACCGGCGAAGGTGCTGTTTTTAAACGCATTACTATTTGGCCCATGAAATCAATTTGGTAATATTTTTCAAACGCAGATGATATCTTTGTATAGCTTTCGGGTTGCAAAAGATAGCACCGGCTTAACCCCGTAAAGCATTATAAGTATGCAATTCAGAAATTTTAAAATGATTGGCTATGTAGTATATGGCCGTGGCAGTTTTAATCAGTTAGATGAAATTTTAGCACCGCAACGGAAAGGTGATGCACCAATGGTATTTTTAGTGGATCATTTTTTTAATGGTAAATCATTGGTGAACCGAATACCCTTAAGAGGAAAAGATAGAGTGATATTTGTAGATGTTACCCATGAGCCAAAAACAACGCAGGTAGATGCGCTGGCTCAACAATTAAAAAATGAATTTGGTACCATTAGCGGGGTAATAGGAATAGGTGGTGGTAGTACCATGGACTTAGCAAAGGCGGTATCGTTAATGATGACTAATCCCGGATCGTCAGCAGATTATCAAGGATGGGATTTGGTAAAATTACCCGGCGTTTATAAAGCAGGTATTCCTACACTTAGTGGTACTGGTGCCGAAGTTTCCAGAACAACAGTATTAACCGGCCCCACCCGTAAATTGGGAATGAATTCTGATTTTACTCCGTTTGATCAAATAGTACTTGATCCGGAACTAATAAAAGACGCTCCGGTTAATCAACGCTTTTATACAGGAATGGATTGTTACATACATTGTATAGAAAGTTTACAGGGTACTTATTTAAATGATTTTAGTAAAAGTTACGGCGAAAAAGCCTTGCAACTTTGCCAAAAAGTTTTTTTAGAAAAAGAGGTGTGGGATGATGAAAGCGATAACCAGTTAATGATGGCCTCTTATGCCGGTGGCATGAGTATTGCTTATTCGCAAGTGGGTGTAGCACATGCCGTAAGTTATGGTTTAAGTTATTTGTTAGGAACAAAACATGGCATTGGTAATTGTATTGTAATGAACCATTTGGAAGAATATTATCCGGAAGGAGTTGCTGAGTTTAAGCAGATGGTTGAAAAAAACAAAGTTGAAATTCCAACCGGTATTTGCAAAGGCCTTACCGATGCACAGTTGGAAACCATGATGGATGTATCAATGGGAATGAAACCTCTGTGGGAAAACGCACTGGGTAAAGACTGGGAAAAAATTATGACCAGAGATAAGCTAAGGAAACTCTACGAAAAATTATAAATTCAACCAACAAAAAGGCAATACCGCTATGTGTATTGTCTTTTTAATTTTATTTTATTGTTTATTAATTTGTTACTTTTATTCAAGTACTGTAACTACATCATCTTTTTTATCTGTGATTGTTCCAATTACTTCGGCATATAAATGATGCGATTGCAATAATTGTTGCACATCAGACAGGCCTTCTACTGCAACAGCAATTAACAAACCGCCATTGGTTTGTGGGTCCGGTAGAATAATGGCAGCTTCATCCTGATTAATTTGATTAGAAAAATGAATTTTATGTCCATAACTATCCCAGTTTCTTTTAGTGCCGCCGGGTATGGTTTTCATGGCTATGTATTCTTTTGCTTTACTTAACACCGGAACCTTACTGTAATACAATTCTGCAGAAAGCTTACTTCCTTCACACATTTCTACCAAATGTCCCAATAGGCCAAAGCCGGTTACATCGGTCATCGCATGAACTGCGGTAAATGCGCCTAAATCTTCTCCTGCTTTATTCAATTGTGTAAGCTGCCGTATCATTGACTGTAAATCCGGTTCCGTTAAAAGATTTCTTTTTTGAGCTGTAGAGAGTAAACCAATACCCAAAGGTTTGGTTAATAATAAAACATCACCTTTTTGTGCAGTGCTGTTTTTTTTCAAATGCTCAATAGCTACCAATCCATTTACGGCCAAACCAAAAATTGGTTCGGGGCTGTCTATGCTGTGTCCACCGGCCAATGGAATACCGGCTTCTTTACAAATGGCTCTGGCACCTTCTATTACCTGTTGTGCAACATTGGCGGGTATTTTATCAACCGGCCATCCTAAAATAGCAATAGCCAAAACGGGTTTTCCGCCCATGGCATATACATCGCTAATGGCATTGGCGCCTGCAATTTTTCCAAATGAAAAAGCATCATCAACAATGGGCATAAAAAAATCGGTGGTACTAATCAATGCGGTACCGTTACCCAGGTCGTATGCCGCTGCATCATCTTTTTGATGATTGCCTACCAGTAATTTTTGATTGTCTGGTGCCGCTACGTTCAATTGCAGAATTTGATCCAATACCTGCGGTGCTATTTTGCAGCCACAGCCTGCACCATGCGAATATGCAGTTAATTTAACGGAAATACTATCAGTCATTCTGTTTTGTTTTTAGTAGTGTAGTCAGTAAATAAGTATTGTTGCTCGCATTGGTAGATGGGGCATCTAATTTTGTAACCATTTGCTCAACATGCGCTCTGTTATACAATCCTTTGGTATAGGCTTTATCATAATACTGCAATAAAATAGCAAAGCAATCTTTTATATTGTCTTCCAGTAAAAAATTGATAGCGTTTTTGGTAGCCAAACCGCCCAACCTTTTTTTAATACGTATAATGGCATTTATAATTTTTTCCTTTGGTGCATTGCCATAAGTTTCAACCAGTTCATTTAACCTTTCTTCAAAAGGTATTTGAAAAAAGAAAACAGGCGATACCCTCATTTGTTCATAAAAATGTATGGGTAAATTAATGTTGCCAATGCGTTGGCTTTCATCTTCCAGCCAAATGGTTGTTTGATTCTGGTTTTGCTGTTGAAGTAAGTACAATTCGTTGGCCAACAGGTTTTCAAACATTTCTTGTGTAGGTTGTTGTGTTGTTTGAAAGCCGCCAAAGGCCGAGCCTTTGTGTTTGGCTATGCCTTCCAGATCAATCACCGGATAATTGAGCTGTGCCAAATGTTGTAGTATTTTTGTTTTGCCACTGCCTGTATAACCACCAATAACGCGTAATGCATATTTTTTTTCAAACTGATGCAACACCCATTGCCGGTAGGCCTTGTATCCACCCTGCAATGTATATACCTGAAAGCCATATAAATTCAACAGCCATGCTACACCTGCACTGCGCATGCCGCCACGCCAGCAATGCACTAAAACAGTTGATTGAATGTTGTTATTTGTTTTCAAGATGTTTTCAACCGTTTCAATCATGGGCACCATTTTCTGTGCAAAAAATGGTAGTGCCGTTTTAATGGCCTGTTGTTTGTTAATTTGTTTATAGTGGGTACCTACAATAGTCCTTTCTTCGTTGGTAAAAAGCGGCAACGAAAATGCTTGTGGAATATGCGCATGTTCAAACTCTGCCGGACTTCTCACATCAAACACCGGATGTTGCTGTGCCAATGATAAAAATGCTTGAATATGTATTGCTTCAATAGCCATTGCCTGCAAATGTACAAGCATTGAGCATTGCTTAGCCGGGATGGATTTAAAATTGCATATACTTGCATGAGCGGTGGGCAGGTGGTTGTAAGGTGCAGGAAACTGTATGCGTCTCCTTTTTGCAGTCAAATTAAAATTAGAGATTAGGTGCCTGTTTTATTATAAAAGCAAATGGTGCTTTCACAAATACATTTCCGCAGCCTCGAACTTTTCCTGAATAACCCTTAAATTGATATATGGAAAACATAAATTCGTATTTTGTGAAAGATAATTTTAAGCTGAGTTCAACAAAACAGTGCAATTCCTGTCTATCTAAATTTAGAGAATGTTGAAATGAAAAAAAGTGATCACCAATGAAAACTTTTTGCCTCCTGCAAAACGCAATAAAAAATTAAATCAATAATGATGTTAATCCTATACATATTCCTTCCCGTTCTTGCGATACTAATCATCGTAAACATCGTGCTTACCCTCAAAGCAGGTAAGCAAACTGTGGGAAATGCATTACACGAAATAAAAATTTCTATTGGAAACATGATTTCCAATTTGAAAGACACCGAGAAAAACCTGAAAGATGAATTTGTTACCAATCGAAGAGAAAGTGCCGATACTGCAACAGGTTTAAGAACGGAAATCGGCAAACAACTCAACAATTTTACACAAACTTTTTCGGAACAATTAGGCAACCTCACTAAATCCAACGAAGAAAAGTTAGAAGCCATCCGCAAAACTTTTGAAGAAAAATTAGTTGCCTTTCAAAAAAGCATAGACAGTAACAGCAAGGAAAGCAGAACGGAACTAAAAGAAAATCTGGATGTGTTTAAGCGGGAATTAAACGATGCTTTAAAAGATTACAAAGAACGATTAAAAGAACAGTTTACAGCGTTTGAAAGAAGTCAGCAAACACAAAACGCCGCTAACAGCGAAAAAATTTCTGAACTCAAATCTTCTTTAGAAACATCGGTAAAAACCATGCAGGAAGGCAATGAGAAAAAATTAGAAGAGATGCGCAAAACCGTTGATGAGAAACTCAATGAAACTTTGGAAAAACGCCTTGGTGAATCCTTCAAACAGGTAAGCGACAGATTAGAAGCCGTTCACAAAGGTTTGGGCGAAATGCAAACCTTAGCGGTGAGTGTTGGCGATTTGAAGAAAGTAATGAGCAACGTAAAATCAAGAGGTGTTTTGGGAGAATACCAATTACAGAACATCATTGAAGATTTATTAACGAATGAGCAATATGAGAAGAATGTAAAAACAAAATCAGGAAGCGGTGCTGTAGTAGAATTTGCTATTAAGATGCCCCATGGCAACAATTTAGAGAAAACACTTTGGTTACCAATAGATTCAAAATTTCCGAAAGAAGATTATGAAGCATTAGTGGATGCTTATGAAAAAGGGGATGCTGAAAAAATTGATGAATACCGAAAGGCATTTATCAATGGAATTAAAAAGAACGCAAAAGACATCAAAGAAAAATACATTGACCCACCGAATACAACCGAATATGGCATTATGTTTTTACCTTATGAAAGCTTATTTGGTGAAGTTTTAAGGGTTCCCGGCTTGTTTGAACAACTGCAAAAAGACTATAAAATTACGATTACAGGCCCAACCACATTAAGTGCACTGCTGAACAGTTTACAAATGGGCTTTAGAACATTAGCTATTGAAAAAAGAAGCAGCGAAGTTTGGGATTTACTGGGCGCAGTGAAAACAGAATTTGGCCAGTTTGGTGATGTGTTGGCCAAAACCAAAAAGAAACTCATTGAAGCTACGAATGTGATTGATACATCTGAAGTACGTACCAGAGCCATCGAACGCAAACTTCGAGGTGTTCAGGAATTACCGGCAGGAGAATCAAAAAAGATTTTGGATTCAGACGATGAAGCTATTACTGAAATAGAATCCTAACTGAGCAGTGAGCTAAGATGGTATGCCCATCATTACAGCATTAGAATTTGCAGCACGAAACAAAATGTTAGGCGTGTTGAAAAGTCGATAAGCAGCTTAATTGCTTTTTGTAGAAAGTTTGGTATAATAAGTCATTTGTCCGCTGTATAGTAAAATTCACAAGTATAACGCTGTATCAACCACTTATAAACTGGACAAATTTTCAAAAACAGAGGCTGTAAAAAAACTGTGTCAAAGTTCTAAAATGATTTAGGAACTTTAAAACACAGTTTTTTTATGGAAAAGAAAAAAGAAGCCTTCGATTACGAAGCATTAATGAAAAAGACCCTTGAGCAATTTCGTTCGGGCAAAAGTTTGTTTGGCAAGGATGGAGCTTTTGCTCCCTTGCTAAAAGAATTCCTGGAAGCGGCTTTACAGGCTGAATTGGGAGATCACCTTGATGAGGAGCAACGCATTAAAGGCAATCGTAAAAATGGTTATAATACCAAGCAATTAAAAACTGCCGAAGGGATCATTGATTTATCGACGCCCCGGGATAGATCCAGTGAATTTGAACCGCAGCTGGTGCGTAAACGTGAGACTATTTTAGCAGAAAGTTTAGAGCAAAGAATTATCGGGATGTATGGTCATGGGATGAGTTTGAGGGATATATCGGCTCATATTAAGGACATCTACGACACAGATATTTCTGCTGCTACATTATCAGCTATTACCGATAAAGTGATACCGTTAGTATCGGAATGGCAAAGTCGTCCATTAGACCCTCTATATTGTATTGTATGGCTGGATGCCATGTATTATAAAGTAAAGCAGGATAGTAAAATCATTACCCGCTGCGTATATAATATTCTGGGCATTACTATGGAAGGGAGAAAAGAAATTTTAGGCTGCTATACCAATGAAACAGAAGGAGCTAATTTTTGGTTAAGCGTACTCACTGACCTGCAAAACAGAGGGGTACAGGATATCCTGATCGCCTGTATAGAATCTGAAAGGCTTTGCTGAAGCCATTTCCACCGTGTTCCCCCAAACCCAGGAGCAAAGCTCCATCTTACACCAAATCCGCAATTGTTTAAAATATGTAGCCTGCAAGGCAACCAGTTCCATGCCATCAATTATATGTGGACACATAATATGGTGCCGGCAATGATTGGCAACAGTGGTTTCAATAAGCGGCTCCATAAGGTGGCCTCGCTGTTGATGTTGCCGTTCTTTGAAT
>NZ_LUHG01000079.1 GCF_001623405.1 Hydrotalea flava
ACAAACCTTATCAGAGGTTTATAAAGAATGTCATGAGAAAACGCATAGAAACCACCATTAGCGAAATTGTAGAACTGACACCCCAGTCAATTCATGCAGTTACAAAGGATGGATTCTTGCTTAAAATGTAATTGCTACTACTTAATCTGACAACCGGTTAAATTTAGAGCAGGTTTTTTTAAGGCATATGCGATAAAAATTATTGGTTAAAAGCGGTTGGGTTTTGAGCAACCGCTGTATTATTTCCATCGGTCAGAATATTCCTGGCAGGTTGCTCCTCAGCAGAGCCTGTTTCCGCTTCTTCTGACATGCTAAAGTTAGCGTCTTTTTCCAAGAGTTCATCGATACGTTTTTCTTTGGCTAAATGCACACTGTCAATAAAAGTTTGCATAGGAGTTTTGCCATAACAGTATTTACCTGAGTGGGTGCGCTCCTCATTGTAGTATCTTATCCATTGGTCAAGATCCTGCTGCATTTGGTCTATTGAGGTGTACATTTTTTTCTGAAGGCTACTGCATAAAATTCTTCCTGAATGGTACGGTGAAAGCGTTCACAGATACCATTGGTTTGAGGGCTGCGGGCTTTCGTTTTTGAGTGTTCTATTCCTTCGATTTGAAGATACAATTCATACTCATGATACTCCGGCTTGCCACAGAATTCGGTTCCACGATCAGTTAAAATTCGCAGCAGTGGCAGTTGTTTAG
>NZ_LUHG01000071.1 GCF_001623405.1 Hydrotalea flava
GCACCATTTTTTTAGTCGCCGGGGAACTTGTCTCAACACAGGCGAGAATGTCTGCCGAACTGAAGCTGCAATACATTAAACAGCTGAAAACAAAAACCAAAGTAATATTAAAAAGCTAAAGCGGACATTCAGCCGAAGACTGAACAAACTGCGTTGATGTCTGTCGACCATTGCAGCTAACTCGCTAATATACAAATTTTTGCCATCCTGTTCTATTCAATTATAAAAATATTTTTTTGCTGATTTACACTGCGTTAAGCCATTTTTGCGACATACATATATTTTTTTTCCTGCTTCGTAAAGCCAACTTAGCTATTGGTTCCGGTATCCACCCCTTTTCATTTATCCACGCACTGCAGTATACATCTTCGCTAACCTCTCGCACATCGCTACGAGGCTTTTATTTTTTAATATTTATTCAACGAAATGTACACATTATTTTTTAATTTAAAAACCAAATTTTTCCATCAAAACATGTAAGTAGTTTGGCCCTTGCAGCTTACCACCCTCCTTACCTCCTTCCACCCTGCTTCGACCCTGCTTCGAGTCAACAGCGTTGCGCAACGCTGTTGATGGGTACTTATATCGGTAAATACTGCTGTAAAACAGGTACTGCAAATAGCAATGCCCTTACCAAAATAAATAGCAAAAAATTGCAGAAAAATTTGGAAACGGGGGCTGCAGGGTAGTATATTGTATACAAAAAATACCATATTGTATGGCTACCATTCCTTATCAGTTTATTTCGGGTACATTTAACGGACTTACCTTTTATGTGGTAAACGGCCGGCAACTGGTCCGTACCAAAACAAGTATCAATCAACAACGCTTTAATACCGATCCGGCTTTTGAAAAGCTCAGGCAATACAGCGAATGGCTGAAACTGGCTTCGCCTATGGCCAGCAAAATTTACCGGCAACTGCCTCCGCAAAAGGGTTTGCAACAGCGTTTAACCGGCAGGTTAATACAATGGCTCAAAAAAGGCGTGCCACTGGCCGTGGCGGTGCAACGCCTGGTAAATGCGTATTTGCCCCAGCCTATTGCTAAACCTTCAGTACCAACACATGCTGCAGTGGCTTTGTGGCCAAACATACCCATGCCTACCGTTGCTGATGGCCATAAAACAATAAATACCCCAACAGCCATGCCCAGGCGGGGCATACATAGGCCTGGTATTACCTGAGGCAGCCTATCTAAAACCCGTATACAGCAAACTATAGGGCTATTGTTTACAAAAAATAGGGGTACGCACAGC
>NZ_LUHG01000062.1 GCF_001623405.1 Hydrotalea flava
TTATGGTCCGTTCTTTATTCGCATGGCCTGGCATAGTGCCGGCACATATCGTATTCACGATGGCCGCGGAGGGGCAGGCTCCGGCTCTCAAAGATTCGCACCTTTGAACAGTTGGCCCGATAATGCCAATCTGGATAAAGCACGCAGGTTGTTATGGCCCATTAAACAGAAATATGGTAAAAAAATATCTTGGGCCGATTTGATGGTACTTGCGGGTAACTGTGCACTTGAATCAATGGGTTTCAAAACCTTTGGTTTTGGTGGCGGCAGAGAAGATGTGTGGGAGCCTGAACAAGACATTTATTGGGGCTCAGAAACCGAATGGTTGGGCGATAAGCGTTACACCGGCGATCGTGAACTGGAAAATCCGCTGGCAGCCGTTCAAATGGGCCTAATTTATGTAAACCCGGAAGGTCCTAACGGCAATCCCGATCCGTTAGCTGCTGCTCGTGACATTCGCGAAACGTTTGGTCGTATGGCTATGAACGATTATGAAACAGTGGCATTGATTGCCGGTGGGCATACTTTCGGTAAAACACATGGTGCGGCTGATCCTTCTAAATATGTTGGGCGTGAACCAGCAGGTGCAGATATTGAAGAACAAGGGTTAGGCTGGAAGAATACTTTTGGAACGGGCAACGGAACAGATACCATTACCAGTGGTTTAGAGGGAGCCTGGACAAAAACACCAACAAAATGGGATAATAATTTTTTTGAAACGTTGTTTGGATATGAATGGGAACTCACCAAGAGTCCGGCCGGTGCACATCAATGGAAGCCCAAAAATAATGCAGGTGCCGGAACAGTGCCAGATGCACAGGACCCCTCAAAAGGTCACGCTCCATTTATGCTAACCACCGATTTGGCATTGCGTGTAGACCCTGTGTATGAAAAAATATCCAGACATTTCTATGAAAATCCCGATGAGTTTGCAGATGCTTTTGCAAAAGCCTGGTTCAAATTAACACATCGTGATATGGGGCCAATTGCACGCTATCTTGGCTCTGAGGTACCTAAGGAAGTGCTCATCTGGCAAGATCCCATCCCTGCAATTACATATCAATTAATAGAAGATAAAGATATTGCTGCACTCAAGGTTACCATACTGAATTCCGGCTTGTCTGTTTCTGAACTGGTATCTACCGCCTGGGCATCTGCATCCACTTTCCGTGGCTCTGATAAACGTGGTGGTGCTAATGGTGCCCGCATTCGTTTGGCGCCACAGAAATACTGGGAAGTGAACAACCCTGCTCAGTTGAGTAAAGTGCTGGATACATTGGAAAGTATTCAAAATAAATTCAATGCTTCACAATCGGGCAATAAAAAAGTTTCACTGGCAGATTTGATTGTTTTGGGTGGATGTGCTGCTGTGGAGAAAGCAGCAAAAGATGCCGGATTTATAATCACTGTTCCTTTTACACCCGGACGTAATGATGCTGCACAAGCGCACACAGATGTAGAATCATTTGCAGTATTAGAGCCTGTTGCTGATGGATTTCGCAATTATAAAAAAGCAAACGCTGCCTATGCTGCATCGGCAGAAGAAATGTTGATTGATAAGGCACAATTACTTACTCTTACTGCTCCTGAAATGACGGTGCTGGTTGGTGGAATGCGTGTTCTGAATACGAATTATGATCATTCAAAACACGGCGTATTTACTAACAAACCAGAAACATTAACCAATGATTTCTTTCTGCATTTGCTTGATATGAACTATATGTGGAAGCCAACTTCTGATGCTAGAGAATTTTTTGAAGTTCGTGACAGAAAAACAGGGGAGGTAAAGTTTACTGCAACCCGTGTAGATCTCATTTTTGGATCAAACTCAGAACTCAGAGCTATTGCTGAAGTGTATGGATGTGATGATGGAAAAGAAAAGTTTGTGCATGATTTTATAGCAGCCTGGAATAAGGTGATGAACCTGGATCGTTTTGATATTGCATAAAATGGTATAGTATTTAAAATAAAAAAGGCAGTCTCTGAAAAGGCTGCCTTTTTTTATCGAAATAGCTTTGCAGCAGATGAGAGACGAATTTTCGTCAACCTATTTCAGGACGAGACACTTTGATGTCAGTTAAAATGTCGTCAGAAGGTAGGTCAACACCACTTGCAGAAGAACCAATTGTTACTTCGTATTTGTCGTTTAAGTGTTTTTGAAATTTCTGTTCAATAAGTGTCCCAACGGCTT
>NZ_LUHG01000030.1 GCF_001623405.1 Hydrotalea flava
TGCCTCGTCCTGAAAAAAGTTTACATTTTTTTGCTGTTTGTCCTACATTAGGTTTACACATTTTTTATTGTCCGTATTAGGGTTTACAAATTTGATATTGCGTTTTACCTTTTGTTGGGTTTTCAAAGGTAATGTTGTAGATGAAAAAAATATTTTGTAGCCTACATTGCTAAAGAACTATTTTTTTCATCGGTGCAATTAATAGGCAATTTCAACATTTGGTATTCCTGTTTTAATGTAATAGCTCTTCCATTTTCTTTCCACAACTTCATTGCTATTATGTACTTCTTGCGGCATTTTGTTACCAATACTACTATGTGGTCTTAAATGATTGTACACACTTACTGCTACTGCTATACCTTGTTGTGCTGCCTCATAGCTATCGTAATATTCCTTTAATAACTCATCTTTTAAAATACCATTTACTCTTTCTGCTATGGCATTCTCTAATGGGTCTCCATTTTCAGTCATCGATATTTTTATTTTTTTTCGCTTCAAAATGTTTACATATTCCTTACAACAGTATTGAACCCCTCTATCACTATGATGTATCAAATTTTTGATGTGCTTATTATTGTTTAAAGCCATCTTAAGTGCTTCAATACTTCCTTTAGCATCTAAACTTTCTGATACATAAAATCCTACTATTTTTCTGCTATAAGCATCGGTTATTAAACTTAAATAGGCAAAGCTGTCTTTCAAAGTTATATACGTTATATCGCTTACCCATAGTTGGTTGGAAGCTACTGGTATAAACTCTTTTATTAAATTTTTATACTTCTTAAACCGATGAAAACTATTGGTGGTAACTGGCTTATTTTTCCTTCTTTTTTTTACCAATAATTGATGGTAGCTTAAGAACTCGAAAAATAAATCTCTACCCATTGTAGTGTGGTGATGCTGCATAAAAGGTTGTAATAGCAAATGCAATTTTCTGCAGCCAATACGTGGTTGTAGCGTACGAATTTGATACACCTGTTGCAACAATAGTTCTGATGAAAACTGTTGTTGCTCTTCTGCACGATGGGCTTTATAGAACCCTTGCCGACTATAACCAAGCAATGAACAAAGCGAAGTAATACTCCTCGGCTCTCTTTGTTCTACATTTAAAATCGCTTGGTGCCAAACTTTTTTCTTAACTCAATTCCTGTTAAATCTTCCGATAGCTTAAGCATCTCTTCCAGCACTTCGTTGTGTAACTTTGCCTTACGAAGCTCAGCTTGCAATTGTTTTACATCAGTAGGCAAATTTGCCTCTGCAACCGGTATAGACTTTATTTTAGGTACCTTGTCTTTTACCAATTTCGATTTGCCTTTGTACTTACTCACCCAATTATGAATTTTTTGAAAACTGATGCCATACTTGCATCCTAATTGGCGATAAGTATAATCGCCTGTTAAATACTCGGCTATGATAGCCTCTTTGTTAATCTCTCTTTTTTGCATATTTTGTCCAAAATTAATTTACGAATAATCGTAAACCTATTTCAGGACAAGACA
>NZ_LUHG01000021.1 GCF_001623405.1 Hydrotalea flava
GACGCACGGGGTTATTAACCACCACTGCTTAAGTCGGTCTCACATAGAGCTGTCATTGCAAAATTCGGGGTGTTGCAGTAAAGTCGTTAGCTAGGGAATTTATTTTCTGTCGAAAAAGGGGGAATGACATACTGTAGGCTCCCCATTTTTAGTACAGTTCAAAAGTAGAATAATTTTTCATTTCAATTGTGTTAGTGCAATCTATTGGGCTTCGTTACGCTTCGGCTACGCCTTCGCTTCACTACGCCCAATAGATTGTTGATTTTTTTCTCTATACATTTTTGGCGATATCCCACCCAGCGCATCATGAGGCCGTGTAGTATTGTAATCGTCAACCCATACCTGGGTTACTTCTCTTACTTCATCAATTGT
>NZ_LUHG01000108.1 GCF_001623405.1 Hydrotalea flava
CCTGTTTTCCTCGCCATTAAATAGATATTTTTCTAAGTTATTGATTATCAATTATTTGTTTATTTTATTTTTGGTGTCTTGGGTGTCCCAGCGTAATTTTTTATCTTTCAGAAGTGTTTATAAGAAAGAAGAAAAATAAAAGCGGAAAAACATCCATACAGATTATAGATAAAAGCAGGGGTACTTACAAGGTTGCTCATAGCGTTGGTTGTGCAAGTACAGCAGAGGAGTTGCAGGTTTTAGTACATCAAGCACAACAATGGTTGATTGATCATAGCGGTCAAATGCCAATTGATTTTGATAAGGAACAATTAAGTGCTGAAAAAATTCTTGACAGTATTTCATCGCATCGTTTAGTAGGTTTGGATTTAACGATAGGGAAAATTTTTAATAGCATTGGTTTTGATGCTATCAAAGATGAACTGTTTAGATGGCTTGTTTTGTATCGCCTAATATATCCTAAAAGTAAATTAAAGACTACGGAATATCTATATCGTTATCATGGAGTTAATTACGATGAAAATCAGATATATCGTTACTTAGATAAATTAAACAAAACGCAAAAAGAAGCTATACAGCAGATAAGTTTTAAACACACACAACAAGTATTGAATAATCAAATCAGTGTTGTTTTTTATGATGTAACTACCGTATACTTTGAGATAGAGAAGGAAGATGAGCTGAGAAAAACAGGATTTTCAAAAGAAGGTAAACATCAAAATCCACAAATTGTTTTGGGTATGCTTGTTAGTATTGGCGGCTATCCATTAGCCTATGAAATTTTCAATGGTAGCCAGTTTGAAGGGCAAACAATATTACCGGTTATTGAAGCATTTAAACAAAAATATCAACTGGAACGATTGGTAGTAGTTGCAGATTCTGGCTTGTTGTCCAAATCGAATATTGAATTATTAAAAGAAAAAAAATATGAATTTATTATTGGAGCAAGAATCAAATCATTATCACAGCCAATAAAAAATAAAATATTGGCTTTAAAATTACATGCCCAGGAAACTGCTTTGATTGATAAAGATGATTTAAAGCTTATTATCAGTTATTCAGAAAAAAGAGCCCAAAAAGATGCCTACAATAGAGAAAGAGGGCTAAAGCGTTTAGAGAAACATATTAAAAAAGGTAAACTAAACAAAACCAATATCAATAATAAAGGCTACAACAAGTATCTGAGAATAGAAAACGAAATTAAAGTAAGCATAGATTATCTAAAATATGAAGAAGATGCAAAATGGGATGGGTTAAAAGGCTACTTAACCAATAGTAGATTAACCACTAAAAAAATAATCGAAAATTACAATCAGTTATGGCAAATAGAAAAGGCATTTAGGGTTACAAAAACAGATTTAAAAGTTCGCCCCATTTATCATCGATTGCAAAAAAGAATTGAGGCACATATCTGCCTGAATTTTGTTGCTTATAAAGTGTATAAGGAATTAGAGCGATGGCTAACAGAAAAAAAGGTAGGCTTATCTGCAACTCAAATTATTGAAATGGCTGCTAATCTTTTTGAAATTGAAATTATGTTACCTACATCTAAACAAATCATCAGAAAAAAACTAATACTAACAGAAGAACATCGAATCCTGGCTAAAATATTCAACTTTTAGGGTGTCCCAGTGAGGAAAACAGG
>NZ_LUHG01000006.1 GCF_001623405.1 Hydrotalea flava
CGTTGGATACACGCAACTGACCCAAAGCAGGATTTTCAAAAGCCATTTCTACAACAGCCTTCTCAATTTCCGGCTCAATTCTGTTTTGCGGAATTGGTTTTTTGCGACTAATTTCTTTCAAGGCAATCGGACCGCCTGTATCATAGAGTTCTTTAATGCGGTAAAAGCTATCGCGGCTGTAACCGTAAACACGGCAAGCCTCTGATACGTTACCTAATTTTTCTGCTAATTTGAGTAATCCTAATTTGCTTTGGATTAACTTTGATTCTACATTCATTTCTGACAGTTTTTAAAGTGGTTAAATTGTTTGTTATTTCATTTGCAATTTAACCCAACTGTCAGATTAAGTTTTAACTATTTCAGCTCAGACGATTTTGTTGATTGGTTTCTCAATTCCTTTTAATAGTTCTTCCAATTGCCCGCCTGGGCTTGTGTAACCAATGGTAATTTGGCCGGCAAGGTCAATCATTAATTTATTTCTTGTTGCTGCTGTTTGTTCGGTTACTCGTTTTATGGTTTTGTCAAATGGTGTGATGATTAACAGTCTGCCTTGTTTAATTGGCTTCTCAAATTCAGGTTCTAGTTTTTCTTTTAGTCCTCTTGCCAAAGCTAAAATGATGGGCTGTTTGCCTTTGAGCAGATAATGCAATACATCTTTTTCTATTTGGCTATGAAAACCACTGATTACACACACGCCTTTTTCTCTTTGCGCTATGGCCCAATCATAGCATTTAAGCACCACGGAAGCAGGCACTTTACGGCTGCATAAAAAAGCTGTTTTCGGTAGCTTTAAAAGGTCAATATTTCCAAGGCTTGCTGTTATCATTATTCGTCTTCGCTTTCTAATTCCTTTCCCATTCGGTATTTAATGTCGTAGTTGATGATAAAGTCCAACTCCTCATCCGTAAATCCATAGTGCTGAGCAAGAACTGTGTCTATTTCGTCTATGATGGGTTTTGAAAGAGAAGAAGTAAAGGATTGTATTTTCACCTCCCCAGTTTGTATTTGATTTCTAATTTGAAACCACGAATTATTATCTAAACTTTCCTGTAATTTTTTTGACAGCTTTACTAATAATTTATCATTCAGAATAGATAAAGGAAATTTAAAGCTTGAAATATCTGATGGATTTAAATCACGACAATTACTTCTTGCTTGATAGAAAAGAAAAAATGTACTGCTTGACAATATTGAATGAAAAATGTGCATCAAATCTTCTGTCTCAAAATTGACTGTAGTTTCCCTTGAGCTCGATGCTTTCTTGCCATTTATATAGCAAATAGGTGGTTGAAGTGTTGTTGTAACGTAGTAACCAATACCAGTATTTTTATAAAAAACCTGTTTATTGCCACGACTGTATTTTGCAATAGATTCAGAAGCACTATTAATCTTATCGAGTATCGATTTGGCAACCGAATTAGGAATTTTATACCAAATTTGCTTACCATTTGTTTGAAATTCTGTCAAATGGTGATTTGTAAATAAGAATTCTCGCTCTTCTTTATTCCATTTATAGTATTTAGATGTCCATATTTTGCCTGCTTCAGTCTTATTTATTTTGTAAATGTAAATTGACAGGCGTTGTTCTGCTCCAGAAAAAAGCTTGCCTGGTCTAATTGAATAGTTACTTACCCAAATTGGGCCTTGTGAGACAAACAGTTTCCTTAGGCTCTCCATTCTATCGGTATTAGAAATAGCGACAGGAACAATAAATCCCAAACAACCCTTTTCATTGAGAAAATTTATTGCCCTTGCTGCCACTATCGAATGCAGATTTCCCCCAATATTATATTCAGAGTTGTATAGCTTATAGCTTTTTTCGGCAACTTTTAATTCAACATAAGGCGGATTTCCAATTATCACATCAAAACCACCATTATCTTGAAGGATTTCATAAAACTCCGCAAACCAATGAAAAGGTTGATGCGAATTGAGCCAATCTTCATATTTGTAGGCTGTGGCTTGTTTGTACAAGAGTTGGTTTAGTTCGTGGTTGAGTTCTTTCAGGCGTTTATTTAACTCTGCTTTTGCTTTTTTGAACTCCTTAAAATCATCGCCATAGGTTAATTGTATCTCTTTGTAGCGTTTAAAAGCATTGGCAACAATCTCGCATTTTTCTTCTATCAATGGTTTTGCAATTGCACCATCTAAAGTATAGGTTAAACCTTTTTGCAATTCTGCTTCCGTTGCAAAGCCCACCAAAGTATTTCCGGCACGTATATTAAAATCAATATCAGGCAGTGGCTCCAAACCTAAATTTGGTTTTCGGTAATCGGCTTCTACGGTAGCTACTAATTTCAAAAACAAACGAAGTTTGGCAATCTCTACGGCTTCTTTCATTATATCTACTCCATACAAGTTGCGTAGGATAATGCTTTTGTAAATGAAGTATTGTAAGTTGGGGTGTTCGGGGCTTTTTACTTGTGCCAACACTTGTCTGAACCATGATTCTTTATGATTTAAGGATTTCCATGATTTTTGAAGTTCGGGCGATAAATGTTTGTAGTTGTTTTCATCTTTTGCTTCTTCAATAAAAATTTCCATCCGTTGAATACAGGCTTCGTAAAGCGGTTCTAAAATGTTCATTGCTGCAAACAAGAAAGCACCTGAGCCACAAGTAGGGTCAATAATTGTTACGCTGTTGAGTGCTTTGTAAAAGTGTTTGAGCCATTCGGGGTCGTTGGTGTTTTCTACTACATCCTGTGCAAACTGGCGAATGTTCAGGTTGTAAGTAATAAAATCGTTGATGGTGGTTATTTCACCTTTGTCAATTTTGGTTTTTACTTCTGTGTATCGGTTTCTGCGTTCAACCACTTCACGCCAAATTTCGGTTGGCAAAGCATAATTGATGGTAGCCGGTTTATTCCATTCTTTTCTTCTTTCTAACAAATTGGGTTTTGTGGTATCTAAGCCAATCGCAATTTCATCGGGCAAAGGTAATTCTACACCTTTTTTTACAGCATCGTAAATATAGCGGTCGCCACTTTTTTTTACCATTGCCCATAATTCACCATCGGCATTAAACGCTTTGGGGTAATGGCGTTTGGGCACAACCAACCGAACATTTATAACCAGTATTATAATAAGATGCATTAAGAATTTGGCCTGTTTGCGAATCGTATGAGACGATTAAAACAGAAACAATAACACTACTTCCATCACAACATTTTTATGAAGCTGTATATGTTACTTGCACAGGATACATTACTAAGGAACTTGCAGTTTTTTGTTGATCATAATTTTTGCAAGTGTTGTAAGTAAAATTGATTTTTAAATGAATAATGAATGTAGAATTTGCTTTAGTTAATATAAATGAGAAAATAAAAATTGCGAGTAATATAATCTTTTTCATAAATTAAAGTTTTTAAGTTTAGAATTTTATGAGAAAGGGTATGGCTTTTCAAATTAAAGTTAAGTTTTTCAAACAATTTCAAAAAATTTTTTTTGCGTTTTTTAAATGCTGAAATAATTGCTTCAACTTAGAAAGTAAAATAGTATAACCGCTAACTTCCTAATACACGAATCTTCCCCTCTTTCCCATTCCATTATAAACCTATTTTTTTTCTGATTTTCACTGCGTTGCTATGCCCTTTTTGCAAAGTACCTATCTTGTTTATCCTGTTTGGTAAAGCCAATTAGCATTGGTTCCGGTACCCTTTCCTTATTCATTTATCCATGCACTTGCTGTATGCAGCTCCCTAAACTTTCGCACATGGCTGTGGGCTTTTATTTTAATAATTTAATATAATGAATATACGCAATTTTAATTCGAAAACCAAATTTTTTTTCAATATAAGCTCTTCCAAAATAGTGCGTTTAATGATGAAAAGCATTCATCCATGCCCCACCCAATTGCCGGTATGTTAAATCAGTGCCATCTATTGGCCCTCGCTTCACTACACCCAATAAATGGCAGTAACACAATTGACATGAAAAATTATGCTACTCTTGAAATGTACTAAAAAGGGGAGCTTAAATTTTCAACAAATCCTTAAAAAAACTTAGCTTTTTGCTTGGTTTTTTACACAGATTTCTATTTCATCGGAAATCAAATTCTTGGCATCTACTTGTTGGGCAATAGTTTACTATAATTGGATAATCAAAATAATTATCTCTTTTAACAAAGTATAGTTTTTTAACCTTAAAGAGGGAAGATTTTACAATAAAAAGTTTCTTTGATTTTTGCCGAATTGAAATAGAATATCGCTCACCTTCATTTCCTATTAGTTTTATTTTAACTTTTTTAATCTTTTCTCCTATATCAGCAACTCTATAGGTAATAAAACCTTCGTTAAAGTCATTTATTAAAAGTACACTATCAGATAAACGAAAAAATGTATTGTAAAAAGGTTCTGATGGAAAATAAGCAAAGTATTTGTTTTTGAATTTCTTAACCGTAATCCAATCACCTAAATAACTTGAACTTATATTTTCTGTATTAACAATATTGGTTTTAGCAGCTCCATTTTGTTTCAAATCCGATAATAAAAATTTAAAGACAAGATCATGATATTTAGAATGGGGTGTGTCTATAAAAACAACTTGATTCGAATTTCTATTTATATATAATGTATCTTTTGTTAATTGTGCGTTTGTGTTTGTACTTATTAAGAGTAATAAGAAATATTTTATAAGTTTCATAATCAAAAATTATTTTATAGAAAATAGTCCAATGTGAGTTGGAACTCACATGGGACTATTCAGAAAATTAATTTATTGGTTCTTTCTTATTTGAGTTACGATATAATCATAGTATATTGGCGGTGCACCATTTGCGGCTGAATAGCCAGTAATAACACCTTTTGTTTCGTCATAATACAATTTGTTATTACTACTGCATCCTTTACTTGTTAAATTTGTTGCATTATCATAAAACGTCAAATACTTTCCCTGACTATCCTGACCTGAACCAACAATAGTAATAAAGTGGTCAGTTTTGCCATCTGCATTAACCGAACTCGGAGTTCCTGGTCTATTATCTACTCCAACAATAACAGGTTTACCAGATTGGAGTTTGGTTATTATATAGTTTATACCAGTTTTTGCTACACTTGGATATGGACCGCCATTAACATCATAAACCTTGAATGCAGAACCATAACCTAAATCTCTCAACCCTGCTTTTGCTATCTGATCTTTAGCAAGGGCTAAACAGTTTCGATAATCATATTTAACAAATTGAGAAGGAGATAGAACATTATTTATTGTTGGCCAAGGGTCTTGGTTATAGTCAAATGTAACTTGAGTAGGGTCATCCTCAAATATATTTGGGTCGTCAACAAAGTCTCCCAAAACATTTGCGTCTGGTATTATTTCATAAGGGAATCCTCCTCCGCCTGTACTACCACCACCCGTCCACCACCAACTCCAATCGGGCTCGTAAGGTCCGGCGCCGCCACCTCCACTTATGCCTCCACCCGGATTCCATGGAAAATATGGATAGCCTGTTCCATAATCCCATTTATCACGGACAGT
>NZ_LUHG01000023.1 GCF_001623405.1 Hydrotalea flava
CAACTTCAATATTTTTTTTAATTCTTCCGAATTGCATAAAATTCCATTGCAGAACTGCTGAAGCATAAAGATTTATACAACAGCAGCGGCAGCAATAAGAATGGTGCTGCTGCCGGCAGTGGTGCTAATCTTTATGCTTCAGCAGTTCTGCAATGGAATTTTATGCAATTCGGAAGAATTAAAAAAAATATTGAAGTTGCAGATGCCGCTATCCAATTAAGTAAAGCCGATCAATCGCAGGAAGCATTCAAACTTCAATCCACTGCCACCCGTTATTATTTCGCTGCCTTACAAAGTGCTGCATTGCTCACTATATTGAAGTCGGATGCGCAACGCCTGGCTGATTTGCTGGATCTCTTGAAAATGCAGTCAGATGCAGGACTGCGCCCCAGTGCAGATACCTTGTTAATTAAGTCTGCTTTTCTTCAGGCAAAAAACAGGATCAATGACCAGGAGGCATCGCTGGAAACATCCCTGTTGCAATTGGCTTCACTGACAGGAGAAGATGCAGATAACATTTCCATTGACACTTCGCTTTATCACCGCTTTAATTCGGATGAAAATTTTACTCAGAATAGTTTACAAAATCACCCATACCTGAATTATTTAAATGCAGCTGTTGATTATTCCAACGCTCAACTGGAAGCGGTCAAAAAAGAAGTATATCCTTCCATTGGTCTGTTAGCTGGTACAGGTATCCGTGGCTCCGGTATTGATGCAGCAGGGAATGTAAATAAAAATCTTTCTGCTCCCTGGAACAACAATGTAGGCAGCTATTTAATAGGGGTGGGTGTAACCTGGAACCTCTCATCGCTTTATCAAAACAAAACAAAGCAAAAGATAGCGGGTCATGAAATCGCATCTGCAAAAGCTAACTACGCTGCGTCACAACTTCAGCTCAATACTTTGTATGCTTCTGCACTTGCCAGTTGGAAACAGCAATGCCAGAAACTAAAGGATGCGCAGATCGCTTTTAAGTCTTCACAGGAAGCGTATGATCTCTATACGGTCCGGTATGAAAGCGGATTGATTAATTTAATTGAGCTGCTGCAATTGCAAAAATCGTTGCAGGATGCAGAAAGCAATTATGTAAACGCAATTGCATCCTATTGGAACGAGCTGATTGATTTGAGCGAAGCCATAGGCAAGCCATCTTTACTCCTTAACGCTATTAAGCCATAACCCAACGATTATGAACATTATTCGATTAGCCCTTCGTAAGCCTATTGCTATCATCGTTGTGGTGTTAGCTATTGGCTATTTCTTCTTTCTTGTTCTCAAAAAAATCAATGTTGACATCTTCCCCAAAATTGAATCACCTGCCATTTACATTGCCATGCCTTATGGTGGATTAACACCTTCTTACATGGATGGATTTATGGCGAATGAATTTCAAAAAGTGCTGGTCTTTGTCAGCGGTGTGAAGGATATTGAATTCAAAAGCATTCAGGGTTTTACCCTGATGAAATTAAGCTTCTATGCAGGCACTGACATGGCTCAATCCGCCGCAGAAGTATCCACGCAGGTTTCAAGGGCAATGGGCTTTTTACCACCCGGCTCCGTGCCGCCACAGGTAGTGCGGTTTGATGGTAGTTCCTTACCAATTGGCCAATTGGTTTTTGAAAGTGATAAGCGTTCCATTGGTGAAATACAAAACTTGGTATTGACCCGTATTCGTCCAATGTTTGTTACCATTCCCGGTATCACTGCGCCTGCGCCTTTTGGCGGTAACATTCGTTCCATTGTAATAAAGGTCAACCCCGACCTGATGCAGTCTTTGGGTTTGTCGGAGGAAGAAGTTATGGCAGCCGTGGCAAAAAACAACCTACCCTCACCTGCAGGAAATATCAGGATGGGTGATAAAAATTACATGAGCCCTGTTAACTCATTGGCAAAAGGTCCGGAAGAGTTTTTAAACCTGCCCATCAGGGTCAACGATAATTCAACGGTATTTATAAAAGACATTGCCACGGTGGAAGATGCAGCCGACGTTACAACCGGTTATGCAGTGGTGAACGGAAAGCGTTCCGTGTATTTGCCGGTCATCAAAAAAGCGGATGCCTCCACGTTGAAAGTGGTAGAGAATTTAAAAGCTGCACTGCCGCAATTGAAGGAAAGCCTTCCCGATAATGTGAAGATTGATTATGTTTTTGACCAGTCAGTTTACATAGAACACTCTATCAGTAACCTAGTGCATGAAGGCATATTGGGCGCTATACTAGCTGGGTTGATGGTACTACTTTTTTTGGGTGACAAACGGGGTGCATTGATTGTTGTACTCACCATTCCCATATCCATTTTATCAGCGGTCCTATTACTCTACACCTTCGGGCAAACCATCAACATGATGACGCTGAGCGGACTTGCATTAGCGATAGGAATATTAGTAGATGAAGCAACGGTAACTATTGAAAATATTCACCAGCATTTTGAAAAAGGCAAAACAAAATCACGATCTATACTGGATGCGTTGCTTGAAATATCTATTCCCAAATTGTTGATCCTGCTTTGTATTCTTTCGGTATTGATCCCTTCTTTCATTATGACCGGCATACCCAAAGATATGTTCCTGCCATTGTCGCTGGCCGTTGGTTTTTCCATGATCGCTTCTTTCCTGTTTTCCTCGCCATTAAATAGATATTTTTCTAAGTTATTGATTATCAATTATTTGTTTATTTTATTTTTGGTGTCTTGGGTGTCCCAGCGTAATTTTTTATCTTTCAGAAGTGTTTATAAGAA
>NZ_LUHG01000095.1 GCF_001623405.1 Hydrotalea flava
TGCAATAACCAAATACCCTGATTGGCTGCAACAGCATTGCTGCCCCAGATAAAATCGTTGGCCGATTGTCCCATTACCGTATGCATGGCCCCATTGGCATGTTGCAACAAATCATCTGCCTTTTTTATGAATACAGCATAAAGCGAATCGGTTAACGGCAACAATTTTTGAGGCAATGCTTTGCGGTGTTCCAACAAACTATACATACCCAGCGCTGTTACCTGGCTCCAGGAAGGAATGGTAACGGGGGGCACTTTATATTGCAACAGCCAATTGGCATACACGGCCTCTTTAGTGGTAACTGCCAGTTCGGCTGCTGCCCAAAACCATTCATCTAACAGTTGGGTATCGCCATAAGCGCCCGTTGTAATAGCGGGTTTAAATTTTGTATTCATTTGCCCTTGCCGGTAATCGATATTGGGATGCAGTTCTGCCCATTGCCAGGCATGTACAGCGGCCTGTTTGCAGGAATCTGACAAGCCCGGTAATTCCTGATTCCATTTGGCAAATAATCTGGCTGCCTGAGCCATTACTGCAGCAAAATCTAAGGTAGCAGCAGTAGATTTTTGTACTACATAACGGGGTTGCGTTGCTGCATTGGGCATTACCATACCATCAAAAACAGCATTGGTGCATTTGTGGTATACACCGCCATCGGTATCCTGCATGGTGCGCATCCAACGCAGGTTGTACAAAACTTCATCAATAAGATCGGGTAACCTATTGTTACTTTCCGGAATATTGAGTGCAAGGCTATCGAAATAAGGTGCAAAATCGGAATAAGCGCTCAGCAAAGTGGCTGCCGTTATGCCAGAATTTACGATGTATTTGTTGTAATCGCCTGCATCGTACCAGCCGCCAGGCACTGAAACAGTGCTACCTGCCGGGCGTTGTGGTGTTGCAGCGGATGGATGAATCATTACCAAAGTATCGGGATGCCCTTCGGCCCTTTGCCAGATGCCTGCATATTGCTGCAATAAAGGCATGGAGGCACGCTGATAATAAAAGCCTTTGATGAGCGCCTTACCCACCTTATAAAAAGGGTGAGTGTTAATGCTGATAACAGGTTGGTTATTTACCCCGGGTACTGATAGCCGATAACTACCCGGTTGCTGAAAGGCACTAAAATCGGCCAATTGCACCGGCATTTGGTTGGCATACTGATCTAACCTGGCAGGTAACAATTGCCCGGTATAAACCGTATCACCTGTTGGCAATGCAATAAGATAAAAGCGGCTGCCTTGTACCATATTGCATATAGCGGCAATTTTGGGGGCATGAGTACCATAGCCCAACTGATTAACTTGTATTTGCTGTGCCTTGCCGGATACTGCGCATACCATTCCTGTTACAAACAGAACAATGGAAATTTTATAAAGTTGCATGGTTGCAATTAAAAATGATGAAAGAATTAAAAAAGCAAGTTAAAACAAAAGCATGAGCAGCATCATATATTAAAAAAAGAACCATTCATGGATAAATGCCGCATACTTGCGGGTAATGCTTATTTTTGCGGGCTCAATTGCCGCATAAAGCGTTACAGTACAAGTGTGCGACGCAACGGCAGTTGATTAAAGTGATACAGATGACTACAAAAAACTATCAAAGATTATTGGTAACCGCCGCCCTTCCTTATGCAAATGGGCCTGTACATATTGGTCATTTAGCGGGCTGTTATTTGCCTGCAGATATTTATGTGCGGTACCAAAAGGCACAAAAAAGAGATGTGCAGTTTGTGTGTGGAAGCGATGAGCATGGCGTACCCATTACCATCCGCGCCATGAAGGAAGGCATTACACCGAAGGAAGTGGTAGATAAATACCATGCTTTGATCAAAGAAAGCTTTGCACAAATGGGCATTGCATTTGATATTTTTTCCCGTACCTCTAATCCGGTGCATCATGAAACTGCTGCCACTTTTTTTAAAAAATTGTATAATGAAGGTTTATTTGAAGAAAAAGAAACCGAACAATATTTTGATGAAACCACCCAAACATTTCTGGCTGACCGGTATATTACCGGCACCTGCCCGGTGTGCGGCAATCCGGCTGCGTATGGCGACCAGTGTGAGAAATGTGGTACATCATTAAGTCCGGAGCAACTGATTCATCCACGCAGTACTTTAAGCGATGCCATACCTGTTAAAAAGAAAACCAAACACTGGTATTTTCCGTTACAAAACTATGAGCCCTGGTTAAAAGAATGGATTATTGAAGGGCACAAAGAATGGAAGAACAATGTATATGGGCAATGCAAAAGCTGGTTAGACAATGGTTTGCAGCCACGTGCCATGACGAGAGACAGCAACTGGGGCATAAAAGTACCATTACCCGATGCGGCAGGAAAAGTATTGTATGTTTGGTTTGATGCCCCTATCGGATATATTTCTGCCACCAAAGAACTTACCCCGCAATGGGAAGATTACTGGTGTAAAAAAGATACTAAATTGGTACACTTTATTGGCAAGGATAATATTGTATTTCATTGTATTATATTTCCGGCCATGTTGAAAGCACACGGTAATTTTGTGTTACCGGATAATGTGCCGGCCAATGAATTTTTAAATATTGAAGGCGAAAAAGTATCTACCTCACGCAACTGGGCTGTTTGGGTACATGAATATGTAAAAGACTTTCCTGAACAACAGGATGTGCTGCGGTATGTGTTATGTGCCAATGCCCCCGAAACAAAAGACAATGATTTTACCTGGAAAGATTTTCAAGACAGGAACAACAGCGAACTGGTGGCTATATTTGGAAATTTTGTGAACAGAACTTTTGTGCTGATGCATAAATTATGCAACGGAAAGGTGCCACAGTTACACAATGTACATTTAGATGAAACAGACCACGCTTTAATTGCCGATATTCAAAAGGCAAAAACAAAAGTGGAAGAAAATTTAGAACAATATAAATTCAGAGATGCTTTATTTGAAGTGATTGACCTGTCAAGAAAAGGTAATCAGTATTTACAGAAAAAAGAACCCTGGAAGAAAGCAGGAAATGTTGCAGAAGATCCTATTAGTCAGCAACTGATTGACAATTGTTTACACTTAAGCTTACAACTAACCGCCAATCTGGCTATTTTAATCAACCCTTTTCTGCCGCATACTGCCGGCAAAATGTTGCACATGTTGAAAGTAGTAGAGAAAATGTTAGAATGGCAAAATGCCGGTAGTTTAAATTTATTGCGAGTTGGCTATTCATTAAGAGCACCGCAATTGTTGTTCAGAAAAATAGAAGATGAAGAAATTGCCGCACAAGTACAAAAACTACAAACACAAAGTAAACCTTTAAACTACACAGCCGCTATGGAAACTACAGCACCTGAATACAAGCCCCTAAAACCAGAAATTGTATATGATGATTTTGCAAAATTAGATTTTAGAGTAGGGACAATTGTTGCAGCCGAAAAAGTGGCCAAGGCCGATAAATTATTGCAATTAACGATAGATATGGGCTTTGAAACACGCACCATTGTATCGGGCATTGCAGAACATTTTACACCGGAAGCCATTGTTGGTAAACAGGTAACCGTTGTGGCCAATTTAGCATCGAGAAAAATGAGGGGTATTGAAAGTAATGGCATGATATTAATGGCTGAAGACAATAAAGGCAAATTACATTTTATACATCCCGAAGATGTAACTGAAAATGGAAGTGAAGTAAGATAAAGGCTGATAGAATACAACATAAAAATGCCGCTCTGAAATATAAATGGAGCGGCATTTGTGTATTTAAAAATAGTAATTACGCTTTATCGTAATGGGCACATTCTTTCATTTCTTTTTCTGAATAAGCCAGCCCATATTGTTTTAACACATCATCGGGTACACCATTCCATTGGTTGGGCACATTACCCATATAGCCAATATCTTTCACACCCATTTCTGAGGTATAAAAACCGGTTGCCACCAAATCACGCATTTTATTAAAAAAAGCAACCCCTTGCGACATTTCGGGTTTTGCTTTATTAGGATAAGCAATAGCATCTACCATTTCTAATTGTTGTTGTGCCGTGCAATCTTTAAAAGCATGGCCATATTTATTGAGGCATTGCATATCTAACCAACGCAAACCACCCCGCATGGGCAATTGGTGTTCAGGCATATCATTTACAATAAACGCAATAAATTCGGGCACTTTTGCTTCAGTTGCGCTGCCACTTACTGCATCTTTCGGAATAATAATATCTGAAAGAACGGAGATAGTGGCCATTTCATGCGCATCAAAAAACTTTTCAGCTGCTACTTTTTCATAGTGTTTTTTTTCTTCCTCCATTCTGTCGGGACCAAGGAAAGGGTTGGCACTTAATGTAGAAGCATCGGTAACTTTTTTATCTGCATTTTTACAGGCTTCTACCAACACCCCAGCAGAGGCACCGGTAATGAGTAAAGCTTTAATCGATTTTCTTCTGTCCATACTATTTTATTTGTGGTGAGGGGTAATGCTATTGTGTACTTGTAATTAAATAAACAGCAAATTATTATTCGCTCATTTTTTTCTGATATAACTATGCTAATAACACATTAAATATTTTGTTTCTTCATTTGGTCAATAATATATTCACTGGCACGCATAGATAAAGCAAGAATAGTCCAGGTAATATTTTTATCTGCCTGCGATACAAATTGTCCGCCATCTACACAAAATACGTTTTTACAATCGTGTGCCTGACTCCATTTATTCAGCGCAGATGTTTTAGGATCATTGCCCATTCTAACGGTTCCGGCTTCATGTATAATATTACCTGGATTTGCAAGACCCCAGTTATTGTGCGGACCATTATCTGCACCCCAGGTTATAACGGCACCCATTTGGTGCATAATTTCCTGAAAGGTTTCGTGCATGTGTTTGGCTTGTTTAATTTCATAATCGGTATAAGTAGTATTGAAACGCAGTACAGGAATACCGAATTTATCTACCACACTCGGGTCAATTTCACAATAACTGTCGGCTCTTGCTATGGCTTCGCCCCTGCCGGCCATTCCAAAACTGGCGCCATAAAAAAAGCGGATATCTTCTTTTAATGAAGCACCATAACCGCCGGCTTCTTTGGTTTTGCCATGTACTGCAAATTTTCCGTTTAAAGATTGTATGCCCATGCCAATGCCATAGGCAGGTTGTTGCATGCCTCCCCAATATTCAATGTGATAGCCACGGGGGAAATCTAATTTTTTATTATCTAACCACCAGGGCGTATACACATGCATGCCGCCAACACCATCTTCATTGTATCGTTTTCTGTCAAATAATTGTGGCAATACCCCACCCATACCTGCGCCTGTAGAATCGTGTAAATATTTTCCTACCACATTGCTGCTATTGGCCAGCCCATTGGGATGCCGGCTCGATTTAGAATTGAGCAATAAGCGAGCACTTTCACAGGCACTGGCCCCTAAAATAACCACCCTGCCCATTACCTGATATTCCAGCATATCCGTTTTATTAACATAGGAAACGCCTGTAGCCAGTCCGTCGCTACCGGTCAGTACTTCTCTTGCCATAGCATTGGTAATTAAATCAACATTACCGGTAGCCATTGCAGGTTTTACCAATACAGAAGAAGAAGAAAAATCGCCATATACTTTGCAGCTTCTGTTGCATTGAGCGCAGAAGAAACAGGCACCACGGTCTTTATTAATGGGTTTGGTTAAAATAGATAAACGAGAGGGAATTACCGGAATATTTATCCCTGCAGCAGTTTTTTTCAGCATCAATTCATGCAGCCTCGGTTTTGGGGGCGGTAAAAAAATACCATCGGGATCATTGGGCAATCCTTCATTCGAACCAAATACGCCAATTAAGCGGTCAATTTTATCATAGTAAGGTTTCACATCCTCATAGCCAATTGGCCAGTCATCGCCCAGGCCGTCAATACTTTTTCTTTTAAAATCTTTAGGGCCAAAACGTAGCGAAATTCTTCCCCAGTGGTTGGTGCGGCCACCTACCATTCTGGCACGCCACCACTCCCATTTGGTACCATTAGCATGGGTATAGGGCTCACCATCTA
>NZ_LUHG01000064.1 GCF_001623405.1 Hydrotalea flava
GTATTGGGTGTTGGCATATTTTGTTGGGATTGCAACACAACCCTCGGTAGCATTCCCCGCAGATGGGTGTAGAAGTTTTTAACAGGTTTAGCAGATGGTTGCTGCAGCTTCATTGTTCCGCCCGGTGGGTGAGCCGAATTGTTCCACACAAAATTTCAATATTGGAACAACTCAGTGGGACTGCTTCTCTGAACAGCACCCGAGCACTGCGATGGGGAGATACTATGGAGACCATTTAATACCGGCAGTACACTGAGGTTACTGTTACGCCCTACAGCTTCACCCCGTTGCTTAACCCACTACACCTGATGCCCTTTCTTTTTTGAAAAATAATAAACAGGAATACCTACTGCTGTTATCAGAATACCTAACAGGGAGTTGATGATGGGCATGGTGCCGGCACGGTATTGCATAATATCAGTATACAAAGTGGAACCCAGAAAAAAAGTTACAAATGCAACAAACAAGAGGGGTACAAAAGGATATCCAAATACCCGGTAGGGTCGGGCGGTGTTTTTCATTTTACTGCGCAGAATAAATACCCCCAGTGCACTCATGCCATAAAAAAACCAACTCACAAAAATGAGCATATCTGTCAGCATATCGAAAGAGCCACTCAATATCAGCATCACTGTCCATACGGCATTGGTAATCAATGCATTGCCGGGGGTATGGTACTTTGGCTGCATTTTGCCCGCCCAGGCAAACCATCGGTTTTCGGTACCCATAGCATAGGTAACCCTTGCCGTTGCCAATACATTGGCATTGGTGGTGCTGATGATAGAGAAGATGACCATCAGCGCAATTATACTACCCCCCAATGTGCCCCATACCACCGTAGCAGCATCTGAAGCCACAAAAGCAGACAATGCCAAGCGATGGATGGGCAAAACATAGAGATAGGCCAGGTTTACCAATGCATATACCACCATACAAAAAAACAGACCCAATAACAGACTTTTGGGAATATTGCGTTGGGGTTGTTGAATTTCGCCGGCCACAAAAGTGATATTGTTCCAACCATCATAAGCCCAGAAGGCGCCTGCCAGGCCACCCTGTAAGCTCCCCCAAAGCCCATCCCGTTGGTACACCGGGTAAATGTTCCTGCAAATGATGCCAATGCCCTTTTCCGGACAACAAAATGCCACCAAATAGCAGCAA
>NZ_LUHG01000035.1 GCF_001623405.1 Hydrotalea flava
GCTTAGGTGAAGGTGGTGCACAGGCCGCTCCATTGGGTCGTGCGGTAATTGGAGGGCTAATTGCATCAACTATTGTGGTATTATTGATATTGCCTTTGGTATTTGCATGGGTTCAAAATAAAACAACTACTGAATCTGTTTCGTTAGATCCACATGATAAAATGAGTAAACATTATATTCCTGAATTAGATCAAAATACACATGAAAATGATTTGTAAAAAATGGATGTACCTATTGCTTCTGCCCACACTTATTATTGTACAAAGTTGCCATGGTGGGCATTCTGCTAAAGATGCCGGCAATAAAGAAGATAGTAGTGTGGCCCTTACTGCAACACCAGCCTTTGTTGTGTACAAAGAAAAGCTGGATGGTTCATTAAAATTACCAGGAGAATTAATTGCTTTTCAGGTGGTGAACATCTATGCCAAAATTAACAGCTTTGTAAAAGATGTGTTGGTTGATGTAGGCAGTCAGGTAAAGGATGGTCAATTACTGGCAACCACAGAAGCGCCGGAAATTAATGCACAATTATTGGCTGCAGAATCTAAATTAAAATCTTTAGAGGCCATCTATATTGCCAGTGATGCAGCTTATAACAGATTATTAAAGACCAGTAGAACTCCCGGTACCATTTCTCCGAACGATTTAGATATTGCTTTAGCCAAGCAAAAATCTGATTATGCACAATGGCAGGCGGCAAAAGCATCTTATCGGGAAATATTAGATACCAAAAAATATTTAACCATTCAGGCGCCATTTGCAGGTATGATTACTTTACGAAACGTCAATCCCGGATCGTATGTTGGCCCATCTGGTAAAGGCTCTGATTTACCTATGTTTGTATTGCAGGATAGAAACAAACTCAGGTTAGTAGTTTTAATACCCGAACAATTTTCCCGATATCTTTCTCAGGGAAGCAAAATTAATTTTACGGTAAAAGCCTATCCTGATATAATTTTTCATGCAACTATTAATCGGTTGGCCGGTGCATTAGATACCAAGCTTCGTTCACAGCGTATTGAAATGGATGTATACAATACCGATAAAAAATTATTACCAGGTATGATTGCGGATGTTAATATTCCTTTGAACACGAAAGATTCTAATCTGGTTGTTCCTAAAACTGCTGTTTTGTATGCCACCACCGGTACCTTTGTTTTATGTGTACATCAAAACAAGGTAAATTGGGTTCCTGTACAATTGGGAAATGAAAACAATAGTAAAATTGAAATATTTGGTAACATTTTGCCCGGCGATACACTTTTACAAAATGCCAATGAAGAAATTAGAGCGGGAAGCAGCTTACATCAATTTTTAATAACCAAATTGTAAATGGTAAAATTTAATTTAATGTGTTTAAATTGAATTAGGATGGATTACAATTATTTTAGCTATTTATTGTAATTCAATGCTTATCTGTTTTGAAACTATGCATAAAATATATGGTAAGCTTTCGTTGTATAATGATGGTGAAAGAAGAGCTGAAAAAGCTGGGTTTAAAATATGTGATAGTTGAATTAGGAATGGTAAAAATTTTGGACGATATTTCAGAAGAGCAGCGAAAAATTTTAGAAGAAAATCATTATTGTCCGACAAAACTTAACTAAAAAATCGCTGTAATCCTTTGCTGTAAAGGATTACAGGCTAAAAAATGATTGTTTCAAAATTGGAGGGAGTCCCCCATCTTTTGAAATCGGCTGAAATATGGTGCTGTAAAGGGTTTGAATTATTATTTTACAATTTTAGTAGGACAAAACAATGATTTTTAATTACTATTGCTAATGAAGGCAATGTATTTCCCATCTGGCGACCAGGAAGGCGTATTGATGGTTCCCTGACCTCCATACACATAGGCAATTACTTTGGGTTGGCCGCCATTAACCGGCATTAATCTTAAATATACCTGTTTATAAAATGGGTGATCTGATGGATTTACATCCGGTTCAAACGAAATAAAAACAATCCATTTTCCATCCGGTGAAACATGCGGAAACCAATTGTTATAAATATCATTGGTTAATTGTATCTGTTCAGTGCCATCCGGTTTCATACGCCAAATTTGCATTCGGCCTGTTCTAACTGAATTAAAGTAAATGTACTTTCCACTGGGTGCATATTCCGGCCCATCGTCTAAACCCTGTGTATTGGTGAGTTTTATTTCTTTTCCGCCTTTGGCGGGAATTTTATATATATCAAATTCATGATTACGTTGACCGGTAAATGTTAACCATTTGCCATCCGGCGACCAGCCATGCAAATATGAAGGCCCTGTTGGTGTGATTAATTCAGGTTCGCCGCCTGTTGAAGGTAATGTATATATGAGCGAAACACCTTGTTCATTATGGCTGCTGATACCAATCTTTTTTCCATCAAACGAAAGTACATGATCATTGTTATTGTGAATAATACTTCCTGTATTTAAAACTGCAGGCAGTTGCGTCATTAAATTGAAATGATACAACAGCCCATCCTCGTTGTAAATCAATGATTTTCCGTCTTTCATCCAATTTGGTGCCTGTATTGATTTGGTTGAATGATACATTATTTTTCGTTTTCCGGTACTTACTTCCATCGTTTCTAAATTACTGCCTAAGTATTCTTTATATGGAACAAGTGAAGCAGATGCCGGCTTAATGATTCTTACATTGTAAAACAAGGCTTGTTCAAGATTAGCAGGATTATGTGCACAAACAAATAAGCCAACATACACTTCTTTTGCTAAGTTTAGATGAATAGTGTCACGACTAAATATGTTGCCTTGTTTTGCTACAGACATAATGAAAAAATTTCCTTTTCGTTCCAGTTGAATGACAGCTACATTATAATTAGCAGATCTTTTCTCCTCTATATTCTCATTATTGTTTTTTCTAAATTGCAAGGAAGTAAGCCCATCTCCATGCAATGCCCCAGCCACCATGGCCGAAGTACTATCTAATGTGTTACGCACCATCCATCCTGCTTTTCTATGCGCTTCCACACTTTTCCCAAAAAAAACTACATTGGCTCGTGCAATAAAATCACCCGATATTTTTTCCCACAAAAAATGGAAACCATCATGGTTAAACCAAATGTTATTCCCGGAACCAGTAATAATATATTCCTGTTGATCAGTTTTATAAATTGCATTTCCAGGCAAAGTATTGCCTACATCAGTATTTCCTTCAAATATACCTAAATGATTTGTTTGTGCCTTACTGTTTTGCAGCAGAATGAATAGTACAAAGATGGTGATACATTTTTTCATATGGATTGAGTTGAACCTTCCTAAAATATTGATTCGAATAAGGTTTGTTATTATAATGTTGCAATACTGTTGAACATAAATTCCTCAATTAACAAACCTGTTTTTTAAAGTTAAGTAATTTTATTTTTGAATTACCGAATAGCTAATATTGTTTTGGTGTTGGATAAAAAAATATCGATTTCATTAAAAGTGTAAAAAACATTTCACAGATAGTTATTTCGATACATTCATTTGTTTTTTATGAAAAAAATATACTTACAGATGGAGCCATCCATTATCATTCATCCAATCAGCAAGTCTATCTGGCCAGTTTTTAAGTGTAATATATTTCGATGTTTTTCCCATATTAAATGCGTGGCTGCCAAATTGAAACAAATGCATTTCAACAGGTACTTTTGCCTTCCTGTGTAACATCATGAGTTGAACAATTGATTCAGAACAACAGGTATCCCCATTCGATGCCAACAAAAAAGTAGGAGGCGCATTATTAGGTACATTATTAGGTACTGCAAGTGGTCCGGGATAAATTAAAATTTGAAATGCTGGTCTGGCATAAAAAGAATCAATATGGTCGTGCTGAACAGTATGTGCTTCATTAAAATGATAAGATAACCATGCGGCTAATTCGCCACCTGCTGAAAATCCCATTACGCCCAGTTTGGCTGTATCAATTTGTAATAATTTGGCTTCACTTTTAATGAATCGGATTGCTCTGAAAATATCTTGTTTCGTATGCTCTATAGTATATGGTGAACCAGGCTCTCTGAACAAACGGTATTTTAATACAAAAGCAGTTACACCCAATCTATTTAAATATGCAGCTGCATCCTTTCCTTCTGCATTGTATACTAATGCAGAATGGCCACCACCAGGACAAATGATAACTGCTGTACCATTGGCCATATTTTTTGGAGGAAAGAATACAGTTAATGTTGGGTTGTTGATGTTTTTTACCCACCAGTCTTTGGCTTCTTCCGGTATATTTTTTAATTGTTCAAAACCGGGAGCACCATTTTTCCATATTGGTATGATGGGATGGTCATCCTGTGCAATTATTTGTTTGAAGAATAAAATAGTAAAGATAAAAACAATTGGTAAACGACTGTTTCCTGCATTCAAATATTTCATGGCTAATCAATTATTAAATGGAAATAAATTACCGGTATAGTTAATGAAAGTTAGCAAATTTTAAAAGAATAGCAGTAAGATTCTTCTTTTCAATATTGTACTGAACATAATTATGCTGTTTTCCCCTTCTGTGCAATGAGATAATATCATCAAAAATACGGGGCACCACTCACAAAGAGTAATGCCGCAAGGCAAACGCTATTCAGTATAACAGCTTTAATAAATTTTTGATATTTTTAGTTGTTATGCCCGCCTTCATCATGTCCGTTACCTTTATTATCGTGCACATTATTCCTGTTATCATGATTGTTTCCTTTCCATTGGTTGTGCATATGATGGTCATTGTTTTCAAAATATTTATTATCTCTGCTATCACGGATGATGGGTTGATTGTGAACATCACGGTATTGTGCACATCTGCCGCTGTATTCATTATCCTGTAAATAGGGTCTTGGTTGATTAATAACCACTCTATATCCGTTGTATAAACCATAATTTAGGTAACGATAGGGTAAGCTGCATGTAGTAACCCATCTGTTATTTTCCCGGTAAGTATATTGCTGGTCGGCTACATTATACTATGCACTAATTTCGGGCAAATAATAATTTTCAGCAAAATAATAACCGGTTGGCCCCCAAACAGGTTGGGTGCCAATGTTAACATTAAGGCTAAACTGAGCCGATAATTGATTAAATGCTAAGGCACTTAACAAAAAGAAAATAACAATAAATTTCTTGTTCATGTTTTTGATTTTAATTGGAATCATACCAAAATATTGAATACTTTTTTAAGGTACTCCCCTGATATTTCTTAATTACGACTGATAGAAATGCAAATGCAATGATGATGCCATAAAAGTAAACAGAAACAATCTTTTACAGTTACACAGTTGGTTGTAAAATTTGTATATATCACAGGTGCTTACACAAATTGCTTCGCTATTGGAGATAATATAATTTAGTGTTGTATTTTGGTATTTAACAATGCATTTATTTTTTTTCATTTGTACGAAAAGCATTCCAGGTATTTTTGCTTTGTAAATATTTGCTAAGTAAGTGAAAAGTATAAATTGGTTTAGATTATTTGAGTTATTGTCATTTTACATTAACAATACTCCGGTAATTTTTCTACGCTCTTAGCCTTCCGAAGTTCAGGCATTGATGATAAATGCGTTTTATTTTTCTGCAATTCAGGTCTAAAGCTAAGTTACAGAAAATTCTTTTAGTGATTAACTGGTTCATGTGTATCATTTTTATATCAGCCATCGAAAAACTTCCTCTTTGAGTCTGATGCACTGATAGATGATATGCTGCTTTGGCAACCGATACCACAGTCATGGCTATATTAAAATGTGTATGAAGCTTTTGTTCGTCTCTTGCCATACAATCTTCAAGACCTGTATGTTGTTTGGCGTCTCTTATCAAAAACTCCACTTGGAACCGCAGCCCATAATACTTACACATCGTCATTGTATCCATTGTTGTATCAGTGCTGATAATAATTTCCGGCTTTTTATTGTCACAGTAGTAGATGAATGCAGCAAGTACCATTTGTTTTAACACCTTACAATAAACAACACCAGCATACACTTTCATTTGTTCATCGCTATAGCGGCAAGCCAGTCTGCGCTTGTCTATGCTGGTGGTATCTATCTTACCATCATACAATTTCTTCCTTCCTCTGCCAGATTTTTGGGCACTTTTAAATACATACATCAGGTTAGAATCGCTACGGGCTTTGGTAATAATATGCAGCCCTTGTTCAAGTAACGGAGTTATAAATTCTTTTTCATAAAATAGCCATCCACTGCCAGGTAGCAGGTTACCGAAAGTATATCGTTGATATGCTTTTCTATAACTTCCACATAATGATTCACCAATGTTTACCTTTTTGTTTTAATGTTTTGGGCGATGGTGTCTGTACTGCTTCTCCATGAAGGGCTGTACCGGCAGTTACATCAACAAAAGCAAGACAGCCTATCTCTATACCTTATAATGCCCGCTGTCTTACGCCGCTCCAAAACATACCCAGTCCGTAAGTTTGCTTCCAGCTTTTCTTAATATAGGAAGGATCGAACACGGCTATTATTTCTTTGCCGCCATGTTGCTTCACCAACTCAAAATTAAAACCGAGCCAGTCAAAGAACTTTTTGAAACCATTGCGGTAACTCTTTTCTGTCATACTGCCCCAGCGATCCATATTACTAAATATATACCGGCAGTTCATCCCCAACCATAACTCAACAGTGTGGATAATAGATTTTGTAATTGGTTTGGTTACTCCTGTAACCTTACTCAAAGTTGTTTCAGCAACTTCTATGGCATTAGACTTAATTTTCAGCATACAAAGGTTTAATGCCTTTGTACTTTTTATCCTCATTTAGTTTTACACTTTTCCATATCTAAAAGTTACCGGAGTATTGATTAAGATGTTCTGAATCTTTTCGAATGATTTTCTTTCGAACGATAAAAAATATTTAAACATAAATTTACATATAAATCATCTTCAATTTTATTTCCAGATTACTGTTTATTTCAAAAGATGCTTTGCTGAATGTTGGTTTGTTTCCAAGACCTATTGATTGATAATTGGAAAACCCAATACCTTCTTTTGGTAAAATAAATCCTTTTTTAATTTTGCCGTTATTATCTTCATCATGCAAAATACTTACTGCGTATTTTCCTGCCGGCAAGTCTTCAAAGGTTACTGAGGATTTTTTATTATCTATTTTTCCAACAATCTTTTTATAGTACTTTTTATAATGTTCATCGGGAAATGCATCTTCACGGTTGTACAACGCAAATACCACAGAACCTTCATTATTTCTAAGATTACTTACTTCAACTGTTAATGAAAAGGTTGGATACTTATAATGTTCTTTAAAGGAAGAAAAAATAAAAAAAGAAAGAATTCCGGCGAGAATGACGAAGTTGTGAATGAATAATTTTTTCATGGAATGATTTTAAAAAATTAAAGTTTAAAGTTTATTGAGATGCTCCCTACTTCTATTGCATTACCTTCTTTAAAGTCTGATGTTCGCATTTTTTGTGTAATGGCCAAATCAAATTTTGGATGTTCATAGGCAGCTCCTGCTTCTGCAAATACATTTAGCCTCTCTATCTGATCTTTGTTTAAAATATATCCTTTATAATCTTTATGAGTTTTCGTAATAATCCCACCTTGTAAAAGGGCATTGCTTAGTATCACTCTTACGGAAGGTTTCATAAATACATAAAATTGTGTTTTATGGTTCAACATGGTATTTTTTGCGTTATCTTTTACAAAACAATTATTGATCCTGCCCACTTTCATCATAAAACCTGCCCCCATGGCATTATACAAAGTGCCATTGAAAGTTTCGATATTGGTGGAGAATAATAATTTACCAGGCAGGTAAATCATTTCCTTTTCCAATCCAATGTTATAGTTTATAATAATGTCATTTGGAACCTGGTTGGCCCAGCCTTTGGGCCTGGTATAATGAATGAGGCTGTGTACCCATATTTGTGTTTCCTCCGCTAAACTCATGGGCCCCATTACTCCAATAAATATTTCGGATGAAATCTTTAATTTATTAGTATAATCAAAAGACTTCAATGAATGTATGGCAACTAAAGCTCCTGCGTAGGGCCTGTCACCATATTGAATATCTGCTATATCAATTCTGGATGGTGTAAACATATATTGCGCTACACTCCAGCTATAAAGATTCTTATCGTTAGAAATTTTTAACAATAATGAAGAAGGAAACCTTGTTTTCTCTTTTTTAAAAAAATAATCTATCCTTAATCCATTGGTAAAATACCTGTCGGTACCATCTCCTCGAAAATTTAAAAAATCATTGTCGAATGAAATTTTTAATGAATGATTTTTCATGTTATCCTGGGCAAATAAAGTATCACCAAAAGTCATAATTAAAAAGATGCATATTAATTTCCATCTTTTCATATCTGCTGTTTTTTCAGATTGTAATTATCAATAGCAATTCATGAATGATTCAGTGTAAACCTTCTTCATGATGTATTAATTAAGGTTTGCGTAGACATTATTATTATTTTCTGTTCCATTTTTCCTTTGTTCTATCCACAACATAATAAACCACCGGCACTATATAAACAGTTAGAACAAGTGAAGACAATAAACCACCTATTATTACCCATGCCAAACCATTTTTCCATTCGCTGGCACTTCCTTTAGCTATAGCAATAGGAAGCATACCAATCACCATGGCGAACGTGGTCATTAATATAGGCCGCATTCTTGTTTTGCCTGCTTCTATTAAAGCATCTTTATAATACATTCCTTTTTCTTTAAGCTGGTTGGTAAAGTCCACAATCAATATGGCATTTTTTGTTACCAAACCCATCAGCATAATCAATCCTAATAAGGAGAAAAGGCTTAATTGATTCATTGATAAATTGAGTGCCAAAAATGCACCAATAATAGCTACCGGAATAGAAAACAATACCACAAAGGGATACACAAAGCTATCATACAGTGCCACCATAATGAGGTAAATTAATATGAATGAAATGAGCAGTACTGAACCTAAGGCACCAAAACTATCGTCCTGTCTTTTTATATCTCCACCCCATGCCATTTCAATACCAACAGGTAGTGGATTTTTTTTCAAGTAACTGACTACGTCATCTGCTACGGTGCCGGAAGGGCGTCCCAAAGCATTTGCAGTAATAGTAACAGAGGGCTGCCGATCTTTTCTTTCTAATAATGATGGGGCATTTTGCTGAACAATATTGGCAAATTGTTCTACTTTTACCGGTATTCCCTGTGGATTGATGATGTTTAATGTTTTGATATTTTCAAAGTTTTTTCTGTCCAGATTATCTAACCAAATTCGAACAGGATATTCAGTACCATCCTGTGTTAGAGTAGCATCTTCATTTCCGGTATAAGCCGTTCTTAAATTTAAACCTACATAACCCGTAGTTAAACCTAACCGTTGCATTTTATCTTTGTCGGGTATTACCTGATATTCCGGGCTTCCTTCTTCTACCGATAACTTTACATTGTCTGCACCCGGTATTTTCTCAAGTGCAGTTTTTAAATTGTTGCCCGATTGCATTACGGTTTTTAAATCATTACCACTCAATGTAATTTCTATTGGAGCCGAACGCGGAATAAGGCCTAATGCAGCCATGGAGAAATTGATGCCTGGATAGCTGTTTTGTAAAGCGCCTCGCAATCTTATCATGAAGGCTTCTGTAGATTCACCCCCTCTTTCTTTGGGGTCTTTTAACTGAACCGTAAATTCGGTTTTATTGACTGCACCCACACCAAGGCTGCCAATACCTGTACTCGGGCCACCTATATTACTAAAAACCGTGGCTACTTCCGGTTGTGCAATAATAAAGTCTTCAATTTTTCTGGAAACAATATTGTTTTGCTGAAGTGCTGTAGTTTTATCAAATTCTAAATACAAGCTAAACTTACCCTGATCTCCGGTTGCAATTAATTCTTTGCCAATAATACTCTGTTTCAGTATTACGCCTGTAAATACAAACAACAAAATAATAATACCAACGGTAATGAGTTTGTGATTTAATACCCATACCAGCTGCTTGCCATACCACTGTATAAAATTATCTATTTGCTTTTCAAACCAAAGTAAAAAACGATTGAAGAAGTTGGTTGGCTTCATATCTTCTGCTTTGCCTATTCTTGATGCTAACCAGGGTGTTAGGGTAAAGCCTACTAACAGGCTGGTTAATGTAGAGGTTATTACTACAATTGAAAATTGCTTGAGCATATCTGCTACGAAAACCTGCAAGAACAAGATGGGAAGAAATACCACTACATCTACTAATGTGATTGACATTGCAGAAAAACCAATTTCCATTCTTCCTTCCAGTGCAGCTTCTCTCTTATTTTTCTTCATGTCTAAATGCCGCTGAATATTCTCTAAAACAACTGTAGCGTCATCTACCAGGATACCTATGATTAATGACATGGCCAATAAGGTCATTAGGTTCAAAGTGTAGTTCAACAACCACATTACTGCAAATGCCGTAACCAATGAGGTAGGAATGGCAACAATAACAATGAGTGCATTGCGGTAACTGCGCAAAAACAATAGCATAACAACCGATACAAGAATTACGGCAAGGCTTAAATCAAACACAACTGAATTAACTGCTTCAATGGTATTGTTGGTGCTGTCATCTGCAATGGCAAATTGAACATTTGCTGCTTTGTTTTGCTGTTCTATGGTTTTAAGTTTGGCATGAATGGCTTTCGATACATCTACTGCATTGGCATCACCTTGTTTTTTTATTAATAATCCAATACCATTTTTACCATTATATCGGTTAACAGAGGTAATTTCTTTAATGCCATCTGTAACTGTGGCTACATCTTTTACATAAACAGGATTGCCTGGAGAAGGCATGGTAATTTGTACATCTTTAATATTTTGTATATGTGAAAATTTGCCGATTACCCGAACCGAATTACTAAGTGCATGTGTTTGAACCCTTCCAGCAGGAATATCTAACCCTGAATGATTAATGGCCTCCACTACCTGCAGCAAGGATACTTTGTACAGTTTTAATTTATCCTGATCTGCTTTAACTTGTATTTCACGTTCTTCTCCACCTAATATCGAAATATCTGCAACACCTTTTATTTGTTGAATTTGAGGCAAATAATCATCTTTCATTTTTTGATAAAATACGGTAGCGGGTAAATTACTGGTAGCGCTGATTTGCATAATGGGCAAATCGTTAGGAGATACCTTGCTCATTTCCGGACTTTGTACATCTTGTGGTAAATCTTTTCGGATATTATCAATATATCTTTGCGCATCCTGCATGGTATTGTCTAAATTTGTACCATATTTCAGGTTAACAATTACAACAGATGCATTGGGTAATGATTTGGTAATCATATAATCTACCCCTTCAAGGTTAGAAAGGGCATCTTCAATTTTTTTTGAAACAGATGTTTCTACTTCTTCCGGCTCTGCACCCGGGTATATCGTTTTTATCACTACTACCGGCTGATTAAAATCGGGCATGAGTTCATAACTCAGATTTTTAAAACCAATGATGCCTAATAGTGTAAATAGCCCAAATAACACAATAATCAGTGATGGGCGTTTTATGGATATTTCTGTTATGTTCATGATCAATTACGAATTAAAAATTACGAATTGCAATTCTTTATAATGATTTTTTTTGTAAGAATGAACAGATTTTAGCTGCAATACTTAAAAAAGGTTTCAAATGCACGATGGGTTAAATACTCTGTTTCATATTTATTGAACTGCTTTATTGGTAAATACCTTCTCTTGCTTGTTTATTTGCAATTCTCTACAGGTTAAAAAAACTATTATCAACAACACTACAACAGCTGCTTTCATACTAATACGTATGCTGCTTTCCGGCATTAATAGTTGTTTCGACAAAACAATTTTTTGCAGATCATCAATTATACTTTTATATAAATTCATTATTCTGCTTTCGGTGGCAAATAATTTTTCCTGAATCATATAATTATTATTTATTTTATTTATTAATTCGTAATTCCCAATTTTTAATGATGAATTGAAACATTTGCTCCTTCATACAGGTTAATGAGTCCACTTGTAATAACGATATCTCCGGGGATTAAACCATCAGCAACAATAATTTGGTTATTGTTTCTGGAAGCAATAACGATATTTTGAAGAACTACCTTGCCATTTTTAACTACATAAACCTGCGGTTGAATATCAGAACCAACAACTGCATTACCCGGAATAACAATGGCAGGTTGTGGGAAAGCATTGTTGATGTAAACTTTTCCAAACATGCCCGCTTTTATTTTAAAATCAGGCGTATTATTCAATGTAAACTGAACCGGATATAAATTGCCGACTCCACTTTTACTACCAATAAGGGTAACCTTACCTGATAGGTTTAATTCAGGAAATATATCTGCCTGAATGGGGTAGGTATTGTTGGTTTTAAAAAATGGTAAATCATTTTCAGGAACATTAATGGTAAATTTTAATCGTGAAAGGTCTGTGATTTGTAGTAAAGGCATACCCGGTGCAGCAAATGCTCCAATTTCATTGAACTTCATGGTAACAATTCCATTGAATGGGGCTCTGATGGTTGTCTTTGCTATCTGTTCCAAAAGAGTGTTGCGTTGTATTTTGGCAGATTGTAAGGCCAATTGTACTTTTTCTAATTGTATGCCCTGAATGGCATCGGCATTTGAGAGGATGCCATATCTTTTAACATCGTCTTCCAATCCTTTTATTTGCACTTCTACTGTTTGTAATTGCAATTGTAGCAGCGCATTATCTAATTGAACAACGGGCTGCCATTTTTGTACATAACTTCCCTCATGTACTTCAATGGTATTGATTTTACCCTGCAGCTCAGAACTGATTTTTGAATCCATAAAAGCATCAAAATTTCCGGTATAACTCTTTTTGATGTCTTCCTTAGTCAGATGCACTGTATCTGCCAGTACCAGAATTGGCTGTTCTTTATTATAATGATAGATCTTAGCTTCCGCAGTTTTTTTATTACTCATTAATTTGGCAATTACAATGGCTGTAATGGCAAGAAGCGTAATGGTATAAAGTATTTTTTTCATTGTTAAAAGATTATTTATTTAGAAGGTTTCCGGTTAGTTTTTTGTTTTCTAATTCTGCCCTGCTTAAAGCAATGAGTGCATCTATATAATTTTTTTGTGCCTCTCTCACAGCATTATCTGCCTGTAATACATCTGTTAATGTGGCTATACCTTCTTTTTTTTGAAGCAGGGTATTGGTGTAAATATTTTGTGCAAGATTGATTTGTTGTTGAATGGTAACAAGATTCCTTTTGGCAATATTTAACTGGTAAACGTTATTCTCTTTATCTACTTCATTTTTGTCTTTTATCATAGCCAATTTTGTATTGGCTTTTTCAATTTCAATTTCCTTACCCTTAATTTTTTTCTTAACACTATTACCAGTATATAAAGGCAGTATAGCCTGCACTCCGGCATACCCTAAAGGATAAAATTTTATAAAATCATTTGCGTCAGTATTGGCGAATCCGGTAGTGCCATAAAATCCGTTCAAATTGATGATGGGAAGTTTAGATTTTTGCAGTGTGTTTTTTTCTGACTGTAAAAAATTTATTTGCTTTTCTGCTAATTTAACTTCAGTAAGTGCATCATCTTTTTGATGACTGTTTGTGTTACTGTGCGTATGAGGCATTATATTGATATTTTTTTCCTGTGGAAATCCAATTAAAAACTTTAAAATATTAGTTACCTGTTGGTATTGGCTTTCAACTGTTTCTTTTTGTGTTTGTAATTGGGCCAACTGTAAATTAATTTTTTGTACATCGGTACCCGTAGCCATTTTTTGCTGATATAGCAATTGCATGATACTTAATAAGTTTTTACTATTTACAATATTGCTGTCAGTAAAGGATAGTTGGCTTAATAAGACTTGCGCATTGTAATACACATTCGATACTTCCATAACAATATCTTCCTGCGATTTTATTTTTTGAAGAACTGCTATTTCAGTGCCTGTTGCTATTGATGTAATGGTAGCTTTTAATGCCGGATTGTACAGTGGATAAGTAAGTTGAACATTGGCATTCAGGTTATGTGGAACACCAAATTGTGCTTCTTTATAAGTGCCTGCCGGGCCGCCAAATACACCTGCAGGCAACAACTGGTAAGGAAGATTGGTATAATACCGGTAGTCAATTGCTGTATTAATTTTTGGCATAAGGCCGGCTTTAACTTCTGAAACCTTTTCATTTGCCTGCAAAACATCATAATTAGCAATTTTAACAGTATAATTATTTTTGACAGCAGAATCTATGCATGCCTGCAGGCTCATTACCTGGCCGAAACTTCCAATCGATAGAATTGAAAGTGATACAAAGAATAACAGTTGTTTCATGTTTATTTTTATTGTTTTTGAATTGTCACATGGAATTCCCCTATAATCATTCCGGTTGTTATTCAGGATTTTATTATGGCTCATTTCATAATTGTATCATTAAAGTGAATATTCACTAACATTTTGTTTAAAAAAATTTACTTTATCAGTAAGAAGCTGCTATCGTCCTTCGCAGTTACCCAATACTTCACCATGGGTTCAATTTTTATGAATTCGCCTGGCAATAAAATTTCTTTTACTCCTTTTTCATTTTCAAAAACTGCATTGCCTGAAATGTAAATCAAAACAGTAGGCACTTTGGTGATATGTTTTTTCAATTGGTGGTTTTGTAATATCTTCAAAGCAGTAGCAGTTCCTTCATTTCCTTTAAAGAATGGTATTGCGGTAACTGTTTTTTCATTGCTTAGTAAATCTTTTATTTTCATTTCATATAATTTTATTGTTTATTCATGGTGACCACCCATAAACCTCTTATTTTATTTGGGCCATTTCATGTTGCTGTATCAGCAAAGTATAGTTTATGGATTTCTTGCAGCGTTTTTGGATCAATATCTGTACCTTTTTTTCCATGGCACTGCATACACAAAGTATTCGTAACAATTGGATAGTAGCCCACTATTTGACCATTCAATTCAACAACTTTAGGTTGAGGTGTTATGCCATGCTTCATGTTTTCTTTCAACAATTCTATCTGTGCCCATTCATTTTCATTGGCCTTGTTAGCAGGATTTCTGTTTTTGTCTGAAACCCTTTTGAGTACAGTATGTAAAATTTTTGACATGCTATCTGTAATAGGGCATGCCTGCGTGTTACAAAACTGCATAGTATATACGGTACCTCCTTTATGTATGGATTCTTTCAAATTTTTGGCTAATGCCATCTGTGCTTCTGCTGCAATTTTTTTTCTAAGAGACGTATAATCGGTTTGACTTTCTGCCAGATTTACTTCTTTGTGTTTTTTAACCTTACTTTCTGAATTGCTTAGTTGCTTTTCATTGCTGTTATTATTGCAACTAAAAAGAAACATAATAGCTAATACCGGGAAAACAATTTTATTTCTCATATTGATTATTATTTGATATTTTAAAATATGCAATGGCTGTAAATACTACTGTTACCAAAATTTTAAAGATTATTGCCACGATGGTTTTTGTTTCGTAAATACCTCCTGCTTTGATATGTATCCATAATCCTATAAAAGCTATAAGCAAAATAAGAGCAGCAATCATTAATGGTTGTATAGTCCATTTTTTTGATTTCATAAATCTGTAAGCAGCAAATAAGTATAGCAGACTACTGATGAAATTTGCCCATACTACCAACAACACATAATTACCCTCCTTTGCTCTAATACCGAACAGATCAAATATTACGGAAGTGCTCAGGAATAAAGTAAGCAGCCCAAATGCGCTTAGTGCAATTACAAGTATATAGGAAAAATATTTTTTCATTACTTTTTAATTAAGGTAAGTATGGATTGTAACATATTATCGCCATTCCTTTTAATATCAAACTGAAAAGCTGCGATTCGCCATTTAAACATTTGCAGCCGAAAAGTACCCATTACAATGTGCATCAATTCTTCAGTAGTAATGGAATTCGTAAATAAGCCTTTTTGCTGCCCTTCTATTATAACCGGCATAAGATGTTTCATTTTTACCTGCATTATTTTAGAGATAGCTTCATTGATTGCTTCACTTTCTTCCATCAGCCCATCTGAAAATACTGCCACTACGAAGTGAGGATTTTTCTTGAAAAATAAAAACTGACTTTGAAACAACGCTATGAATTTTTCTTCAGGCTTTTGTGTTGATAGAATCACTTTGCTTAAACGTTCATCCATATTCTCCGCAAGATATTCAAGCATGGCAATGATGATTGCTTCCTTGCTGGCAAAATGGCGATAGATGGCACTTTCGGAAAATTGCATTTCCTTAGCCAGATTTTTAATGGTTAGTCCGCTTACACCGGAATTTGATAATATTCTGCCTGCAGCTTCTATGATTTCTTTTTGTCTGTCTGAAATTTTTTCTACTAACATTTTATACCGCTTTTATGATTTTCATTTTATAAAAAGAGATGCCAAGCCAAATTACAGAGGCTGTCATAGCAATAGCGCCTATTAATACCAAAGCCGGAGGCAAGCCCAGGTATTACTTCAGATAAAATACCAATTGGCATGAGCAATTCTGTTAAAGCAAGCCAGGAGATGGCTTTAACATTTTGAAGTTGTTTGCTAAAGTGGAGTAATAAATAACCGATAAGGATATTTAGGAACGCAAACAGATTGCCGTGAACATGGGCAAATCTTGTTTCAAAATGCTTTCCTATACTATATGAATTCACCCACTCTACTTTGCCCGGTGCGAAGTCCCTTAAATAAATCAAGAGAAAACTGTATGCCATAAAAAATCCCATTACAAAAAAATCAATGGCTATGTTATTTTTTTCGTTCATGATTTAAATTTTAGTTTGTGAATATTCACTCACAAAAATAATAAAAAATTTGAAATATCCAATTTTATTTTAAATGTGTAGCATGGGACTTTTGTGGGCAGGAAATATTTTCCTTACAGACCTGCTATTTGATTAGAATTCAGGTCATTAAATCATGACGTCATCAATAGATTGTAAAAAAAGCAGCAGATGTTATTTCAGTTGTAGATTGTTTTTATATAATTATATATGGGTAACAACAAAATGTAATCATCATTTTTATAGTAAGTCAGCTGATTTTACGATAAAAGCAATAAAAAAATGATTGAGCCTGAATTTTATTTGAAATAATAACGGTAAACATCCAAATGTTTATCAATTTTATCAAATGTACTTTTTGCCAAAGTAGAATCTGTAATGGAATTTAACTAGTTGCTTTCATTGATAAGTGGCTCTAACCAGTGGGACAGGGCTTCATGTTCCGGCCCCGACATTCTGCATTCCTGTATCATTTTGTTCAATCCATTCGTCAAATCTTTGCCTAGTATTTGATATTCTTTTAATGATGGGTTGGGTAATATTTTAAAATTGTCCGCAATATTTCGGAGGTCTCTTAAATTTCTATTGGTAATTGAATCAGCTTTCCATTTTGCACCATTATTCAAAGTAAGGTCGGGAATGTTTGTATGGTGTCGCTATTTGTTTTTGCCTGCTTAGCTGCATCATTCCCACTATTGCAAGCAATAAACAGAGTGGGTATTAAGAGTAATAAAAATGTATTTCTGAAATACCTTGAAAAGGTTACTATTTTAATCTTTTTCATAGTTTTTGTTTTAATTCAGATAAAGAATTGTGAAATAGTAATTGTTAAAATCTTATTAAAGCCACCTTAATATTTTTTAATCGAAAAATACTTTTTTAACCCTTCTGATTATTTATTTCAAAAATATTCATCATTAATATTTTGTATTAGAATACTTCGTTATTCTTTAAAAAAGATCGATGAATTAGCTTGTGCAGTGCTGGTTACAATTAATTCGTTGATGCAAACATGGGCAGGCAGCGTTGCACAATAATAAGTAATGTTGGCAATATCTTCCGCAAACAATGGTGTATAACCTTCGTAAACAGATTTTGCGGTGGTTTCATTTCCTTTAAAACGTACAATTGAAAATTCAGTTTCTGCGGCACCGGGATGTATGGCTGTAACTTTTATTTTATGTGGTAATAAATCAATGCGCATGGCTTTACTGAGTGCATCTACTGCATGTTTGCTGGCGCAATAACCATTTCCATTTACATATACTTCTTTACCTGCTATTGAACCAATGTTAATGATATGCCCTTTTTGTTGTGGTATCATAAATGGTAAAACGGCTTTGGTTACATACATCAATCCCTTTACGTTAGTATTCAACATAATTTCCCAATCATCAATATCGGCTTTGTCAAAGGGTTCTCTTCCTAAGGCCAATCCTGCATTGTTTACTAAAACTGCTATTCCTTTCCATTCTTCCGGAATATTTTCAATACATGTAAATACAGCATTCCTGTCTTGTACATCAAATACCAATGGTAATGTTTTAACACTATATTTTTGTTCTAATTCTTTGCTGATTTCTTCTAATCTTTCTTTTCTTCTACCTGTTAATATCAGGTTCCATTTGTTTTCGGCAAATAATTGTGCAATGGCTTTCCCAAACCCTGAAGTAGCTCCGGTAATGAGTATAATCTTCTTCATACTATAATGGTTTGAATTGATAATTTTAAACGCTGGAACAATGTAAAAGTGATTGCAAAATTACCTGATTAATATGACTGTGCCATTTTTTGAAATGGTATTGCCTAAATAATCCATTCCTTTTGCGATGAACACATAAGCCCCACTGGGTTGTGCAGTTCCATTCATGGTGCCATCCCATCCTGCATTGGGTTGTGAAGTGGTGTAAATTAGTTGCCCCCAACGGTTATAAATACTAAAAAAATCTAAACGACTTATTCCTAATAAGATTGGTCGCATAATATCGTTTTTACCATCGCCATTGGGTGTAAAGGCCTTGGGTACCAGTATATCAGGCCCTGAATTATATACTTTAACCATTAAACTGTTTTCCCCAAAACATCCGGAAGTAGAATCGGTAGCTCTTACCTTAAATCTAATTTCGTTAATGGGGCTTGTAATGGTTGCAATGGGATGAGCGCTTAGGGAATTATTGAGATATCCTGATGGTGTCCAATTATATCCAAAATGGCTGCTATCTGCTAATAAAGCCTGTAATTGCAGAGGTTGATTGAGTACTACTGAAGTATCATTTCCCACATTAATTTGTATGGGCTGTACCACTTTTACCAATACAGTATCTGTTACGGGTTTAATACAACCACTGTTATTTTGCCCGGTTAAAACATAATGGGTAGTTTGGTTAGGGCCTGCAATGGGTTGTAATGTATTGGCATTGAGCAGCGTGTTTATCGGCGACCAGCTAAAATTATCTGCATTGGTATTGCCACTTAATTGGGTGCGATTGCCAAAACAAATAATAGCATTGCCCGAAGCCTGAACGGTTGGGTACGGAAATACCTGTACGTTAACCGTATCATAAGCAGGGCATTTGCCTAAGTTGGCTTGCACATAATAAGTAGTATTAGTAAGTGGGGCTACTTTTGGATTCTTAACCGGCGCAATGGGTATACCGTTAATGCTCGTCCATTTATAACTGAGTGCATAACTTACAGGATTAAACTGTAAGGTATCGGTTTTGCAAATACTGGTATCGGGGCCGGCATTAATGGTAATGAACTGTAGTACATTTACCTGTATGGAATCTTTATTAATACAGCCATTATTATTTACAGTTACCACATAAGTTGCCGTGTCTTTTGGATGTACCTGTGGGTTCGGCGCAGTAGCATTGATAATACTACCCGGTGCCTGCATACTCGTCCATTGAAAACTACTGCCGGGGCTGTTGGCTATTAATGGTAAGGTATCTATACTACAAATCAGTGTATCATGAAAAGGTAAACTCAAGAAAGGTTTATCGGGAACGGTAATGGTTTTAGAAAGTGTATCGGTACAACCTTTAGAGCTGTATACGGTAAAGAATACAGTTTTAGTTCCTGTGGAAGCATAAGTGTATGTTGGATTTTGTTGGGAAGACGTATCTGATGTTGTGTTGGCATCTCCAAAGTTCCATTGCCAGCCGTTTATGATTCCATATTTGGTAGTACTTGCATCTTTAAACTGATAAGGATTTAAAATACAACTACCAGAAACAGAAAAATCGGCTTTGAATCCGGGAAAAACAGATACCTGAGCAGTTGCAGAATCTTCGCAACCGCCGGTTGCGGTTACTTTTAATTTCATTACAAAAGTTCCGGTATCTGAATAAGTATAAGTGGGTTTTGGACTTGTTGAAGTATCTTTCAACGGATTTTTTAAATCGCCAAATTTCCAGGCATACGACTGTATGTTTGGATTGGTACTCTCATTAAAAAAGTTAAATGTAAAATTGTTGCAGTTAATGTATTTCGGATTGAGGCTGGCGCCATTTACCGAACAATCGCCAATCGTTAATATAAAATCTTTTCGGTGATGGTCTAATAAAACGCTATTACGCCATTCTTCTACAATTACACATACCACATATTTTCCTGCCGGTGGTGCAATACCTGAAATTAAACCGGTGTGAACGTCAATAGTAACACCGCTACCCAATGGACTAAGCCCCGAGTAAGGTGCTATATAATTTACTAAAACGGGTTGTAAAGTGGGAATAAGGCTGGGATCAGGATCGGGATTAGTGCTTACAGTGTAATTACCGGGTGTACCGTCGTATGCCGGCGCAAATTTATAGGCCAATGAATCTCCATCAGGATCAGAAGCTGAGTAATTGAAAGTAAATCCTGTGTTTTTACATACAATGGTCGTATCACTAATGGTAAAAACAGGGCTGCTGTTGGTGCCTACAGGTAATTGCTGTGTGCCGGGAATTTCGGCAGTAAAGGTAGCGCCAACACTGCTGCCTGCTACATTTTGAACCACTGCTCTTGAATAACGAACCCATGAAAGGGTGTAACCGCCTGTATTAATCGGCAATTCAATGGTACTGCTATAGGTGCCTACCTGATAACAAGCCACCGGATTACCGGTTAAGCAGGGATTGATGCCTTGTGTGTTTTGAATTGTGGGTGGATTGCCAGCAAATTGCTGTGCCAGTTTGATAGAGGTAATATAGGTGGCAGTTGCTTTATCATAAATGCCAACCGTTACATTTTCTCCATTCAACGGTGCTGAATTTGCGGGAGCATTGCACTCTCTGAACAAACGCATGGTAATTAAATATTTAGCCGTGTTGGGTGAGGAGCCTGCACCCTGGTATAAATAGCTTAATTCTCCTGCTGCAATATGCACTGCATTGGCATGTTGTACCAAAAACATCAATAAAACACTTATTAGTAAAAATTTCCGCATGGCAACTTCCGCATCAGCTCTTTGGTGAATTGAATGAATGATGATTTTTCAAATGAATTATTGGATTTTTATACAAGATGAATGCACACTTTATTTTGCTGCTTATCTGATGAGTACCACTGTTCCCTTTTTATAAATTTTTTTACTTGTAAAATCTATTCCTTCTGCGGTATAAACATACGTACCTGCCGGCTGCATGCTGCCATTATAAGTGCCATCCCAACCTTCCCCAATTTGATGTGTGGTAAAAATAAGTTGCCCCCATCTATTATAAATGTTAAAATATCGTAAATCGGTTATACCAACGGGAATGGGTTTCAGTATATCATTTTTATTATCATGGTTGGGGGTAAAAGCAGTTGGTATAAAAATATCGGGGCCGGTTCTGAAAACCCGTACCCATAATTTATCAGTACCTGTACATCCTACGCTGTTTGTTGCAGTTACGGTGTATTGAATAGAATCGGCCATGGTGGTATTAAAAGTGGCAATAGGATTTGGAATGGTAGGGTTAGTTAAATAAGTAGCAGGGAGCCAGGTATATTGCACAATAATGCCGGTACTGTCTCCATCATAATTACTGGTGGCCAATAATTGCAAAGGTTGGTTTACTACTACGGCAGTATCATTTCCTGCATGCACTTTTACCGGTGTATACACTGTTACCAAAATAGTATCGGTAATGGGTTTAATGCAGCCTGTATCATACCGTACAGTCAATGTATACGGGGTTGTATTGCCCGGTGCCACAATAGGTTGTAGCGTATTGCCATTCAGCATATTTTTATTCGGGCTCCATTCAAATGCAGAGGCATTGGTGGTTGCATTTAATTGTGTTCGTCCTCCAAAACAAATACCTACATCGGGGCCTGCATTGGCTTGTGGATATGGGTCGGCAATAATACGGGTATAAGCCGTATCTCTACATTTACCTAAATTAGCGATGAGCCGATAGTTGGTAGAAGTAGTGGGTTGAAATAACGGGTTTTTTAATTTTGGGTTATCTATTCCTGTAGTGGGAAACCATTCATAGCCCAACGCTTCACTTACCGGATATAACCGAAACGTATCACTTAAACAAACCGTTGTATCGGGCACTACTTTTACGGAAATGGAATCTAATACTCGAACGCGAATACTATCTTTACTCACACAGCCATTGTTGTTTACTGTTACCTGATAAGTAGTAGTAATTTTGGGATAAACAAAAGGATTGGGTGCATTGGGATTAATGATGTTATAATTAGGTACCCAACTATAAGCGCCAATGCTGGCCGATTGCAGTTGAAGGGTATCAATACTGCAAATCAACGTATCGCGAAAAGGCAACTGCAATGGCGGATTACTATATATAATTACTGATTGTTTGGCAGTGTCAATACACCCTTTATCGCTTTGCGAAATAAGTGTAACATTTACCGTACCCGGCGCGGAGTAGGTATAGGAAGGGTTTTGTTGTTTAGAAGTAGCCGCATTTGAATTAGGATCCCCAAAATTCCATTGCCATTTACTAACGGTGCCATATTTAGCTGTACTCTTATCTGTAAATTGAAATGGCCTTAAATAACAATCACCCTGCACACTAAAATCAGCTTTGTAGCCTGGGTAAACCATTACAATGGTGCTATCGGTACCCACACAGGAATTGGGTCCGGTAACCGTTAAATGTGCCACAAAACGGCCAGTATCGAGGTAGGTGTATTGAAGGGTAGGTGTATTGGCTGAAAAGGATGGATTAGCGGGATCACCTACCGTCCAGTTATAAGAAAGAATAGATGATGAAGTAGATTGGTTTTCAAAATAAACCGTAAAATCTTTACAGTTTACAATACTGGAAGGTAGGTCTGCTTCAATAATATCGCAGGATTGTACTTTTAAAATAAAATCTTTTCGATGATAACCAATTTGTTGCCCATTTCTGAATTCAGCAATACAAACATTCACTACATATTGTCCGGCCGGAGGTGCAATACCACTAATAATGCCGGTAACAGGGTTAATGGTTACCTGATTGCCCAATGGCATAGTGCCACTATAGCCGCCGCCATAAGGTACAGGCGTTAAGGTTAAAAATTGCGGTGGTGCCTGATTTTGTCCGGTATTGGGTGCCGAATAAGCGTCGCAAAAAGAGTAACTTAACGAATCATTATCGGGGTCCACGGCACTGAAATCCAAATTGAATTTTTTATTGGCGCAAACCAATGTTGTATCTTTTATTTTGTATTCAGGGCTGCTATTGTGGCCAACGGGCAGAGTATTGGTACCCGGCAAAAAAGTTACATAATCGCTACCTACATTGTTATTGGTAAGGTTTGAGATATTATCAATACGGCAGCAACCCATTCTGGAAAGTGTATAACCGTTGGCATTAATCGGTAAATCAATTGTGTTGGTATATAATGCAATTTGATAACACACGCTTACATTGCCCACCAGACAGGGAAAATTAGCTGTATTTAACTGAATGGTGGTGATGCCACCTGTTAATGGCAGGCCCAATGATTTTACCAATGTGGTTCCATCATAAAATCCTACTATCACATTTTCAGATTGCAATAATGGCCCTGTTGAAGCACAGTCTCTAAACAAACGCAAAGTAACCTGATAGCTGTTGGTGCCGGGTGTTGTGCCGGGCCCTAAATATTTATAAAACAATTCACCACCGGCTACATGCCTGGCCCGTGCCAGATGTGCAACTGCCATCAATATTATAATTATCAATAAAATCTTTTTCAAACGGTATAAAGTTTTATGCTCTATTCACTGCTTCTTATGCATCGGCAAGCGTGTGATATACAGATTTTAAAAAACTGTTGATATGCTGATTTACTTTTTCTGTTTCCTCCCACATGCCCATGTGGCCTGTTTCAGGAAGAATATACACATAAGAACAGTTGGGCAAATGTGATTGTTGTAATACATCTTCTATAGGTGCAGCTTTATCTTCTGTACCCATAATAAACAAAACCGGACAATCTGCATTTTTTAAAACATTGGTTCTGTCTGGCCGCAAACGCATAGCTTCATAATATTGCTGACATGCCTGTGTATTGCTGTTTTTTGCCCGTTCTATTAACAGATCTATTTTTTCGGGATGTGCTGCCTTAAAACGTGCGGCAAATAAATTAGGGATGGTAGTTTTGATAAAAGCATAGGCACCATATTCTTCCATTACCCGGATGCCTTTTAAACGGTTTTCCTTTTTTTCGGCATTATCGGCAAATGCGGTAGAATGAATGAGCCCAAAACCCTTTAATAACTCAGGATACAAAGCCGCAAAAGCTAATGTAATATACCCGCCTAAACTATGCCCCAACATTACAAAATGGGTGATGTTTTCTTCCTCAATTATTTTTTTAATTGCCTGCGCATAATCTTCCATTTCAACAGCCTCTTTTCCTGTTTGCGGTTGTAACATATCGGCATTGCCCGTTCCGGGAATAGATGGTGTAATTACAGTAAAATTATTTTTTAAAAAAGCAACTTGTGCATTCCAAATAGATGCATCTTCTCCAAATCCATGCATTAAGAGTACCACAGGTCCGGCTCCAACTTTGTGATAGGCCAGTTTACCGTTTTTGTAGTTGCAATATCTTTCCATCATACCATTACCTTTTTATCTTCAATTGCCACCATTTGAACAATTGATATAAAATTACCAATAACGCTGTAAATGCCGCCAGTTTGTATAACCAATCGCCCCATTTTACATACAAGGTACTACCGGATGTAGCAGGAATAGGAATATTGAATTTAATTACCGCAGCTTTGTTGTAATCTGTTTGGGTTAAAATTTTGCCCGATGGGTCAATCACTGCACTAATTCCGGTATTGGCACTACGGGCTACAAATTTTCTGGTTTCGATAGCTCTTAAACGGGCATAGGCTAAATGCTGTAAATGACCGGGTGTATTGCCCCACCAACCATCATTGGTGATAATAGTTAATAAATTGGCGCCTTTTTTTACATATTCTGCCACATAAGCACCATATATACTTTCATAACAAATAATAGGTGCCATTTTGTAGGGATTGTTGGTTTCAGAAAAAACCACGGCAGCCGTATCGCGGCCATATCCACCAGTGGTTCCTCCAAATTTTTCAAAGACCGGGCCCATGAAATTTAAAAATGTAGGTAATGATTCTACACCGGGTACCAATTTACTTTTATTGTAAAACTGGTTAGGCCTACCTGCCTGTATGGCAACTGCACTGTTAAATGCATCGTAATATTGCCCATTGGGCATGGTATGTGCTGTGGGAGTAGCTTTTTCAAATCTGTACAAAACATAGCTTTCTAAACCGGTTAATAAAGTTATATTGGGGTGTTGCTGAATAAACTGAAATACCGGTTGATAAACAGGGCTATTATTCAATTCATTCTGAACCACCGGTTCGGGCAACGCAGTTTCGGGCCATATAAGCAATGTTGTTTGTTGATTCATGGCCGAATCTGATAAATGAATTAAACGCTCTATTTGTGTTTGGGTTGATAATGTTTCAAATTTTTGATAGGGGTCAATATTGGGTTGCACAATTACCACATTGGTACTCGTATTAGCTGCTTTTATGGTGGGGATAGATAGGTATCCAATCATAAACGGTAGCAGCAAAATGGCCAAAAAAATGCCTGCTAATGGTTTGGAAATGCGTTGACTGGTTTGGTGTTTTTGTAACAGTTGAAACAACAAAATATTGACCAATAGAATCCATAAAGTTCCACCGCTAACGCCGGTAACTGAATACCATTGCACCCAATTGGGATGGGTAGCAAACACATTGCCAAGCGTTAACCAGGGCCAGCTTAATTGCCAGTTTAAATGAATCCATTCAAACAGCATCCAGTAAACAATGAATGCAATGCTACCAAATAATGCACTGGTTTTAGAACGCAGTTTAAAATAGCCCCATAAAGGAACGCACATTAATATTGAATTGGCTATCATGGCAGCAATACTGCCTACATCGGTCGAGTTCCAAATCCACCAGGTGGTACCCACATTCCATATCAACAGGCTCAAAAATGCATAACCTATAAAACTACGGATTTTAGTGGTAGAAGCTGCTATCCAAAGCAAAGGCACAAAGGCAAAAAATATACAAAAGGTGAAGGGCGATACCGGCCAGGATGCTACCAACAGCAGGCCACTTGCAATACTTAAAAAAAACAGTTGACTCTTTTTCAAACAAAATATATTTTTTCGCTCGAAAGTTCGGTTTTTTTTTGAAAGTGCCTGTTTTTTTAAGTTAAGTGGTCATTATTTTTAGTTGTGGTTCGTGCGTCAGAGTAATGCAAGTTTTTTTGCTTTAGGAATCAATAGGTTGTTTTCAATTTGCAGGTGCTCCTCTAAATTTTGATACAAATCTTTTAATGCGATGAAACTGAGCTGAAAAGTTTTACAGGCTTGCGGAGGTGCAGTAAAATTTTGCGTAAGCGTTTTTATTTTTTCCATTAAATCATCAGAATGGTCATGTTCTTTTTCTAAGATGCGCAATAGTTTATCTAATTCTGACATGGTATTTTCCTGATTGTCTGTTGGTTGTTTTTTTTCCAAAGCTGTAATGGCCGGAAATAGCTTTGATTCTTCATAAATTAAATGTGCAGAAATCTCATCTTTCCACATCTCAAAAAAGAAAAACACATCTAATAAAAATGGAAATTTTTCACCATGTTTATTGGCTACTTTTTCTAATTGCCCCAATAACACGGGTAACTGTATTTTTAAATAGGCGTGGTAATTATTGAGAATATAATTGATAAGTTCTGTTAATGAAAGCTGGCTCAAATCGCTGCTGTTGTTATTTGGCTTGAATGCCAATACTTTTTGAATAGCATTTGCTATTACGGAAGCAGGTATTTGTTGGATAGCACAAACCTCAGCCAATGTTTTTTTGCTTAGATGACAATAATCAACATGAAATTTTTCCAGTACTGCACCTGTTGCCGGCGATTGTGCTACAATGGAAAAAAGTGGTTCTGACAAAATGTTTTCCATAGCTTTTTTTACAAAGCTACAACGGTAAGAAAGTACAAACTATGATTAAAGTCAGTATGTACGTTTGTTTTTAAAATTTAACCCAAAAATTCCGGCCATTAATACCAGCGCAGCAAAAAGCAATGCTTCATTCGTATATGGAACAGCGTGGTAAGATAAATCTGCAATTCCTTCTATCATCAATAGCAATTCATTGAGTAAAATACCGGCAATAAATACAATCATACCTTTTTTGATACCCGGAGTGAGTATGATTATTTCTGAAACCAAACAATGCGCAATAATGTACAAGGAAATTACCCCCAACAAAACCAAATGCAAATAGCCAATAACAATTGGCCTAAAGCCATAAGTTAAAGTGCTTAATGCAGGAATGGCTGAACCTAATTGCAACAACAACTTTATACTAAATGCAATGGCTACCGGAAATAATACAATTTTTGTAAACTGTGGCACCTGTGTTAAGAGTTGTTTTTTGTTTTGCAGTATAATTTGTATCATCATTATCCAGGCAATTACCTGGGCAAATGCAGCGGCTACCACCAGCCAATAAACGATGGTTGGAATGGGTATCCATGGTGCTGACAGAAAATAATCTGGTATACAGGAACCTGCAAAAAGATAAAATAACCATTTTAATTTTTCTGTATTCATGCCACTTTGCTCTAACAAATGATTCCATAAACCCAAACAGGCAAATAAAAACCATCCATTGTATTGAAAGTGTAGAAAAAAATATACAGAAGCCAAATAATTGTTCTGCTCAATATGTTGGGTAGCCATCATATAGGCTAAGGCAAAAACACCAATAGAAGAAAGTGCATTGAATAAAACCGCAGCTTTAAAATAGGCGTGTGTGGTACTATACCACTGAATTTTCTTTAAATCCTTCCAATATAAAACTGCAAAAACATAACTTACTATAATAGAAAGGGTAGAGAAAGTGATAGAAGCTGCAGCATACCCTTCAAAAGGGAAAGTAAACAACATGCCATAAGCAGCCATTAAATTAGCCCATAAAACCGGTTTGTATTTTTTAAAAGCATGCGGGTTTTGATGATGGGCTAAATATTGCACCAATAACGTCATTAATGCCATACTAACCCAGCCTGTAAATGCAAAATGCGAGTGGGCATGCAATAAATATTTTTGATTTACAACAGGCAGTGCGTAAGCAATCTTATACCGAAGCGTTACGCCGATGATGGCTACAATCAATAAGTTGAACAAACTAACGGATATCCATTTTTGTGCGGCATCTTTCATAGCGTTGCAAAGTAAAAACAGCATTTTGTGTGCCGATATGATTTCAATCATACCAAAGTATAAAATATTTTAAACATTCATGATTGTTGTAAATAAAATGTTTGTTTACAGGCACACTATCAGAAATATACTTTTCCTTTTGCTATGGCCAATTTTCCTTTATCCTGTAATTGGCGAATACTTCTGATAACCGTTTCTACGCGAAGGCCTGTCATATCGGCTATTTGCTGGCGTGTTAGTTGTACCATATTGCACTTGGGGCAAAAAAATTTTTTATTGTTTTTGAAATAAGTTAACAGGCTGCATATTTTTTCTTCTGGTTTGTTATTCGCCAGTTCTTTCGACATTAAGAATTTAAATCTTAATCTTTTGGCCAATAATTGCGAAAACATAAAATGAATCTCCGGTTCTTCTTTTATTAATTGGTGAAAATGATGTTTTTGTAATCTTAAAATAATACTTTCTTTATTCGAAACTGCAGTGGCAGCGTATGGTCCCTCATCAAATAACGGCAGTTCACCAATGGGTTCGCCGGGTTCAATCATATCCTGAATAAATTCTTTTCCTTCCTCATTGATATTGATCCATCTTACAGAACCTTCAACTAATTGATAATAAAAATGACATTCATCTCCTTCACGGAAAATCACTTCATTGGCTGCTGTTTTTTTGTAGGTAGCCCCAAAAGAAAGTAATAAGTCTGCATCTATCATGGCATTTTGATTCTGATGAAGCATAAAATTAGATGCCACAGAGTTTCCTGAACATGATATTAAGCAGTTGGGCACATGATTTTCGTCATGTTTTTTTGAAATGTTCAATCGAAGCATCTGCTGAAATATTGATGTACAAAGGGTTTTAATAAAAATCTGCAATTATCGTTTTTCCTGCAATTCGGGTTGATAAATGCAATATGATTCTACGCATAAAACGGTGCCATCACGCTTTGTAATCTTGTGTTGAAAAAAAATCATTATTGTCCGACAAAACTTAACTTAAAAATCGCTGTAATTCTTTGTTGTAAAGGATTACAGGCTAAAAAATGGTTGTTTCAAAATTGGAGGGGGTCTTCCCCCATCTTTTGAAATCGGCTGAAATATACTTCTGTAAAGGGTTTGAACCATTATTTTACAATTTTAGTCGGACAACAATGAAAAAAAATAAAAAGTTTGTTACATCCTGTTCTTTCAACACTTAACTAAACAATACAATTTAAATTTAAAATTAACATGAAAAAGCTGATTATTTTAAGCATTTTTGGATTATTGATGGTTGCCTGCAGCAATTCAGGCGAAAAAAATGAAACAACTGCAAATACTTCCGGCAGTGCTAGTGCTGCCACTTCAGAAACGGCTTCAAGTAGCAATCCATCTTACGATCCCAACAGGGGAGAGGGCAAATTCACCCATGTGGAGGTGAGTTCTACGCTTGATGCAGCGATGGCAGAAGCAGGCAATAAAGTGTACACCGTTAAATGCAGTGCCTGCCATAAACTAACCGATGAAAAGTTAGTTGGTCCCGGTTGGAAAGGTGTTACACAACGCCATACACCGGAGTGGATTATGAATTTTGTTACCAATACAGATGATATGCTAACAAAAGATCCCAAAGCACAAGCCATGCTTGAAATTTGTCTGGTACGTATGCCTAACCAACATTTAACCGATCAGGAAGCCAGAGAAGTGTATGAGTTTATGCGTAAAAATGATGGTGTAAAATAACTCAATTATCATTTATAAAATTTAACAAATATGAAAAAGAATAACTTTTTTAACTATGCATGGATATCTCTGCTTGTAATGGGCGGTCTTTTTTCCTGCAAACCCAAAAATGCCAGTGATGCCGTAAGTGGCGATGCTGCACAACGTGTATATGTAGCACCGGGAAAATACGATGAGGTTTACAACTTTGTATCCGGTGGTTTCAATGGCCAGTTAAGCGTTTACGGATTACCTTCGGGCCGCTTACTGAAAATTGTACCCATTTTTTCTGTTTTTCCTGAAAACGGATATGGTTATAGTGAAGAAACCAAACCCATGCTCAATACATCGCATGGTTTTGTACCTTGGGATGATCAGCACCATTTGGAATTATCGCAAACCAATGGCGAAATAGATGGTCGCTGGATTTTTGCCAATGCCAATAATACCCCTCGTGTAGCAAGAGTTGATTTAACTACATTCAAAACTGCTGAAATTTTGGAATTGCCCAATAGTGCAGGTAACCACTCCTCACCGTTTATTACAGAAAATACCGAGTATGTGGTAGCAGGTACCCGCTTTGCAGTACCGATGGATAATGATAATGGAGATGTGCCTATTAATTCATACCGTAAAAATTTTAAAGCATCCATTAGTTTTATTAGTGTAGATAAAAATTCCGGCAATATGAATCTGGCATTTCAATTGCAGCTACCTCCGGTTGATTTTGATTTGAGTCATGCCGGAAAAAATAAATCGCACGACTGGTTTTTCTTCTCTTGCTATAATACCGAGCAAGCCAATACACTATTAGAAGTGAATGCATCACAACGCGATAAAGATTTTATTCTGGCAGTAAACTGGAAAAAATTAGAAGAATATGCCAAACAAGGTAAAGGCAAAACAGAAGCAGTTCAATATGCACACAATGTGTATGATGAAAATAAACACATGGCCACTTCTACTATTGAAAAACAGGTATTGGTGTTGGATGCAAAAGATTTTAAAGATGTTTGTTATTTTATTCCCTGCCCCAAATCGCCACATGGTTGTGATGTGGATCCATCCGGTGAATATATTGTTGGCAGTGGAAAATTAGCCGCATTAATTCCAGTATTTAGTTTTAATAAAATTCAACAGGCTATTGCCAATAAAAAATTTATTGGTAATTATGATGGTATTCCTGTAATTGAATATGAAGCTGCATTGTATGGTGAAGTTAAAAAACCAGGTTTAGGCCCATTGCACACAGAGTTTGATGGAAGAGGTAATGCTATTACCACCATGTTTGTTTCTTCAGAAATTGTAAAATGGAATATTAAAGATTTAAAAGTAATTGACAGAGAACCTACTTATTACTCACCCGGCCACTTATGTATTCCAGGTGGCGATACCAAAAAACCAAATGGTAAATATGTAATTGTATATAATAAAATTACTAAAGACAGGTATTTGCCAACAGGTCCCGAACTGGCACAGGCAGCGCAGTTGTTTGATATTAGTGGAGATAAAATGAAATTACTACTCGATTTTCCTACCGTTGGTGAGCCACACTATGCACAAGCGGTAGCCGCTTCACTCATCAGAGATAAATCAGTAAAATATTTCGATATCAATAAAAATCAAAATCCTTATGTAACAAAAGGTGAAGCTGATTCAAAAGTGGTTCGTAATGGCAAGCGTGTAGATATTTATATCACGCAAATTCGTTCACATTTTTCACCCGATAATATTGAAGGTATAAAAGTGGGAGATGAGGTATACTGGCATGTTACCAACCTGGAGCAGGATTGGGATCTACCGCATGGTTTTGCCATTAAAGGTGTGCCTAATAATGCTGAATTACTGGTTATGCCCGGTGAAACACAAACCTATAAATGGAGTCCTGAAAAACCCGGTATATATCCATTTTATTGCACCGATTTTTGCAGCGCACTGCATCAGGAAATGCAGGGTTATGTAAGAGTTTCTCCTGCAAATAGCAACGTGCCTCTTACTTTTAGCACAGGTAAAAATATTCCTGATGCCGCAACGGCACCCCCTTTGCTCGATAAATAATCTTACCCCTATTCTAAAGCCAACTACCGGAATACATCACGATTCCGGTAGTTTATTTCTTTAAATTTTTTATCATGGCCAATCATTTCCATATCTCAAAAATTAGTCGTATTCTTCTGACAATAGGCGGTATTGCATTATTAATCGTAGTAAAAGTGCCCATGTGGCGTATCGATTTATCGGCACCACAATATCCGGAAGGATTAAGTATGTTTATTTATCCCAGTCATTTGGGCGGTAATATTGATATCATTAATGGTTTAAACCATTATATTGGAATGAAACATTTACGGACTGAAGATTTTTTTGAATTTTCTATACTGCCGGGTATTATAGTTGGTTTTGCTGTTTTATTTTTTATTGCTGCTTTTTTTGGAAAAAGATGGATGGTGCAAACATTGATTGTTTTGTTTGTATTATTTGGCATTGTTGCGATGTTTGATTTTTGGAGATGGGAATACAATTATGGCCACAACCTCAATCCGGAAGCGCCGATTATTGTGCCGGGGATGGCTTATCAACCACCATTCATTGGGTTTAAACAGTTGCTGAATTTTGGTGCGTATTCAATTCCCGCCTTGGGCGGATGGCTTTTTGTAGGCGTGGGTTTATTGTTGTTGGGTGTTAATATTAAAGAATGGATGGATGTAAAAAAAATAGCTAAAACACTTGGTCATCCTGCTGCCGTTATGGTTGTTGCAATGGCTTTTCTAATATTGTCATGTAATACAAAACCTGCCCCACTGATTGTTGGAACGGATAAGTGTAGTTATTGTAAAATGCCCTATAGTGATTATCGCTTTGGTGCTGAATTAATTACCCGAAAAGGAAAGATATATAAGTTTGATGATGTGCATTGTATTGTTACTTTTATGCATGATCATACCGCAGAAACCGAAAATGGGAAAATTTATTTTGTAAATTTTGAAAATGACCATCAACTCATTCCTGCTGAAAATACTGTTTTAATTAAGAGTGATCAATTGCATAGCCCCATGAATGGGGATATTGCTGCCTTCAACAATGTTGCTGATGCTAAACAGGCGCTTGAAAAATATACAGGTACTGTAATGGAATGGAATGAAATGATAGCTATTCCCAAACCTTGAAATATAGAAAGGCCAAAGCATGTTACCTGAATTTTCTTTGTAATATTTTGTAAAATATGAAATCTTTTTTATTGTGCATAGGCTTCATGTGTGGTGTGTATTGTATCCCCATTCATGCTGCAATCGTTTATGTTGGCAAGGGCCATGCATATGTTAGTATACAACAGGCTGTAACCGCAGCAAAAAATGGCGATACTGTTTGGGTAGCTCCAGGTATTTATAAAGAAAAAAATATTATCATCGAAAAGCCGCTCGTTTTATTGGGCGAAAATTATCCGGTTATTGATGGGGAACATACATACCAGATGATTTCAGTAAGGGCTAATGAGGTAACCATAAAAGGATTTAAATTAATACACTCCGGCACATCCAGCCTTATTGATATTGCCGGTATTAAAGTTTACGATGTAAAAAATATTAATATTGAAAATAATGTATTAGAAGATACCTTTTTTGGGATTTATTTACAGGGTGCTACTAATTGTATCATAAAAAATAATCGTTTAACTGCTTATGCCAAAACCGATCAGCAAAGTGGCAACGGTATTCATTGCTGGAAATGCGACAGCTTAAACATTATTGGTAATATGGTAACCGGCCATCGTGATGGTATTTATTTTGAATTTGTAACCAATTCGCTGATTTGGAAAAATCGGTCAATCAAAAATTCGAGATACGGGTTGCATTTTATGTTTTCGCACAATGATGCCTATATCGCCAATATATTTCAAAATAATAGTGCCGGTGTTTCTGTAATGTTTACACATGGGGTTAAGATGTTTAATAATGTATTTGAAGATAATTGGGGCGATGGCTGTTATGGTATTTTTTTAAAAGAAATTACCGATAGTCATATTTCCGGAAACACTTTTCTAAGGAATACCACTGCTATTTTTTTTGAAGGTGCCACCCGTGTGTTGGTTGAAAAAAATACATTCATAAAAAATGGATGGGCTGTTAAAATTCAGGCTAACAGTATTCAAAATACCATTACGCATAATAACTTTTTAGCCAACAGTTTCGACATTGCTACCAATGGCTCGTTGGTTGAAAATACTTTTAACAAAAATTATTGGGATAAATATGAAGGGTACGATTTGAATAAAGATGGTGTTGGCGATGTTCCCTATCATCCGGTAAGTATGTTTTCAATGATTGTTGCTGAAAATCCTACGGCAATGATTTTGTTTAGAAGTTTTATGGCCACACTATTCGATAAAACAGAGAAAATTTTACCCAGTTTAACGCCTGAAAATTTAGTGGACAAATTTCCATATATGAAACCTTTACGATTATGATTATTGCAACCAATGTTACTAAAAAATTCGGCAGGCTTACGGTATTAAACAATGTATCGGTAAACTGTAATAAAGGCGAATGCATTGCATTAATTGGCCCAAATGGCAGTGGTAAAACTACTTTAGTAAAAAGCATATTGGGTATGGTAGTTCCTGATAGTGGTTTTATAACATTTAACGGATTAAACATTTTACACAATTGGGAATATCGCAGGCATATTGGCTATATGCCTCAAATTGGCCGATATCCTGAAAATATGACTATCGGGCATGCTTTTGCGATGATGAAGGATATACGTAAAGCCGAACACCATGGGCCATTAGATGAAGAACTGTTGCATTCATTTGGATTACCCACCATTATGGAGAAACGAATGCGTACGCTTTCTGGGGGAACTACACAAAGGGTTAGTGCTGCCCTGGCTTTTTTATTTAATCCGGATGTATTAATTCTGGATGAGCCTACTGCAGGCTTAGACCCCATAGCTTCTGAAATATTGAAAGAAAAAATTGTAAAAGAAAAAGAGCGCGGCAAATTAATCATCATTACTTCTCATATTTTAAGTGAGCTGGATGATTTGGTTACACAGGTTATTTATATGCAAGACGGGAATTTGTTGTTTCACAAATCTTTGCAAAATCTACAAAAAGATACTGGTGAAGCAAAATTGTCAAGAGCCATTGCTTTTATTATGAAAAGTAAATAAGAAATATTTAATAATTGAAAGAACCATTTAACCATGATAAAAATTATAAAACATGTTATTGCAGATATTCTGCGTAATAAAATAGTGATTGCTTATACTATTTTTTTACTGGCTATTGGTATGAGTGTTTTTAATTTAGAAGATAATACAACCAAAGGCTTGTTGAGTTTATTGAATATTGTATTAATAGTGGTACCGTTGGTGTGTATTATTTTCTCAACCATTTATGTTTACAATAGTGCTGAATTTGTAGAGTTATTGGTTAGTCAGCCATTACAACGCAAACATATCTGGTTAAGTTTATTCAGTGGTATAGCACTGGCATTAACACTGGCATTTTTTATAGGTATTGGTATACCGGTTTTACTTTACTCTTTTACTGCTACCGGTTTAATATTGGTAGGGGTGGGTTTATTGTTAACTACCATATTTGTGGCCATTGCTTTATTGGCTGCGGTGCATACCCGCGATAAAGCCAAGGGTATTGGTATTGCAGTATTATTGTGGTTGTATTTCTCTTTATTATTTGATGGGTTGATTTTATTTATTTTATTTCAATTTTCCGATTATCCTTTAGAAAACTTAATGTTGGTTTTAAGTGCTTTGAATCCGGTGGATATGGGCAGAATATTAATTCTGCTCAAAATGGATGTTTCGGCGCTAATGGGTTACACCGGTGCTATTTTTCAGAATTTTTTTGGAACTACAACAGGTATTATATCCACTTTACTGGTGATGCTTTTGTGGATAGTATTGCCGATGGGTTTTTCTTTAAGAAAATTTAAGCGAAAGGATTTATAAAATGGGAGTTGCCGGGAAAATATGCACCGAAATTTTGAATAGCAAAACAAATCATTAATTGTATTGTTACTGATATTTTTTCATGAAAAAAGATATTGAAAATAGAAATGATATTGAACTGCTGGTCAATACTTTTTATGCAGCAGTAAAAAAGGATGCCCTGTTGTGGCCCTATTTTACTGCTTTATCGGAAGCACAATGGCAGAAACATTTGGAACGCCAATATTTATTTTGGGAAAATGCTTTGTTTTATACCGGTGGTTATTTAGGAAACCCATTGCAAAAGCATAGAAAAATTCATCAAAAAAAAATGATTGAAAACAAACATTTTAAGCGTTGGCTTGATTTATTTTTTTCAGTTACAGATAGTTTGTTTGAAGGTGAGAAAGCCGAATTAGCCAAGCAAAGAGCCTATAACATTGCCGTTGTAATGAAGCTGAAATTAGTTGTCCAAACAGGGGTTCATAAAAACTAACAAAAAATATTTTAAATAAGAAAGCCCCTTTTTTTAAAGAGGCTTTGATGCGTTGTTTTGTTGCAGTACAAGTGTGCGACGCAACAGAAGCATTATAGTAGTACCATTAGCCGGGTACATACAATTATTTTCTGCTATAGTTGGGTGCTTCCTTGGTAATATCAATATCGTGTGCATGGCTTTCCTTCATACCGGCATTGGTAATTTTGATGAAAGTGGCATTTTGTAAAGCTTTAATATTGGCTGCGCCGCAATAACCCATTCCCGCTCTTAAACCACCTGCAAACTGGTAAACAATTTCACTTAGATTGCCTTTATAAGCCACTCTCCCTTCAATACCTTCGGGTACAAATTTTTTAATATCATCTTCCACATCCTGAAAATAGCGGTCGCCGCTGCCCTGGCTCATGGCACCAAGACTGCCCATACCGCGGTATTCTTTAAATTTACGGCCTTCGTATATAATGGTATCGCCAGGGCTTTCTTCCACACCTGCAAATACACTGCCCATCATCACTGTATTGGCGCCGGCAGCCAGTGCTTTTACCATATCGCCGGTATAACGAATGCCTCCATCGGCAATACACGGT
>NZ_LUHG01000090.1 GCF_001623405.1 Hydrotalea flava
GCCCTGAACACTGGCAGTAGAACGAACCCCGCTATCGCCCCGTTCCAGTTCCTGCATCATTAATCCATAACTAATATAATCTAAACCGCCACCGCCATATTGTGCCGGAATGGTGGGCCCGAAGCAGCCTAATTGACCCATTTGTGATACAATTTGCTCGGGAAAAGCTGCATTTTGTGCATATTCTTCTATAATGGGCGAAATTTCTTTTTTTACATAATTACGCACAGCATCCCGTACCATTTTGTGTTCTTCGGTTAATAAATCATCTAACTGAAAATAATCGGGTGACTGGAATAAATCGGTTCTGGCAGCCATATTCTTTTTTTTATTAGAATGAATCGTTGAATTTCAGGAAAACAGGTTTTAAACTACACACCTAATACAATTAAAACAAATGTAACAAGATGCACACATCTCTCCGCATTTTGTTACATTTTTCTTTTAGGATTGCCCTTGCTTCGAACGCAATATTGATTGATGAATTGAATCTTCATCCGGCATCTGTTTTTTTATGAATAATATTTAATGGGTTTCAACTTTATATTTGTATATCAACGACTTGAACATTACACTGCTAAACATGCTATTTTGAAAAAAATTCTCAGCCACTTAACTTTTTATGTTTTTATTGCAATTATTGCTGCCATTGCATTGGGTGTTTTTTTCCCGGATACAGCTGTTTCCATGAAGTTTTTAGGCACTTATTTCGTTGATTTAATTAAAATTTTTATTGTTCCCATTATTTTCTTCACCATTGTATTGGGTATTTCGAGCATGGGCGATTTGAAAAAGGTAGGCCGAATTGGTATAAAATCCATTATTTATTTCGAGCTCATTACAACGCTTTCCTTATTGATTGGAATGGGTGTAGCGTTAATACTTAAGCCTGGAAATATCAACAAACAGTTATTACCTGTGGCAGCAGCGGCAAAAGCAACCACTGCATCCAAATCATTTAACTGGCTCAGTTTTTTGCAATCCAATACCACCATTCAAGCTTTATTATTGGCCATCATTGCAGGGATTGTTATTAACAAAAATAAAAACAGAATCAACATTATTCATCAACTAGGCAAATTATCACATTATGTTTTTATTGCACTAAAATATGTGATGTATCTGGCGCCGGTAGGCGCTTTTGGAGGAATGGCTTTTAGCGTAGGTAAATTTGGATTGGCTACGCTGCTGCCACTTGCCAAATTAGTGGCTTGTGTTTATGGAGCATCTGCCTTGTTTGTTTTTATAGTATTGGGCAGCATTTTAAAATATTACAATTTAAGTATCTGGAAATATTTGGTGGCTATAAAAGAAGAGCTTTTATTGGTGTTGGGAACCTCTTCATCAGAAGCTGCCTTGCCTACTTTAATGTCGAAACTAGAAAAGATGGGCTGCAGTAAAACGGTAGTAGGTTTGGTAATACCTACCGGTTATTCATTCAATTTGGATGGTACTTCCATCTATTTATCGATGGCAGTCATTTTTATAGCACAACTGTATCAGGTACATTTAAGTTTTGAGCATTTACTGATGTTAATACTGATACTAATGCTTACCTCAAAAGGAGCTGCGGGTGTTACCGGCAGCGGCTTTATTGTATTAACCACTACCCTTACTGCCATACACACCATACCTGTAGAAGGTTTGGCATTTTTATTAGGGGTAGATAAATTTATGAGTGAAGCAAGAGCCATCACCAATTTAATTGGCAATGGCGTTGCTACCATTGTTATTGCAAAAAGCGAAAAGGAGTATGTGAATCCTGCTACCTGATTATCCAAAAATCTGATTCATTAAACCGGCCAAATGCACACCGCCTTTTAATAATTGCTCATTAGCAGTTTGAATATGGTCGTACACATATCGGTAACTTAATTTTTGATCGGGTGCTTTTACTTCAGCATATAATTTTTGTGCTATTACATAAGAGTCATAAATCCATTGACTAACGGGTTGCTGCATCCAGGCCTGGCGTTGCGCTTTGTTGGTATAATTGATGGCATTGGTATATTCCGTATAGCTTAACTGCTCACTGCTGATTAATTTATCATCCCAAACCGAATGTAAATTGGTAGGCTGGCCAAACCAAAACACTTTAATTTTATTTCCGCCGGCATCTTCTTCCCGGCTAACGTGCATGGGCTGATGTACATCCCCAACAATATGAATCAATAAACGTACATACATTTTTTTGACATCCTTCGATAAGTCTTTGCGCTTTAATTCAGTGGCTAAAAAATTAATTTTGGTATATGCATCTGCAATGGTATCCTGCGCCAGATAAGCATTCAATTCCTCCTGCGTTAAATTATCGGCTACATTTATGTAATGCCATGGAGAGAGATAATCGTATTCATGATCAGATCTTACAAAATCGGCCCATGTACTGGCTAAAGCCATGGTTTCATTGCCTAAAATATCTTTAATGGCTGCAGCAGCTTTTGGAGTTAAATAACTTTCAGCTATCTGGCCAACTACCCGATGGCCTAACATGCCCCATGCCATTGATGATAAAGGCACATAAAATAGTATCGCAATAAAAAATAGTTTTCTTCTCATAATCTCATTTTTTTTAAACGAAAGTAAAAGATGCCGTTTAAAAAATGGATTAATAAATTAAGAACGGTTAAATGGGTGAAAATATCTGTTAAAAAGGATTTTTGGAAAATTGCTGCAAAAAAATGTAATTTGCTGTTTGAAATTGTCCCCCAACAAATCAAAAAAGATAAAGCATGAAGTTTAGTGGATGGCAGAATTATGCTGATTATTAACCAATACTTACGTGCATGTACAGATTTGTTATGGTAGATGACCACTACCGAACCCATTGGCGCTTTAGAGATTTTTTTATAGAGCGTACCGACTTTGTGATGGAGAAGGCTTGCTACTCCGTTTATGAATTTTTAGTGTATATCAAAGACCTGGAAATTGCAAAGAAGCCCCTGCCTGACTTATTGGTAATTGATATTAATATGCCCGGAGCAGATGGAGCCTCGCTTGCCCATTACATGAAGATTTTTTATCCCAATATTAAGATTTTAATACTCACTGTTCATGATACGGAAGAAAACCTGTTTAATGCCACACTTTGTCTGGCAGAAGGGTTTATCATGAAGCCCTTCTTTGAAGACCTGATTATTGATGCTTTTCAAAGAATTATGAATGGTGAGGAGTTTTATCTGGATCCCAGAACCACATTGCCTTATCCTACCATCATTGAAGATTCATTAGCTTATCGGGAATTGAAAATCAGAAATGTTAATCCATATAATTATACGGAATTAGAACGCAAATATCTGATTTTTCATGTAATGGGTCTTACTGTTCCGCGTATGGCCTATTTGCTGGATATTACAGAAGATGAAGTGCGTAATTTGCATGAATTAATGGTAAAAAAAACCGGCATTCAAAATGTTCCAAAAATTAAAGAAGACAGTAATCTGCGTTATTTTTCCATTAAACATAACTTAGCCCGAATGGCCGATTACAGAGCTTTTCTGGCAAGCTAACTTTACAAACAAAAATAGTTTTATAAAAAGACCCGCCCCAATTTGGAGGCAGCCTTTTTATTGTCTGAAACTTGTGTGCTGTTCGTTTTTACTTACTCATGGGAATATCATTATCCATTTCAGTAATATCTACATTCCGCTCAGTATGATCGCCCATTAAGTATTGTGAAAAATAATCTGCCATGCGCCACCAGAAATACTCAGTCATATCACCATAACCATGTCGTTGGCCGGGCATCATTACCAAATCGAATCGTTTATTGGCTTTTATGAGTGCATTAGCCAAACGAATGGTGTTGGCAGGATGCACATTGTTATCAATATCGCCAGTAGAAAGCATTAAATGCCCTTTTAAATGGCTGGCAATAGTTGGATTTTTATCAATACTATACACAAAACTGGTATCGCCTCCTTTAATTACCTCTTTTACACCATGATGCTTTTCACTCCACCAACGGTTATATATACTGTTATCATGATTACCCGATGATGCAACGGCTACTTTAAAAAAGTCAGGGTATACCAACATGGCAGCTGCACTCATAAATCCACCCCCACTATGCCCATGAATACCCACACGATTGATATCCATGAAACTATACTTATTGCATAATTGCTCTGCAGCAGTTTTTTTATCGGCCAAACCATAATCACGTAAATTACCATATCCATACGTATGGTACCATTTGCTACGCGAAGGGTTGCCACCTCTGTTACCAACTGTTACTACTACAAAACCCAATTGTGCCAACCGATCGGTTCTATTCATATTGGTAGAAAATGCTGTATTCACTGCTTCGGTTTGAGGGCCGGGATAAACATATTCTATCACCGGATATTTTTTGGTGGAATCAAAATCAAAAGGTTTATACAATACACCATATAAATCGGTAATACCATCATCTGCCTTTACACTAAATGGTTCGGGAAAATGATAACCGGTAGCCATTAAGGCTGATAAATCGGCTGTTTCTAAATTCATTAAAATTTTTCCATCACTATTGTATAAAACCGAAGCTGGAACGGTATTTACCCTGCTAAAGTTATCTATAAAATAACGGTTATCATCATTCATATCCACCGCATGATCAAAGTTCCCAGAATTCAGTAAGGTTAATCCCGTACCATCAAAATGAATACTATAGGCATGCAGGTAATAGGGATTTTCATTTTTCTCTTTGGCATTGGCAGTAAAATACAATATTCTTTTATCTGCGTCAATGCCTAATATATCTTCACAATGATAAGGGCCTGATGTAATTTGGTTTTTCAATTTTCCATTGCCATCATACAAATAAAAATGCCCCCATCCATCCCGTTCACTCCATTCAATAAGTTCTTTGCCATCATTTACCAGTCCTAACCTCCTTACCTCTACATAAGTATTAAAACGCTCTTCAATTAATGTTTGAATGGTATCGGGCACTACCCAGGCTTTGCAAATATCAATTCTTTTTAAATCGCGACTGGTACGTGTAAAATAAAATGCCTGATTATTGCCTAACCAAATACTGGGTCGGGTATCATCATCTCTATTATTCTTTTTGTCAGGAGCCGCCCAAATACTGATATCTTGGTCTTTAAAAGCCGCCACTTGCAATTCTTTACCTTCCTGCTTTTGCATATCAAACACATATAAATGATCTACCGGTGATTGTTTTTCACCGGGCATCCAATATTTATATGTTTCTAAGGTAGGCCTTGGTTGTGCAATGCTATTAATCACCCATAAATCTTGCACATTTCTATTGTCTACCCTTGTTAAACTAAAATACCTGCTATTGGGCGACCAATAAGCCCAAACGGATTTCCTTTTTTTCTTATTTTTTTCTTTATCTACATTCGATTCGCCTAAGCCCGATAAATTGGAGGAATTGTAGTAACTAAAGTTTTCTATACCATCTTTTGTTAAAGCATGTTCTACAATGGTAGAGTCATCTTCATTTTGCAGGGCTTTTTCATAATTCTGCTTATCCATCCAGTACAAATTATTCTCTCTTCCAAACAAAATAATGGCACTATCGGGCGAAATATTTGCCCAGGCGGGCTTTCTTGCAGGGCGCTTAAAATCTTTCAAATCCACCAATTCATTGGTATGAATGTTGTATTCAAAGTAAAACACTTTTTTCTTTGGCTTTGGTTCTTCGCTCTTCTTTATGGAAGTGTCGGTGTTCACCTCGTCAATTGAACTTTTTATTTGAAATTGAATCCAGTTTTCATCACGAACAAACTTTAAACTATCTATGGGTAAATGTTGTGCATCGAAAGGGTCTTTCACCATTAAAGTGATGGCTACAGCCAATTTACCATTGTCAAATAATAATTTTTTTTCATTTTTAACAGGATCAACCAACAGCCACTTTTTTCCTGCTGTAGTTTCATACATATACCAAAAACGGTTCGATTTTTTGAGCCAGTGGGGATCAACGGCTGTACTAAATACCATTTTCTTTAACCGGTTCGGGGAATACTTTGCTGCCAGTTCATAATTAGCTTTCGTAACCAATTGTTGGGCATACAATATGGATGTACACACCAATAACACCATCAATAAAAATAATTTTCTCATAGCATTTTTTTGGAAAATTAAAAATAGCCAATTAACCAATATCCCAAAAACCGCTTATCCATAAACAGCCGAAAAATATTTGAAGCAAATAGAGTTAATTTGTACAAACAGAAAATGATGACAGCCTACAGCACAGATTTTGCATTTGCTAAAAATGCCGATGAAAATGATCCTTTAAAAATATATCGTAACGCGTTTTATTTCCCAACCATTCATAACAAAGCGGCCGTTTACTTTTGTGGCAACTCATTAGGATTACAACCCAAAAAGGCTGCAACCATCATAGAAACGGAATTGGCCTCCTGGCGTAACCACGCCATTGAAGGCTTTTTTACCGGCACCCATCCCTGGTTGTATTATCAGGAATATGTAAAACCTTCACTCGCCAAAATAATGGGATGCCTGCCACATGAAGTAACTGTAATGAATACACTGACGGTGAATTTGCACTTACTGCTATTAAGTTTTTATAAACCCAATTCAAAACGATTTAAAATTATAATGGAGGCCGGCGCTTTTCCGTCCGATCAATATGCCGTTGAAACGCTGGTAAAACATTATGGTTTAGAACCTACATCTGCCATTATTGAAATACAGCCTGAACCGGGCAATAAAACTTTACAAACCAGCGCAATTATTACAACCATTGAAACACATGCCAACGAATTGGCCTTAGTTTTAATAGGTGGCATACAATATTATACCGGACAATTGTTTGATATTAAAGCAATTACTGCTGCAGCACACAAAGCCGATGCCGTTGCAGCTTTTGATCTGGCACATATAGCAGGCAATGTACCGGTTCAGTTACACGAATGGAATGTAGATTTTGCCGTTTGGTGCAGTTATAAATATTTGAATGGCGGGCCGGGAGCAATTGGTGGTATATATATTCATGAACAATATGCCACCAATATTAACTTTCCGCGTTTAGGTGGTTGGTGGGGAAATGATGAACAAGAACGATTTAAAATGGAAAAAGGTTTTAAACCAAAAAACAATGCCAGCGGTTGGAACATAAGCACTACACAAGTGATGAATACTGCCGCACTAATGGCATCGCTCGAAATTTTTGAAGCAGCAGGCATGGATGCAATTCGCAAGAAAAGCATAGCATTAACCGGTTATCTGGATTTTCTATTAAAGCAATTACCCAATATTGGGTTTGAAATGATTACACCCGCAGCACCTAAAGAACGGGGTGCACAATTATCGCTTTATTTTAAAGAAAATGGCAAAACCATACACAGCAAAATGTTGGAAAAAGGAATTATAGCAGATTTCAGAGAACCGGGGGTAATTCGTATAGCTCCGGCACCATTGTATTGCAGTTTTCAGGATGTATTTGCATTTTATGAAATATTAAAAAATGAATTTTAATATGAAACCGGTTCATCAATTACTTTGCCTCGGCGATTCCTACACCATTGGTGAAGGTGTACCATTGTATGATAGTTTTCCTTATCAACTGATGCAGCTACTTCGCCAAATGCAGATTCATTGCAATGCGCCCGAAATAATTGCCAAAACCGGTTGGACCAGTTTTGAGCTGGCAGAATATTTAATTCATCACCCTTTCAGCACAAATTATGATTTTGTAACATTATTAATTGGCGTTAATAACCAATACAGAAATTCCGATATTACTGAATTTGAAAATGATTATCAATTCCTGTTACAAAAAGCCATACATTTTACAGGCAACCAACCCGGCAAAGTAATGGGCATTGCAATTCCCGATTGGGGCTATTCGCCTTTTGCAGCGCGTAAACATGCAACAAACATTGAAAAAATTCACAAAGAAATTGATACATTGAATGTTATTTGTGAAGCACATTGCAACAAAGCAGGTGTACATTTTATCAATATCGCCAACTTAACAAAGTATATTGTTGAAGAAGGATATTTTACGGATGATGGGTTACACTACACCACTACAATGTATCGGCAATGGGCACAAATGATTGCAGTACTGATAAAAAAATTACAGTAATTTTTGAGAAAGTATCTGTTGCATAGTCAATTGGTATTTTGCAGCTGCTGCAGTTGCAGCTATTTGAAAATTTTCAGTATCATCTGCATAAATAATGCTTCTACTGGCATTTACTAAAAGTCCAACATTTTTATTCCACCCAAAATCAGCCACTTCATTTAAATTGCCGCCCTGTGCACCAACCCCCGGCACCAGAAAAAAGTGTTCCGGAACAATTGAACGAATTTGTTTCATTTCCACAGTTTTGGTTGCACCTACCACAAACATTAATTGCTCAGTTGTTCCCCAGTTTGCTACTTTTTCTATAACTTTTTCGTACAGTTTTTTTTGTGAATAAGCACCGGAATTACCGCCTGTTTCCTGAACGATTAACTGTTCAAAATCTTCACTGCTTTTGTTTGAAGTTAAGCCCAATACAATGGTAACTTTTTGGTTATACTCTAAAAACGGGCGAATACTATCTTCACCCATGTATGGCGCTACTGTTACAGCATCGAAAGGATATATTTCAAAAAACGTGCGGGCATATTGTGCAGCAGTATTGCCAATATCGCCGCGCTTTGCATCAGCAATAGAAAAATGCGTAGTAGGGATATAATGCAAGGTTGCTTCCATTATATCCCAACCCTTTGCACCCATCGCTTCATAAAAAGCCGTATTCAGTTTATAACTTACACAAAAGGTTTTAGTTGCATCAATAATTGCTTTATTAAAATTGAGTACGGCATTGGGTTGCTGTTGCAAGTGTTTAGGCAGTTTTTTTAACTCGGTATCTAAGCCAACACACAAAAAACTTTTGTTTTGAATAATTTGTTGCGTTAAATCTTTCAACAGCATAAACAGATAGTTAAAGTTCTAATTTTTGATAATGAGTTATTTAGTATACAAACACTTTATAGCCCCATGCTTCTAATGGTAACGACATACCCTTTGCAATACTCACTTTTTCGTTCGTAAATAATTCAGTAGCATTTCCAATAATTTGGGGATGATTCAAATTAATGGCTACGCGCTTACTACTCCAATTCAATACCACCAATACTTTTTTATTCTTCATGGTTCGTAAATAAGCAAATACTTTATCATCGGCATTGGTATGAATTTGCATAAATGTTGCATTTGCAGCCAAAGCTTCATTTTCACTCCTTAAATGCAATAACTTAGCATAAAAGGGTGCCCGTTCGTATTTATTAAATACCATAGTATCTTTATCAAAAAAGCGAATAACCCTTAATACAGGTTCTTCCTGGCCGCTGTAAATGAGGGGAACACTTCTCACAATTGTTTGCGTAAATACTGCAAAAGGGGCATGACTGGCGCCGGGCATGGTTGAGAAATCGGCTCCATTCCAGCTATTCTCATCATGATTACTGGTAAAATACATGCGCAATGCATTTTTGGGAAACAAACTATCTGTTCTATGCAAAGCACTATCTATTGCATAAGCCGGCTTTTTACCTTTTGCAATTTCTTTCATGATATTAAAATCATTCCAGGTATAAGTGGCATCAAAACCATCTTCATTTAAAGCAGGCTTATCGCCTTCGGCCAACATAAAAATGTTTTTATCTTTTCTTAATGTAGCAATGCATTTTTTCCAGAAATCATCCGGAACATCACTGGCCACATCACAACGATAACCATCTATTCCGGTAGAATCAATCCAATATTTCATTTGCGCAATCATTGTATCGCGTAATTCATTATTGGCATAGTTTAATTTACGCGTATCTGCCCAATCAGCAGCCATTGCAGGTTTGCCTGTACTGTCTTTCACATAAAAATCAGGATGTTTGGTTAACCAATAATGATCAGCTCCTGTATGATTGGGTACCCAGTCTAATAGTACTTTAAAACCTTTTTCATGGCATAATGCAACCAACTGCTTCCAATTTGCCATTGTACCAAATTCAGGATTTACATCCATATAAGTACTTACTGCATAATAACTTCCTAAGCTGCCTTTACGATCTGTTTTGCTGATAGGATTAATGGGCATAAACCATAAAGTTTGTACACCCATTGCTTTCAGTCGGTCTAAATTGGGCTCAAAAGCTTTAAATGTTCCGGCAGCAGTGTACTGACGGATATTTACTTCATAAATATTGCCCTGCATAATCCAGGCAGGATGGCCATTAATAGTAGCCGTATCATTGTTTGCAACAATTGATTGTTGATGAGAAGGTTGATTACAGGCAGTTAATAAAACAATGGCCGCTAAAAGACTTAGGAATGATTTCATTTTACAAAAATTGAATGTTAAAAAACCACGTTCAACAGAATGGCCTTACAAAAATAAATACCATTGCCGATGTAAGTGATAGAATGGATGTGTAAATTAAACACATTTAAACAAGTTTTGAAAAAATTACTGCATAGTTTGAAGAATAACAGGAACGAATTCCAATGAAAAAATTAAAATAAAAGAATTTGAATGATAAGTTTTTTATTTGTAGCATTATTATAAACGATTGTACAATGGAAAATTCATCCCCCTATTACCACAACTATTTGCAATTAAATCATATTTTAAACAGTCAGCAACCCATTAGTTTTAATGAAGGAAATGAGCCGGCGCATGATGAAATGTTGTTTATTATAATACACCAGGCTTACGAGCTTTGGTTTAAACAAATTTTATTTGAGATAGATAGCATTACTGCCATTTTCAGAAAAGAAACCATAAATGATAATACGGAAGATGCGGGTATTATTTTGCAGCGCATTAAAAGAATCAACACCATCTTGAATTTATTAAACCAACAGGTACGCATTTTGGATACGATGACACCACTGGATTTCCTGTCGTTTCGGAATTTACTTGTTCCGGCATCCGGCTTTCAGAGTTTACAATTTAGAATGATTGAAGCCAAATTGGGTTTAAAAATGCAACAACGCCACCGATCTGATTATTACAAAAGAACCAACGAAGGCGGCTTTACGATGACAGATTATTCAACCATTAATGAGGCAGAAGCAACACCATCATTAGCTGAATTATTGAACAGATGGTTAGAGCGTATGCCTTTTTTAAAACCGGATTTATGGAAAACTTACCGGCCCATTTCATTAACTCCATCTTCTATTACAGAACACCCTTTCTGGAATGATTACAGACATTTATATGTAACAAACTTAAACATACATGAAAAAAATAAATTAACAGATTTTGATTTTGTTTTATTCAATCAAAACAATGGTAATCTTACAGAAGAAGAATGTAAAGCACTCAGGCACCAGTTTACCGCATCTGCACTGCAATCGGCCTTATTCATGATTCTATACAGAAATTATCCTTTGTTCCAAACTTCATTCCAAATTATTGATGCATTGATTGAAACAGACCATTTATTAAGCACCTGGCGCCATCAACATTTAACAATGGTGCGCAGAATGATTGGCATGCGTGTTGGTACCGGCAATACCAGCGGTGCCGGCTATTTAGAAGGCGCTGTACAACAACATTTTATTTTTAAAGATTTAGCCGGCCTGTCTACCTTTCTGATTGAAAGAAAAAAACTGCCGGTTTTACCTGAAGCTGTTTTACAGCATATTACTTATACATTGTAGCATACATTATTTCTTAAGTTTTGCTTGTACTTCTTTAAGTGGAGCAATATAAATACTGCGCCCATGTGTCCCCAATATAATTTCGTTGGCTATAGGTTGGATGGCAATATCGTGTACCGGAATACTAAAAGGCAAACCATTATTCCATCCCATAAACGTAGTACCATTGTCGGCACTTACATACAATCCGCCATCAGTACCCACATAAATTACATTACTGAGTTTGTTGTCTTCTTTTATTACATTGATTGATTCATATGGCAAATCAGCACCAATGGACTTCCAGGTTTTGCCATAATCATCGCTTACAAATAAATAGGGCTTAAAATCATCATTCCGATAACCATTTAAACTTACATACACCCTGTTTTCTTTAAAAGCACTGGCAGTTACCCTGCTAACATATAAGCCTTTAGGTAAACCATCCTGAATAGATTGCCAGGTATAACCATCATCAAAACTAACATGTAATGAGCCATCATCGGCACCGGCATACAACAAACCAAACTTCAAAGGACTTTCACTAATGGTAGTTAATGTGCCAAATGGCACATTGCCCTGTGGTGGATTGGTTGTTAAGTCATTACTCAACGTTTCCAAATCTTCGCCCCGGTGCAATGAACGTTGAAATTTATTACTGCCATAGTATAAAATATCCTGATTATGCCTGCTTAATAAAATAGGTGTTTGCCAGTTAAAACGCAATGGCGCTTCTCCTAAATCGCCACGCGGATGGATATAAATAGTTGAATCCTCTTTTGCATTAGCAGCAGCAACCGACTTTATTGAACTTTCCGATTCTCCCGGAACTGCATCTGCGTCCGGCTCATCAACAGATACACGCCTGTTTTTATTGCTACGCATATAATTTCCAAACTGAAATCCGGAATAAACCGTTGTATTGTCGCTCCAATCAACCTGCACCTGCATACCATCGCCACCATTAATTGGTTTAAACGCATAGGAACCACTCGCCATCCATCCGGGATTCTCTTTATGGTTTGAAGGGCCGAACCAACTGCCGTTATCCTGTAATCCACCATAAACATTGTAAGGAGTAGCCATGTCATAAGTAACGGAGTAAAACTGACCAACGGATGGGGTATTCGCCTTAAACCAATGCGCACCATCATCATAAGTAATATTGCAACCTCCATCATTACCAATAATCATGTGTTGATCATCAGCAGGATTTATCCAGGCTATGTGATGATCGGCATGGGTTAATACATTATTAATTGGTTTAAATGTTTTACCACCATCCGCACTTAATTCAACATCAAAACCGGTAATCACCAATTTATCATCATTGGCAGCACTGGCAAATATTTTACCAAAGTAATAGCCATAGGTATTGTATAATTTCAATTGTTTATCATTCATTTTTTTCCAGGTTTTACCTGCGTCCTCACTCCTGTATACTTCACAACCAATAATGGGTGTTGTGAATAAAGCAGTATTTGCATCCATTAAATAATCCCAAATACAGGTGGGCTTTAATTCATTTGCTTTAACTTTTTCTTTAATAATTTCCGCAGTGTATTTTTCAGGAATTCCATTTCTACGCAGTCGTAAAAAAGTATTTAATTTTTTATTATCTAAAGCAAGGAATGCTTCTTTCGATAAATGTTTAAAATCAGTGAGGGTGTATTTTGAAGTATCGGTCATTTTTTTTGCAGTATCAGGCAAATGAAAATTATTATCTACCACAGCATACACCCAATTGGAATGTTGATGAGCAGTTGCTAATCCAATTCTGCCAACGCCTTTGCCAACAGGGAAACCTGCACCTTCATTCGTTATCAACTTCCAGGAATTACCGCCATCCGTACTTTTATAAATACCACTACTCGCTCCACTTTCTTCAAAGTTAGCAGCCGTGCGGGTTCTGTACCATGCTGCCGCATACAATACCGATGGATTTTTTGATTGAATATCCAGATCTACTACTCCTGTATTTTCATTCACAAACAAAGTTTGTTTCCAGGTTTTACCACCATCTGTTGTTTTGTACACACCCCGCTCTATATTGGGAGAATACAAGTGGCCCAGTACGGCAACCCATGCAATATTTTTATTGGTGGGATGTAGTACAATTTTTCCAATATGATGACTTTCAGGTAATCCCATATACTGCCATGTTTTGCCACGATTATTTGATTTGTATACACCCAATCCTGCATATGATGAGCGACTGCTATTTACTTCGCCTGTACCTACCCAAATGGTACCGGATGTCCAGTCAACCGCTATGGCCCCTATTGTAATCACATGCACGCTATCAAAAACTGAGGTAAAGCTCTGTCCGTTATTTTGGGTATACCATAATCCTCCGGTTGCATAGGCCACATAAAACTGAGTAGGACTTTTAGGGTTTACGGCTAGGTCAACAACGCGACCACTCATAATGCTGGGACCTACATTTCTAAATGGAATTTGATTAATAACTGATTGAGCTATCAACGCCGATTTTTTCTCCAATCCCTTCAATCTTTGATCGGCTGAAGTTGGAGGCACTTGTGCAAACAGGCTTATTGCAATACACAAGCATACAGTGATTAAAGTTAGTTTTAGCATAATTTTTTCATTTAGCATTTCATAAATGAATGCGGATCTATACCGTAAACCTTAATTGCGGAATAAAAAGTACATTCGTAAATCTAATATACAATTTATGCGTTGGTTAATCATACCGCTTATAACTATTTTTCATTCCGGTGTTTTTGCACAATGCAAAACTTTTATGATTTCTGATCGTGGAGATACCCTGAATTGTATAGATATGAACAATAAAAAACAGGGTAAATGGCTCATTCATGTAGATGAATTAAGGGGTGAACCCGGTTATGAAGAAGAAGGAGAATACAAAGACAATTTGAAAGAAGGCAGATGGAGAAGGTACAGTTTGATGGGTGATTTAATTGCCGTTGAAAATTATCGATGGGGAAATAAAGACGGCCAGCAGGAATATTTTTACAACGGTTCAATTGAACATGTGGAAAGTTGGAAAGCAATAGACCCACAAAAAAAATATGATACCATTTATGTTCCCGATTTGTATGATGAATATAAAGTTGACAAAAAAATCATTAAAATTAATGCATATGCGGTGAAAGACGGGATTTGGAAATATTATTTACCGGGATCTTCTTCTTTAATAAGAACAGAAACCTACAGTTATGATGCCATCGTAAAGCCAAAACCCGTTGGTACGCATCAAAAAGATACTTCAGCAAACACAATCAATGAAAATACATTATTGCAGGATAGTTTACCAAAAGAAAAAGTAAACAACGGTAATAAACCAAAAGAAATTTTACAATTCGAAAAAAAGAACCAGCATCGAAAAAAAGTGAAAATGCGGGATGGAACAACGGGTAATTAAATTAAAACATGTTTTAATTATGTCAAAATAAAACAATAAAATTCTGCCATCTCGTCATTAATTCATGACCGCACCTCCTCCCTACCATCTTCAGGAACTGATTCAACACATATATGAATCAACAGTATTGAATACCGAACCAGTATGGCACATGGCTGGGCATTGTACCAAAGCTATTTTCTGTCATTTTTGCAGTATCTGGAAGGGTTATTTTGCTTTGTGATAGATGAGGTATTCATAACCCTGTAATTCAAAATCTATTTTGCCGGAAAAGGTGAACTGCAGGCCGGAAAAGGGATTGGTAAATGCACCGTTTAACCATTCATGCTGTACCGAAAATTTTTGTTTGTCATCCCCACTCAGGTTTAATAATACCAGCAATACTTCATTATGCCAATAGCGCATGAATGCCATAATGTTATTGCCGCTTACGGGCAAAATAAAGGTTTCACCTTTCATGATAAGATCGGTTTGCCGCAAGCTGGATAATTGGGTATAAAAATCTTCCAAACCCAATGGCTGTTGCCATTCAATTAAATCTTTATCAAAAAAAGATAATCGCTTTTTATTCGGACTTTCCTGGCCACTGTATATCAATGAGAGCCCCCTCCACAAAAAACTATGTACGGCCAACGGCAGGGCGGCACCGCCATATTTTTCATATTCCGTTCCATTCCAACTGTTCTCATCATGATTGGATGTAAAAAACAACTTATAACTATCGGCCGGATATTGGGAATAATCGTGCAGGGTATTGTATAAATTGCTCATGCCGGCCGTGCCTTTGGCATAGGCTTCGGTTTGGTGCATCCATTGCCAGGCATAGCTTACATCAAATGCATCATGGTATTGTACATTTTCGGTTTCGGCCAGCCAAAACAGGGGCTTAACGGCATCGCATTGCTGCCGGGCTTCCATCCAAAAATCTAAGGGTACCAAATGGGCCATATCGCACCGAAAGCCATCAATGCCTGCCTGGTGTATCCAAAACTGCATGGCAGCTATCATGGCCTTACGCATTGGGCTTTGCGTATAATCTAAATCAATCACATCTTTCCAGCCATTTTTCTCCGTAAAATTTCCTGCTGCATCTTTTATATACCAGTCCGGATGTTCTTTGGTCCAGTGATGATCCCATCCGGTATGGTTGGCCACCCAGTCAATAATTACCTTCATTTCCAATGCCTGTGCCTGTTGCACCAGCGCTATAAAATCGTTAAGGGTACCAAATTCAGGATTTATGGCTGTATAACTGCTGCAGGCATAATAACTACCCAGTGTGCCCAATCTGTTCAATTGCCCAATGGGTGTAATGGGCATCAACCAAAGTATACGTACCCCCATTTGTTGCAGACGGGGCAAATGGGCGGCAAATGCCCGAAAAGTTCCTTCAGGGGTATATTGCCGAACATTCACTTCATAAATAACGGCTCCGTTAGCCCAGGATAACATAGGGAAATGATTGGCCATAACTGTTGTGTGTTTACAACAAAGAAAAGCCTTATTTTGTAAACGCAAAATGAACAAACCAAAACTAGTCAGGAAGATAAGTTTATTACAGGCTACCGCTATTAATATGACAGATATGGTGGGCATTGGCCCCTTTGTGGTATTGAGTGTGGTGGCAGAAAGCATGAATGGCCCCTGGTATTTGTATGCCTGGGTGGCCGGTGGGCTTTTGTCGGTAATAGATGCCAATGTTTGGAGCCAATTAGGGGCAACTTTCCCTTTAGCAGGTGGCAGTTATAATTTTTTAAAAGAAGGTTATGGCCCCCGGTGGGGAAAATTGATGAGCTTTTTGTTTGTGTGGCAAACCATGATTCAAGCCCCATTGGTGATAGCATCGGCGGCGATTGGTTTTGCACAATATGCTTCCTTTTTGGTTCCCTATAGTACCACGGTTTCAAAATGTATTAGCGGTTCGGTGGTTATTGCTATTGTGTTTCTGTTGTACAGAAAAATTGATGCCATTGGAAAAATCAGTGTGTTTTTGTGGACGGGGGTATTGTTTACCATGGGCTGGATTATTAGCGGAGGTATGTTGCATGGGCATTTTATGCAACCCATACTACACATCAACGATGGATTGACGATCAATCATGCATTTGCTGCTACATTAGGCTTTGCGAGTGTAAAAACCATATACAGTTACTTAGGTTATTACAACGTTTGCCATTTGGGGGGCGAAATTATGCACCCTAAAAAAAATATACCCCGCAGTATGTTTATTTCCATTGGGGGTATTGCCGTGTTGTATTTGCTGATGAATGTAAGCATTGCCAGTGTGTTACCGCTGCATACCATACAGCACAGCCAGTTTGTGGTAAGTACTTTTATTGAACAGATAGCAGGCCCTTCTGCCGCCAATGTGGCTACGTTGTTAATTTTATGGGTGGCTTTTGCATCGGTTTTTTCTGCCACACTGGGTTATAGCCGTATACCCTATGCCGCGGCTGCCGATGGGGCTTTCTTTTCTGTATTTGCCAAACTGCACCCTACCAAACATTTTCCCTATGTATCATTATTGGTATTAGGTGGTACTGCCTTTGTGTTTAGTTTGTTGTTTAAATTACGCGATGTAATTGATGCCATTCTGGCTATGCGTATTTTAATTCAGTTTATTGGGCAAGCATTGGGCTTAATTTTATTAGTGAAAAGAAAAGGCCGGAAGTATTTTGCCTGGCACATGCCCTTGTACCCTTTACCGGTATTGCTGGCTATGGCTATGTGGTTCTATATTTTTATTTCAACCGGCTATACCATGATGCTGGGCGGAATAACGGTAACCCTATTGGGTATCATTGCCTATCTGCTAAAAGCCAAACGTAATAAAGAATGGCCCTTTCTGAAAGGATTAGTTGTTGGGGAGCAAAATTTGGATGAGCCAACTGATGATGGCGACGAGTAAAGCACCAATTACATTGAGCCATAAGAAACTAACCCCTAGAATATTGTATTTGTTTAATACAAACACCAGTATTACTATAAGTTCACTTACAATGGCCGCCCAGAAAACAGCATTCCCTTTTACTGATTTCATATAAAACGCTACTAAAAATATACCGAGTATCACCCCATAAAAAAGTGATCCCAAAACATTTACGGCTTCAATGAGACTGCCCATGCCAATCACAAACTCTGCTACAATTACACAGAAAATACCCCATGCAAGGGTATAAAATTTTGAGATTTTATAATTATTAAGTGCTTCATCATAAGAAGCGGGTAAATCTTCTTTCTTTTTTTGAAAACGCAAATGAAAATCAATAACTGAAGTAGCAGCCAATGAATTCAGTGCTGCTGCAGTTGACCCCCAGGCTGCTAAAAAAATAATGGCAATGAGTAATCCTACTAAACCATGCGGTAAATAGTCTACTACAAAGCGCAGAAAAATATAATTGGTATCATTGGTATCGCCGGTAATACCTGCTTTTTGAAACAAACCCTGATAACTGGTTTTGAGTTGCTGCGAATGTACATTCAGTTCCTGCAATTTTGCTCTTGCCTTATCGGGTTCGGTATTCCATATTTTAAGAGCTGCCTGCTTTTCTGCATTTATCTGGTTGTATTGCTGTTCTAACAATATGGCATTGTGTTTCTGGCTGCTGTTCAGCAATTGTTCATGCACCACATTGTTAAAAAAAATAGGCTGGTCGCTGAATTGATAAAACGTAAACAATAAAGCGCCTATCAGTAAAATACCAAATTGCATGGGCACTTTTACCAATCCGTTCAACAACAAACCCATTTTGCTTTCTTTATCATTTTTGGCGGTAAGATAACGGCCTACCTGACTTTGGTCGGTACCAAAATAGGAAAGCGCCAAGAAGAAACCGCCAATAATACCGCTCAGCAAATTATACTTGTCTTTCCAGTCGAACCCATTTTTAGTAAACCCCGTGGTAATTACATTTAATTTACCATTACTGCCGCTAATTTTCAATGCATCCGTAAAGCCAAAGCCGTTGGGCAATAAATGTACAATCATAAAAGCTGCAATTGCCATTCCTGCAAATATGATAATGAGCTGCAATTGCTGGGTATAGGCAACTGCTTTTGCCCCGCCACTTACTGTGTAAATAATCAACAGACCGCCCATGATGATATTGGTGATATAAATATTCCAGCCAAACAATGAAGACAGAATGATGGCGGGTGCGTAAATACTGATACCGGTTGAAAGACCACGAGATAAGAGGAATAAAAAAGAAGTAAAGGAGCGGGTTTTAATATCGAAGCGATGTTCTAAAAACTCATACGCCGTAAAAATTTTTAAACGGCTGAACAAAGGTACAAAGCTGATGCAGATAATGACCATGGCAATAGGTAAACCAAAATAATACTGCACAAAGCGCATACCGTCAGTAAATGCCTGACCTGGGGCCGATAAAAAAGTGATGGCACTGGCCTGGGTACCCATTACACTTAACAACACCAAATACCAGGGCATAGAACGATTGGAGAGAAAATAGCCTTCCAGGTTCTTTTCTGTTTGGCTCTTGTATATCCCATAAGCAATGATGCCTACCAATATGAGCGTAAGAACAATCCAGTCAATTTGGTTCATGAAAAATATTGTGTAAACCAGGTAAAAAATATAATTTCTGCAATCAACGCTATAATTACCAACAGGTACCATTTATTCCAACCGGTGAAAACAATTATTTTATTGTTTTGTGGCATTTGATTAATTTTTTTCTGAACCCTTTTAAATAAACCGATAATAACAAACTAAGCAGCCTTTAAAAAGTAATTGAATCTTTAATGCAATCATCATATTCACTTCAGTATCATTCCTTTTGCAGTTTAGCTAATTATTCTCATATCATCAAGTCTTGTAACGGGAATACTGCTGCATTTTTGCTAAAGTTTTATTAAAGCTGCCTAAACACTGCTATTTTCCATTTACTAAACTGCCTGCAAACAAACCCAAAGCCAACCCAATGAGCAAACCGATTTTTACATTTTTAATTAAAAAACCCAAGGCAATACCAATAATTAATATCGTAAAAAAACCTATTTTTTTTCTGGGATGCATTGTTATTATTCGTGTTTAGGTAAAGCAATTAAATTTGCCAATAATTTATAAGCACCTGGCACTCCGGCAGGTAATTGCCGAAACAATACCAAACTTACATAAGCTACATTGCCTTTGCCATAAGGGGCAATAATTAAACTGCCTGATGATGGGGCTTCATCTGTATCATGCATACTCAGCGGGGCTTCAAAATGCGCATCATTGGTTTGTGCCTGATAGGTGCTGCGTTCCTGTACCCATCCTTCAAAATCGTTTTCGGTGATTTTGTTGGGGAAATTTAATACGCTATGCTTCGGTAACAAAAATTGAACCGGCGAATTTTCTTCCGTTACCCGCGGACTACCATTCACTAAGAATTTGTAGGGACCCGCCTGAACCGGTTTATTGTTGATAAAATTGCTTTTATAGTATTGAATAATGAGGTTACCCCCGTTGTGAATGTAGCGGTTAAAAATATCATTTTTGGTAGTGAGAAATTCATGAATATTATACGCTCGAATACCAATTAAAACGGCATCGAACTGACGAAGTTTTTCATCGGTAATGTCCTGCTCCTGCAACCACTGCACCTGATAACCCAATTGTTGAATGGCATCGGGCAGTTTATCGCCGGCACCGGCAATATAAGCCACCCTTGTACCCACTACTTTTATCGGTTCGGTAATTACTTTTACACTGTCTGTATACAAATAATGAATGGTAGGTATATGATTGTAGGCAATTTTCTTTACGTTTAAATGATAGGTTTCATTTTTTCCCTGAATGGGGATAATAACGGAAGGTTGAATAACAGGCACTTGCTTCGCATTAAAAATGCCCCCCAAAGGCACCGGCCAGGCATAATTTTTCCCGGCTTCAAAAAGTAGCGTTGTATCTTTGGTATACACAATGGTGTTGCCTTGTTGCAATTGATAGGTTACAGGAACTTTGGATCCACCATAATTGGCTTGTAATTGAACGTTTAAAAGAGGCGGATTAACCTGCTTGCCTTCCCTTTCCACATTACTCAATACCACATTGGGTTGTATACTAACTGTAACAGGTGGTGTAATCACAAAGGGCTGGTACACTTCTCCTTTTACAGGATCGAGATATTTATACTGCACGGCTTTTTGAATGGTAAATACCAAATCCTCTAACGCAAACGTAAACGCAACTGCATAAGCAGGCGGACTTTCAGGTTTGCCAATTAAAGTTTGGTCGTTTACCGTAAACATGCCTACATTTTCCATAGGGTGCACCAACCAATAAGGCTGTGAAACCGGCTGCTGCAATGCTACCGGAAATTTTCGTTCGAAAGCAATATTATCATTTACAGGCAACAATTGAGCAATGGCCGTATCAAACAACACTTGTTGCCTGCTCATTAAGGTTAACTTTTTCAGATGTAAAGCAACCGGTAATCGTTTGTTCACAAAAAACTGTAATTGCATGTGCTGCCCTTCTACTGCATATTCATTGCTACTGGTAGCTTCTGCCATCAATCCACTGCAATCCACAATCAGGTTTATCACTTCCTTCAATTTTTCCTTTGTCCAATCATTTTGTTCAGGTAATTGTTGAATAGCATGGTATATATGAACCAATGCAGGCAAAGAATTTTCGGGGTGTTGAATATTGTATTGTTGTAATAAATCATTCACCAAAGGAATAATGGCGGCACCGCCTTTGATGCGGCTCCAGGTAATATTAATGCCATCCATCAAGGTACTATCTGGCGGGGTACCACCGGTAGTGGTAAAATATTCGGTAATACTACCTTCCCTTCTGGGCCTGCCTTCACCCTGGCTTTTGTGCATGCTTCTGGCTTCGCCTCCAATTTCTCCATAACTTTCGCCCAACAACGCATTATAGCCGCCTACTTCAATTTTTAACTGATCGTTGGCGGTGGTATTGATGCTGCCAAAGTTGTACGTATTCCACAAAATACGTTTGGCTTGCCAGGGCTTTACGCCATATTTAAATTGTTCAGGAAATTTAGTAGAATCGGCGGCGGCAGTAAATGCTTCGTTTGCCAAAATAGCAGAAGCCCAGTGATGGCCATGTCCTGCTCTTTTATCACGTGGAAAACGGGTAATGATTACATCAGGCTGGTATTTGCGTATTACCCAAACAATATCGGCCAGTACTTTTTCTTTATCCCAAATATGCAATGCCTCTGTAGCACTTTTGCTAAATCCAAATTCAAATGCCCGGCTAAAATACTGGCCACTTCCATCTATTCTTCTGGCAGCAAGCAATTCCTCCGTTCTAATCAGTCCCAATTCAAAACCCTGTTCATCTCCAATTAAATTTTGACCGCCATCTCCTCTGGTTAAACTCAGGTAAGCAGTTTTATACAAAGCTCCCTTTGCCAGATAAGGCAACAGGGTATTGTTTTCATCATCCGGATGTGCAGCCACATATAATACACTACCCAGCACATTTAATTTTTTCATCTGCAAAAAAATAGCTGCACTGTTTACAATGGGCGGATTTTGTGCCAACACAGTCTCACTGTATAACAGGCCTGCAGCCCAACAAAAAAGGAATACTAATTTTCGCATATTTTTTTCAATAAAAGATTTTATACATATATTTAAGGTAACAGCTACAATACTACCAACAAAGAAATGTGTACAAGTTATATACGAAGATAAATGAACCATTCAAAAATGCCTGCATAAGGTGATGAATGGCTGGTTATCTGCTTAAAATATCGTTAAGATCTTTTATTGATAGCTCCTATCCGATTTGCTTTTTGAATATATTATAGATAATTATAACAAGTTTAAAAAAATCATCTGGCAAACCATTAAAAAAATTGTAGCTTCGGGCAGTTGATTAAATATGCACATTAATTAAAATATTAAATCATTGAACTGATGAATGCACCGATTAAAACTGCGCTGCTTTCTTTTGGCATGAGTGGAAAAGTATTTCATGCACCCTTTATTGATGCGCATCCAGGTTATATTTTAGTGGGTGCCTGGGAAAGAAGTAAAAAACAAATTCAACAAATTTATCCACATACAAAAAGCTACGATACACTGGAAGCATTATTGGCAGATGATATTGATTTGGTAATTGTAAACACCCCCAACGAAACCCATTATGCCTATACCCGGCTGGCATTGTTGGCCGGAAAAAATGTGGTGTTAGAAAAACCCATTACTGTTACCACAGCTGAAGCCAAAGCCTTGAAAGAACTGGCATTACAGCAGCAGTTAATGATTTGTCCGTACCAAAACCGCCGCTACAATAGCGATTATTTAACCACCAAACGTGTAATTGAATCGGGATTGTTGGGAAACATTGTAGAAGCAGAATTGCGGTTTGATCGATATACCCCTCATTTAAGCTCAAAAGCACATAAGGAAACCGGCAAGCCGGGCACAGGTGTTTTGTACGATTTAGGTTCACATTTAATTGACCAGGCATTGCAATTATTTGGTGAACCCGAAGCTTTGTTTGCAGATATTGCTGTTACCCGACCCGGCTCTGTGATTGATGATTATTTTGAATTGCTTTTGTATTACAAACATTGCAGAGTACGTTTAAAAAGCGGCTATTTTGTGCGGGAACCCCTACCGGGTTACATTGTATTTGGAACAGCCGGCAGTTTTTTAAAATCGAAAGCAGATGTGCAGGAAAATCATTTAATAGAAGGCAAAAAACCAACCATGCCCAATTGGGGCATTGAACCTGAAGCCGAACAGGGTTTATTGCATACAGCAATAGACGGAAAAATAATACGGGAACATGTACCTACCGAAAAAGGCAATTACATGGGGTATTTTGAAGCCTTGTATCAGGCATTGGTGCATCAGCAACCCTTACCTGTTACCATTGATGAAAGCACAGCTGTAATTGCTATTATTGAAAAAGCTTTTGAAAGTAACCAAAAGGGATGCAAAGTAATACTGAGCTAAATTGAGCATCATTGATCAGATGTTTGAAGTAGTTGAGCAGGATTTTGACGAAATGTTTTTTCTAACAATGCATACAATTGCGGATGATGTTGCGCCAATAAATGCGGTTGTGAAAAGAAATATTCACTTACTACCGCTAAAAATTCTGCGGGATTAGTTGCACCATAAATATTAATATCGCTCTGTCCGGCCTGCATTTCCTGCATAGTTCGATGTATTAACTGTACCCAAGGCAAAACGTAGGGTTTGCTTAATAAACTTTCCGGTATACCATCAGTAGAGCCATCAGCTTTATCTAACAAGTGTACAAATTCATGAATGGCTGTATTGCTTTTACTATGTTCATTCATAAAACCTTCTCGCAGCGATTGTTGCGATAAAATCATCATTTGATTGAGGGTGCCGGTACCTACCATCCCCAAAACATCGCAATTTATGCCTTCTAACTGAAAGGTTTTTTCTTCAAAAGCATTGGGATATAATAAAATATGTTGCAAATTATAATAATGCCAGTTAGGAAAACCCCAAATAGGTATAATGGCACTGCTGGCAATGAGTACCGCATCTAAATCGGTGAGGGTTGTTTTTACCGGATGTATTTTAACATATTGTAAAAATTGCATCACTCGTTTTTCAAATAATTTTTGATCGATTGCATTTAGTTGTGTGTAAAAATGTACATGTTGGTTCAGCAATTGGTGCCATGCGGTTGGCATGGGTTGTATTTTTTTATGGCGAGGCCAAAATAGGAATAGTGCTACCAATGCAATGGAAACCACCAATAATATCCAAACTGTCATGCCATCTGTTTTAAATGTTAAAAAAAAATCTACACAGTTTATATGTAGATTTTTTTATAGAATGAATGTGATTATATTTACATTTTTTTGGCATCTTCTAAAAACTTAGCCAATCCTATATCGGTTAAAGGGTGTTTCAATAAACCGAGGATAGAATCTAATGGACAAGTGCAAACATCGGCACCGGCTTCCGCACATTTTACAATATGCAATGAGCTACGGATGGAGGCTGCCAATATTTCTGTTTCAAAACCCTGTAAGGAATAAATATGCGCAATTTGTGCAATCAGTTCTACCCCATCCCAATTGGTATCGTCAATACGCCCAATAAAGGGTGATACATATTTGGCGCCTGCTTTAGCTGCTAAAATAGCCTGACCAGCAGAAAATACCAAAGTACAGTTGGTTTTAATACCATTATCGGTAAACCATTTAATGGCTTTTACGCCATCTTTAATCATAGGAACTTTTACTACAATATTGGGGTGGATGGCTGCTAATTTTTTACCTTCGGTAACAATACCATCAAAATCGGTTGAGAAAACTTCTGCACTAATATCGCCATCTACCATTTCACAAATGGTTTTGTAATGGTTCATTATAGCATCGTTGCCTTTTACACCTTCTTTTGCCATTAAAGAGGGATTGGTGGTAACACCATCTAAAATACCTAAATCGTTTGCTTCTTTAATTTGAGCAAGATTTGCGGTATCAATAAAAAATTTCATGATGAATTATTTAAAACGTGAACAATAGACGGAAAAATAATTGCTTTTACGAAAGCATTGAACATAATAAAAAGGCAGGCTACTCACATCGCACCGCTACAACCGCTTATCCTTGCTGCATTCCTGCCCTGGGGAGGTTCAGCAGGAGCTGGTCGTGTAAGACCTGCCGGCTGCAAATGTAAGGCAACTAATTAAATTTACACACTACATTTTATTGATTTTCGGAATAGGGAATATTCTTTACTGTAATTAATGGGTATAAAACACAAAAATTGAGTGAATATGTTTCTTAAATACATTAATAAAATTATTAATATTTTAAATTTGTGTTTGTAAAAAAATCATTAAAAGTCAATAAAATTATTTTCATCTTAAATTTGCATATTCATTTTTAGATGGATGGAGATTTTAGCATAGCAAACCTTTTTTAGCCACCATTTCAAAATGTAACCTCACCATTACCCGCATCAAAAGGCAAAACACAAAGTTTTGTGCATTTTTATTCAATTAATTGGGCGGAAATGGACAGGAAAAAAATATACTTACTGCTTTTAATATGGTTCTTAATCAATTTAATTCAAGGATTGGTTACCAATATTCAGGAAGATGAAACTTATTACTTTCTGTATAGTAAAAGCATAGATTGGGGCTATTTTGATCACCCCCCTTTTATTGCATGGATGATAAGAGCCGGTTCATTGTTTTTTAAGGGCAATTTGCAAATACGTTTTTTCCCAATTGTATTGCAGCCTTTTACACTTTTATTAATTTGGGAACAACTGAACTTTAAAAGAAGAGCTACAACTCAACAAATATTGTTATTTTTTCTTACAACGTTTTCAATGATTATGTTTTCTGTATATGGTTTTGTAGCAACGCCAGATTCTCCCCTACTTTTTTTCACTGCATTATTTTTCTTTTCCTATCAAAGATTTCTAAAAAAGAGCAATTGGATTAATACCTTATTAATGATTGTAAGTTCGGTTGGATTAATATACAGTAAATATCAAGGGGTATTGGTCATTTTTTTAAGCCTGCTTTCCAATACTTCGCTATTCAAAAAAAAACAATTTTACTTGGTTTTATTGATTGGCCTTTTACTTTTAGCGCCACATATTTATTGGCAATACAGTCATCATTTCCCTTCAATAAAATTTCACGCCATCGGCCGGTCTGAGCCATTTAAATGGGCGTATTTTTGGGAGTACATTCCCAATCAAATGCTTTCTTTTAATCCATTTATATTTTTAGCTGTAATATATGTTTTAGTAAAATATAAATATATTGATGCTTTTCATAAAGCTTTGTATTTTAATATTATTGGAATTATTCTATTTTTTTGGGTTAGTACATTTAGAGGGCATGCAGAACCTCACTGGACAATTGTAGCTGCAGTACCCATGCTGATAGTATTGAATGAACACATCAGTTATCATCCGGCTTTACTAAAATACACCAAACGCTTTATAGGAGCTTCTGCAATTTTGGTGCTGTTATTAAGAATAGCATTGGCGGCACAGCTTTTGCCTGAGCAATTTGGCTTTTCATCGAAAAGTGATTATTACAAAGCAATAGCTGCTGAAGCAAATCATATACCTGTAATTTTTTTAGGAAATCATATTGAACCATCATTGTACCATTTTTATACCGGAGATACTGCTATTTCCTTATCAAATTTAAATACCAGAAAATCGCAATTTGATATTTGGAATTATCAAAATAACTGGATGGGTAAACCAGCATTCATATTTGGAGATTTTAAAGGAAAATCAAATCATTATAATGTTAACGGATACAAATTCAATGGATTTAAAACAGACTCATTGTTTACAACGAACTCTTTAAAAATTACATATCAACTGCCAACTGATATACTTTACAACAATGACTCTGTTTTAATACCTTTTCAATTGAAAAACACTTTAAACAAAACATTCTTTCTGCAAACAAAGGATTTTACAGTTGAAATTAATGCAATTTTGAAGAATAAAACATCCATTTTAGTAGTACCGTGCAGGAAAAAACTACGCAATCAATTTATATTACCGGGTGCCACAATTCAAGATACATTACATTTAATAATGCCTAAACTATCAACCGGGCAATATCTAATTGGTTTGGCAGCCTCTAATACTTTAGGACCAACAGCTAATAGCAGCTTTACTTCAATTGAAATAAAATAGCATGGAATAACATTACAAATGAATAATGAAATATTAGATTTCAGTAGTACAATGAAAGCTATTGCCGGTTAAATCTGGAATTAATGGTTGTAACCCCCACTAATTCATCGTACCGATCGTTTAATGAACGGTAATACACAAAAATGGTATAATCATTTTCTGTTTCCCAGCTATTGCCATCGGTTAATTTTAATGAGCCGGCAGCACCGGGGTTATCGGCAGGCCGGGTAACGTAAGTATAATTGTAATAACCTTGTTTTAAGAAAAGGGTTTGTTCATAAACGCCTTTATCTGCATTAAAAACCATTTTAGCTTTTTGGGTGAGCCGGTTGCCGGTTAAAGCCCCCAAAATATACACATCCTGTCCGGTAAATGGATGATTGCCCGGCGGCACAAAACTAAAATGCACATAGGCATAATCGGTTTGCCACCAGGGGTTTACCAGCTCGGTGGTGCTTATCATATACCAGCCATTCATATCGTTCATCAATAAATAAGGCTGACCCGATAAATCGTAATCGTTCTTCAAATATACCTGATAGGGAAAATTGCTTTTGTCAACGGCAGCTACCCTTTCACTCTGATAACGGAAGCTTTCTAAATTAGCCCAACGATATTCTTTCCCGCCGGGAAAAATACAATCCTGCTCGGCATTGTATTGATAAATATTGTTATTAATAAAAATGGGTTGAATACCCTGAATGGCATTATCCCATCGATAATTCTGCATAATCAGCACTTTAAATTGTTGTTGCGGATTTAAAATATTCAATTCACGGGTATTGATGCTTAACTGTACTTTTTGATGGGTTAAAAATAACTGATTAGTAAAGGGTTGTGCAATATTTGCGGTAATATCAACCCGGTTATGTACTACAAAAAAACGGCGGGTAAATGCCAATTTAGAAGTATCGCCATCTAAAAACACTTTTAAAATATAATTACCGCTTACAGCCGGCATGGCATTGGCATCGGGGAATACTAACTGATAGGAAACGTATTGCAGAGGTGTTATAGAGGAAATGCGGTACTGGTTAATAGCCTGTTGTTGAAATCCTTTCAGATAATCAAATATACTTACATCAGCCGGTGTCCAGTCGGCATTACACAACACAAAAGTGTAATAAAAATTTTTGGGATAAGCTACCAAATCGTCAAAATGCAATTCCAATAATTCACCGGAATTGAGGTGAATAACGGGCATGCTTTGCTGATTATTTTGTTTGAAGATAGATACATTGCCAATGGATGGCATATACACCGAATCAACATAGGTTTGCGCCTGCAACGAAGTGCATAACAACATTACTACCAATAGTTGGAGCCATTTCATGTTTCAAACTTTTAATAAAAATACAATACTGCTGATTATTGCCATAATTTAATTGGTTTTGCTGATTGCCCCGCAGCACGTAGTTTTGAAACATTTTAAAACCGTTGCCTTGGATGTTGCTTTTTATATTGCCAGAAAAATAACTTTTAACCACGAAAAAACATTTTCGCGATTTATTATTCGTTTGGCCATAGTGGCTACTGCGGTAAGCGTTATGTCGATGATTGTTACCTTAGCCTTTGTAAATGGATTTCAGCAAACCATTTCTGAAAAAGTGTTCAGTTTCTGGGGACATATACGCGTACAGCATTTTGAAGTAGATAAAGCCCTGGTAGCAGAAGAAACACCCATTGAGCGCAATGATACCGTAGAATATATTCTGCACCACCAACAAGGTATTCAGCAGGTTCAGGTATTTGCTACCAAAAGTGCCGTATTGGCTTATCACCGTGAAATTGAAGGCACTTTATTCAAAGGTGTTAATGCAGAAAATGACAGTTCCCGGTTAAAACCGTTTTTACAAAAAGGAAGATGGCTGCAATTTAATGACAGCAGCTATTCCAAAGAAATCATCATCTCAACAAATATTGCCAATAAACTCAATATTCAATTAGGCGATACCCTGCGTATTTTCTTTATTTCAACTGATGGCAGTGGCAATACTTACCGTAAACTGAAAGTAGTTGGTCTGTATAAAACAGGTATTGAAGAATATGATAAACTGTTTGCAATTGGTGATATACGCCTCATTCGCCGCATTAATAACTGGCCGGCCAATGCCATTGGAGGTTACGAGGTTTTTTTAAATAATTACAAGGACATGAATAGGGTGAACCAGGCATTACTGAATCAGCTTCCCAATGTCTGGAGCAGCAAAACCATTCAGGATGTATACCCAAATATCTTTGACTGGTTGAATATACAAGATGTAAACCGCAATGTAATTTTTATCGTAATGTCAATTGTAGCCATTATTAATTTGGTTACCTGCCTGCTCATTCTGGTATTAGAACGCACCAGAATGATTGGCATTCTGAAAGCCATTGGCGCCAACGATTGGCTGATACAAAAAATATTTCTGCTCTATGCCTGGTTTATTGCAGGTTTTGGTATTGGCATTGGCTTAATTGCCGGGCTGGGTGTATGTTTGCTGCAACAATTTACCGGATTTATTCACTTAGATGAAAGCAATTATTATGTATCAGTGGCGCCTGTTCATATTATTGGATGGCAGGTTGTATTGGTTTGTGTAGCTACTGCTTTGGTTTGTTTGTTGGCATTAATGGTGCCTACTGCACTGGTTAAAAAAATTCAACCGGTAAAAGCCATTACTTTCAGGTAAGATGCGATAGTAAAATACCCGCAGCTACTGCTGCATTCAACGACTCCGCCTGCCCTTTGCCGGGAATAGTAACAGGGTGTGTAATGGCAGATAATACCGCTTGCCGAATACCACTTCCCTCACTTCCAATGAGCAATGCTGCATTAGGTAAAAAGGGCATTTGTTGTACCGGAACTCCATTCAATACAGCGCCAATAACGGGCACCTGCAGTTTTTCAAGCCAGAATGGCAAATGGGTATACCAATGGTTTACCCGTAAAAAACTACCCATGGTGCTTTGAATTACTTTGGGATTGTACCATTCCACCGTATCGGTGCTGCAAACAATATGCGCAACACCAAACCAGTCTGCTATTCGAATCATGGTACCAAGATTCCCCGGATCCTGAATGCCGTCTAACACCAGTACCAACCCCTGTGGTGTTGCAGGTATCGGCGTTTCAGCACGCTGCTGCACCACCAATATCACTTCGTTAGGTGTTTGCAGATTGCTGATTCTATCCAATTCAGCCTCAGATACAATTATCACAGGTACTTGAACATCAGCATGATGTGTCATCCAGTGTTCCGTTGCATAAATTTTTTTAATGGTATAATCAGATGCCAGTATTTCAGCAGCTATTTTAGTTCCTTCAGCTATAAATACACCTTCTTCTGTTCTTTGTTTTTTGTGGCACAAAGATTGAATATATTTGACCTCATTCCGACTAAGCATTGATATGAATTTTAAGCTACAGCAATTATTACGATATACCACCCTAACTCTGCTACTTCTTTATTTAGCCGCTTGTTCTATTGTAAAAAATTATCCGATTAATAAACCTTTTGTTTTTGAAAACAGAATAGAACTAAACGGAAAGGTGTCCAAAGATGAGAAAAAACGCTTAAAAAATGAATTAAGCAATTATTGGGATGATAGTTTACAGGCCCGTTACATCAGCGAAATTAAGCTTTCCTTTAAACAACCCATTATTAGCAAAGTATTGAAAAATCCACCTGTATTTGATACCACCAATATTTCGCGTACCATTCGGTATATGAATGCCTATCTCAACTCGCAGGGGTTTTATTATGCACAATTTGCTGATTCAGTACCCAGGTTTGATACAGTAAAAAACCAGATACGTGCTACCATTATCATGAAAATTAATCTGGGTAAAAATATTACCATCGATTCTGTGCGTTATCATTTGCTAGATACAGCCGTTCACCCTATTGATTCCAGTTTGCAAAAAATGGCGCTGGCTGCCAGCGGAAAAACCTTATTGAAAAAAGGTACCCCTTATACCAAACAGGTAATCAGTAACGAATTAGACAGGCTGGCGCTTTTATTCAGAGATAGCGGGTATTACAAAATTTCGAAAGACGATTTTTATGCCGAAATTGATACCACCAATACTCAATTACTGCAATTGGCCTTCGACCCTTTAACACAAGCCAAACTGATTGAAGAAGCCAATAAAGCCCGCTACGAAAATCCAAAATGGAATGTAGAAATTAAACAGCACCAGTTTAAAGACAGCAGTAAACTTACCCAATATTACATTCATCATATTTACTATTACCCTGAATTAAAAATTACCGACCAGCCAGATAGTGTTTTATTGCAAAAGAATTTAAAGCAATTCAATTACAAACACTTAACTATGGTGTATCAGGATGGTAAATTTATTTATAAGCCGCTCATTGAACATACCTATTTAAGATACAATCAACTTTACAGCGAATCGAAGTATTACAAATCCATCAATGACTTGGGGCATTTACCGGCCTGGCAACAGGTTGATGGTAAGGTAGTATCTTATGGAACAGATTCATTAGACCTGTATTTATTTTTAACCCCTGCCCTGAAACAAAGCTATAGTGTAAATTTAGAAGGCAGCCGCAATACCGGTGATATTACCATTGGCAACCTGTTTGGTATTGCCACTAATTTTACTTACACCAACAGAAATTTATGGAAGCGGGCCATACAGTCTCTCACCAGTTTGCGCCTGGGTACAGAATTGAATATTGGCCAGGCACAAAACCCGGGGGTAACGGGTACGCCTTTGTTACAAACCTTTCAAGCCAGTTTAAGTCATACCTATAATTTTCCAAAACTCATTATCCCAAGGGTTATTGATTCAAAATTTTTCAGATCGGCCGATAATAAACGAACCTTACTTTCCGTTGCAGGCTCTTATACTGACCGGAGAGATTATTACCAGTTACGCTCTCTTACCACCAGTTGGGGGTATGAGTTCTCAAAAAATGCACGTAAATCCAATGCCGTCACCAGCATTTCATTCAAGCCATTGAATGTGGAGTTATATAAAATTGATACCTTACCCGGATTAGATACCCTTTTCAAAAACAATCCATTTCTTCGAAATTCATTTCGCGATGGCAATGTAGCAGGCTCGGCCATATCAGCCATCCGAACATTCAACAGTCCGAGAGACCCTTCCAAAAGCCATTTTATCCGTTTGGGTATTGAAGAATCAGGTACATTAACATCGTTACTGAATATTTACACCGACCGAATATTCAAATACATTAAAACAGAAGGGGAATACCGTTATTTAAAAAAATACCACAAAACAGAACTGGCTACCCGCTTTTTTATCGGCGCCGCCTTTCCGAAGGCAGGCCAGAATATTCCGGTGTATAAACAATATTTTTTAGGCGGCCCCAACAGTATGCGGGCTTGGAGCCTAAGAGAATTGGGTTTAGGTTCTTCCATATTAGTAGATACTATTTCAAATACAAACTACAAAGAACGTTTTGGCGACATGGCGCTGGAAGCCAATATAGAATACCGCTTTCCATTGTTTACATTTAGTGCATTCAAACTATCCAGCGCATTGTTTACCGATATGGGCAATGTATGGAGCCTTACCCCCAACCCTTCCGATCCCAATTCAGTTTTTGCCTTACAAAGATTAGGGAAAGATTTGGCTATAGGCGTGGGTACAGGCCTGCGTTTCGACTTCTCCTACTTCTTATTGCGCCTAGATTTTGGTTATAAATTAAAAGATCCGGCCCGACAATACAATGATGGTTGGGCAGAGTTCAATAAACTAACCTGGACAGAAAACAGAGGCAATGCAGTCGTCAATAATTACGCCATACAATTCGGTATTGGGCTCCCCTTCTAATAGCTGAATAAAGTTGATAATACCGGCTGCTAACCTTCGTGGCATCGCCTGTTGCGTCGCAATCACTTCACCGTTCCAAACATTGGGCAGCAGGCAGTATGTTTTGAAAAGAAAATTTTTTTTAAAAACAACAATGGCTAACCGTTCGTATCTGTTTTTAAAACTTGTACAGATTGTTCAAATGCTTCAATGGTACTCGCATCTTTCAATTCAAAATTACCAATTGCAGTTCTGCACAAACTGCTTAAATAGCCACCAACGCCAAGTGCTGCTCCAAAATCGTTTGCAAGACTTCTAATATATGTTCCGGTTGAACAATGTACTTTAAAATGCACAACAGGCATTGCTACATTTGTTATTTCAAAAGAATGTATGGTTACCGGCCTTGCCGCTACTTCTACTTCAATTCCTTTGCGTGCAGAGAGGTACAAGGGTTTGCCATCTTTTTTTATAGCAGAATGTTGGGGTGGCATTTGCAGAATAGCACCGGTAAATAGTTTTGTAGCTTGTTCCAACATGGGTTCCGTAATATGATCAGTTGATGCAACAGATTGCGGAGTGGTTTCCAAATCGTAGGAAGCAGTGGTAGCTCCCAGCGTAATAGAACCGGTGTACACTTTATCCATTCCCATAAAATCGTTAATCTTCTTGGTAAAAGCACCGGTACAAACAATCAATAAGCCGGTAGCCAGCGGATCTAAAGTACCGGCATGGCCAACTTTTGATATACCTGTGGTAATTCTGACTTTCTTCACCACATCAAATGAAGTCCAGTGCAACGGCTTATTCAACAACAACATTTTCCCATCTAAAAAAGGTTGCAAAGCAGGTATAACAGACTTTTGTTTCAATGATAAGAATTAAAAAAATGATACACACATGCTATTTGGTTTCCACACCATTAGCGGCATTTTTTGGGTACTTTCTTCAACCAAACTGCATCAACCCTCTCAACAAATAATGTGAATTGGTTTGCAGAGCATTGTTGATTAATAAGCCCGGGCAAACAATACACGTTGCACAGAGGGTTTTCCGGTTAGTATACATGCACCCGTTTCCTGTTGGTTATCGAGCGGAATACAACGAATTGAAGCTTTAGATAATTCTTTAATTTTATCTTCTGTTTCTGAAGTGCCATCCCAATGTGCTGCAACAAAACCCCCTTTATTGTCTAATACTTCCATAAATTCATCCCAACTATTCACAGATGTTATATGTTCATTACGGTAAGCCAGTGCTTTCTGATAAATATTTGTTTGAATTGCATCCAATAATTGCTCAACAAAAACATCAATGCCCTCCAATGAAACTGTTTCTTTGGTTTTGGTATCTCTTCGGGCCACTTCCACCACGTTATTTTCAATATCCCGAACACCCAAAGCCAACCGAACCGGCACACCCTGCATTTCATACTGTGCAAATTTCCAGCCCGGCCTTGTATTTTCATTATCATCAAATTTTACACTAATCCCTTTTTTCTTTAACTGTTGAACAATAGCCAAAGCTTTTTCGGCAATCATGGCTTTTTGTTCATCACCTTTATAAATGGGCACAATTACCACTTGCAGCGGTGCAATTCTAGGCGGCAATACTAATCCATCATCATCACTGTGTGCCATTACCAAAGCGCCAATTAAGCGGGTACTAACCCCCCAACTGGTAGCCCATACATAAGTTAATTTATTTTCTTTATCACTAAATTTTACATCAAATGCTTTGGCAAAGTTTTGCCCCAGAAAATGCGAAGTACCTGCTTGCAATGCCTTTCCATCCTGCATTAATGCTTCAATACAATACGTATCTACTGCACCGGCAAAACGTTCATTGGCGGTTTTTACACCTTTAATAACAGGAACAGCCATCCAGTTTTCTGCAAAATCGGCATACACATCCAGCATCTTACGGGTTTCTTCCAATGCCTCTTCCTGTGTGGCATGTGCAGTATGTCCTTCCTGCCATAAAAATTCGGCAGTTCTTAAAAACAGGCGGGTACGCATTTCCCACCGAACCACATTGGCCCATTGGTTAATTAATAAAGGTAAATCGCGGTATGATTGTATCCAGTTTTTATAGGTATTCCAAATAATGGCTTCACTGGTAGGTCTTACCACCAATTCTTCTTCTAATTTAGCATCGGGATCAACCATTAATTTACCCGGCCTATCAGGATCCGTTTTTAAGCGGTAATGGGTTACCACGGCACATTCTTTTGCAAATCCTTCCGCATTTTTTTCTTCTGCCTCAAATAAACTTTTGGGAACAAAAAGCGGGAAATAGGCGTTCAAATGGCCGGTTTCCTTAAACATTACATCGAGGGCATTGCGCATATTCTCCCAAAGTGCATATCCATAGGGTTTTATAACCATACAGCCTCTAACTGCACTATAATCAGCCAAATTAGATTTAATGACCAAATCGTTGTACCATTGGGCGTAATCTTCAGCACGTGAGGTTAGTTCTTTCGCCATAACTTTTGTATCTATTTTTTGTTATTTAGGTGAAGCCTGTAATTGACATATCGTTAACATAAAAATTAAGTTAATATTAATGCAGGCAACATTTTTGATGTAACTTTAATTTGAAAAAAGAATGCAGCAAATGTATGTAACTTAGTATTACGAATTTTGTAAAACGCATGAATATGAAAACAACTTTTTTATTAACAATTGCTGTTGCAGCTGTAATGAGCAGTTGTTCTACCGCTTATAAATCAACCCAAACACCGGACGATTTGTACTATTCACCCACCAATGGTAATGCAATAGTGAATCAAACCCGTCAGGAAGATCGTTATCAGGAGTTTCAAAATTATAATGACGACCGTTACCTAAGCATGAAAGTGCACAATTACTATTTATGGGCACCATTGGATGATTACAGCTACTGGTATGATAGCCGTTATAATTTTCCTATATATAATAACTGGGCTTATCAAGGATACAATAGTTGGAACCCCTATTGGAATATGTGGAGCCCCTATTACACAGCCGGTTATGGCATGATGCCATTTTATGGTTATGGATATGGATACGGATTAGGCTATGGCTGGAACAGTTGGTACAATCCTGCTGCCACTTTAATTGGTTATAAAAGCCCATCCATCATCAGCAGATCTACATCAGGTAGTTATTTATCTGCCTACCTGAATAGAAATTACAATAATACCAATTATGTTCGCCAACTGAAAGAAGGCAGCAATATGTATGCGCCTGGTAACAGTTTTGGCAGTTTGGTGCGCCGTGTATTTTCTACTTCTCCCACAGGCAACAATAACATGCCCAATAACAATAGCTGGTACCGCCCCGCCCGAACTTTTAATACCAACGGTAATACCTTTACGCCTAGTAGTAATGCCGGTGGCAGAAGTGGCGGATTTAACAGTGCAGGCAGTAGTGCCTCTGGTAGCCGCGGACCCAGAAATTAATTTTAAAAAAGATTGAAACCTATTCAACTATTTGTAAGATTCAGCACCAAAGCCAATCTATGAAGAAAATAATACCCATTCTATGCATTTTAGTGAGCCAGAGTTTATGGGCTCAAACTCCTGAAGATGCTTTGCGTACTGCTTGGTTTACCCAAAATGGCTCTGCCCGAAATATGGCAGTGGGTGGTGTTATGGCATCATTGGGTGGAGATATTTCCGCAGCCAACGTAAATCCGGCCGGGTTGGGATTGTATAAAACAAGAGAGTTGGTATTATCACCCGGTTTTTTAATGAATAACAACAAACTCAATTACAGAGGCACCGATTCAACTGTTAAAAAAAATACTTTTATGTACGGCGCCAGTGGTATTGTAATTGGCTCGCCCAGCAGGTATAGCGACAGTAAATTTACAAGTGCTGCTTTTTCGCTTTCGGTTAATCAGTTAGCCAATTACAACAATCATATTCAATACAGTGGATTTAACAATATGAGTTCTTTTACCGAACAGTATTTAGAAGAACTAACCCGCGACAGGGCCGATACCAATGCGGCCTTAAGTAATTATATTTTTGGTTCATCACTGGCATTTAGAACTTATCTGATAGATACTTTAAGTGGCCCCAACGGTTCTGTTGCAGGCTATCAAAGCTTGGTTCCTATATCAAGTGGTGTTATTCAATCGTATGATGCAGTTACCAGAGGCGGTTACAACGAAATTGCACTGGGCTTAGCCGGCAATATGGCCGACAGGTTATACATTGGCGGTAGTTTAACGGTACCCATTGTATCCTACCAACGTGATTTAACGTATTCTGAAACTGATGCTACCAATAATCCAAATAATAATTTTGCCTATTTTACTTATCATGAAACATTTAAATCGCAAGGCGTTGGGGTAGGTTTAAAATTGGGCATGTTATACAAACCGAAAGAATTTTGGAGAATTGGTTTTGCATTACACACCCCCCAACTTATCTCTTTTAATGATCAAATACGTTCCTCTATTACAGCAAACACCGAATCATATGCAGGGTTAAGAACCGAAACCAGCGACAATTTAAATAGCGGCAATCCTGGAACCCGTCAATACAGTATCGTTACCCCATGGCGCGCCATTGCCAGCGCCAGTTATGTATTGAGAGAAGTGGCCAACACCCATAAACAGAGAGCTTTTGTTAGTGCCGATTTAGAATATGTAAACTACCGCGGTGCCCGGTTCAGAGCTGCCAGCAATGCAGACCAATCGAGTATTGATTATTACAGCCAGCTTAACAGTACCGTAAAAAACTATTACAAAGGCAATATTAATGCCCGTATTGGTGGTGAATTAAAATTCGATCCCTGGATGTTTCGATTAGGTGCAGCTTATTATGGTAGTCCTTATGCTGCATCTGAAGTAAAGGCGAATAGAATTGTAACCAGTGGTGGTGTAGGATACAGAAACCATGGCATCTTCATTGACCTGACTTATGTTTACACTTTTGTGAAAGATGCCAACTTTCCTTACTATTTAAATGACAAACCCAATACCTTTGCCATACAAACCGGCAATTTGGGCAATATTGTAGCAACCATTGGTTTTAAATTTTAATTGGTTTAGCCACACAAATTCATACGCAATCATTGATAAGAAGAAGTCTCAAAAGTAAAATGAAGCGTTTGAGAATGGCTTAGATGAAAACTTTCTCCACCCCCTTTACCGAATAAAAAGAGGCTGTCTCGAACTTTTGAGACAGCCTCTTTTTATTGAACACAATAGTTGAAAATTGAAAAAGTAAGAACAGTAAAAATTGATGTACACAATGCATCTGCTAAACAGAGTGGAAAAGTTACATAAAATGATTACCATTTGAAAAATTACATCATCAACAAATAATCTGTAAATTGCTGTTATAAAATATTTATAAAAAAAATTGCGCTATGTACTTTGCTTTCAAACTAAATACAAAAAAAATAAATATATTATCAATTATTCTAATTATTTATACGGTTACAGCATGTTTCCCTTTTCAGCTATATGCCCAAAAAGAAAACAATCTGGTTGGAGCAGGCAAAAAGATCGATCCTTTTCATTACACCATCCATAAGTCTGCCGGCTTTCCGCATGCATCCGTAGCAAGTGCGCATCCGTTAGCCAGTATGATTGGTGCTGCCATAATGCAGGAGGGTGGCAATGCTTTTGATGCCGCCATTGCAACACAATTGGCACTGGCAGTAGTGTTTCCTGAAGCCGGAAATATAGGTGGCGGAGGTTTTATGGTGGCCAGAAAAAGTAATGGTGAAAATATAGCTTTAGATTTTAGAGAAACGGCACCCGAACATGCATCAAGAGATATGTATTTAGATAAGAATGGCAATCCCGATATGCATTTATCGCAAAACGGTCATTTGGCCAGTGGCATTCCGGGTACTATAGCCGGTATTTTTGCTATGTACAAACATGCCAGATTACCATTTCAACAACTCATTGCACCGGCTATTGCAATAGCTGAAAACGGATTTGTAATCACCGCAAAAGAAGCACATCTCTTAAATGCCACCAGAGCTGAATTTATACGTTATAATACCAAGCCCAATGCATTTGTAAAAGCAACACCCTGGAAGGAAGGAGATACACTGATACAAAAAGACCTGGCTAAAACATTGATGCGTATCAGCAAAAAAGGAGCAAAAGGATTTTATGAAGGTGAAACAGCCCAATTAATTGCAGCCGAAATGCAACGAGGTAAAGGCATTATAACATTGAATGATTTAAAAAATTACCGGCCTGCAGAACGCACTGCCCTCACCTTTAACTTTCAGGATTTTACCATTATTGGAATGCCCCCACCCAGTAGCGGGGGCATTATTGTTGAACAACTCATGAAAATGATTGCCAATAAACCTATAGTATCATATGGTTTTGAATCGGTTAAAATGGTACAATTAATGGTAGAAGCAGAACGGAGAGCCTTTGCAGACCGGGCCGCCTATATGGGCGATCCGGATTTTTGGAAAGTTCCATTAAAAACCCTTACAAGTGATGCATATATTGCTCAACGCATGGCAAATTACGACAGTACAAAACCTACACCCAGCAAACTGATTAAAGAGGGACAAATACCCGAGCACGAAGAAACCACTCACATTAGCATTATGGATGCAAAAGGTAATATGGTAAGTATTACCACTACGTTGAATGGATGGTATGGCAGCAGAACAGTTGTGGGTGGTGCCGGATTTTTTTTGAACAATGAAATGGACGATTTTAGTGTAAAGCCCGGCGTACCCAATATGTTTGGCGCAGTAGGCGGTGAAGCCAATGCCATACAACCCGGTAAACGCATGCTCAGTTCTATGTCGCCAACCATTGTATTAAAAAATAATACACCATTTATGGTTTGCGGTACACCCGGTGGTACCACTATTCCTACCTCTGTATTTCAAACATTGGTAGATGTACTTATTTTCAATATGAGCGCAGAACAAGCCATTGCTGCTCCAAAATTTCATCACCAATGGCTGCCCGATGTAATTTTTGTAGAACCCGATTTTCCTAAAAGCACCATTTCAGGTTTAGAAGCAATGGGTTATACCATTCAACAACGGGGTAACATTGGCCGAACAGAAATTATTAAAATATTACACAATGGAGAAAGGCAAACAGCTGCAGATACCCGTGGCGATGATGCAGTAGCCGGGTATTAAACAACCGATATATTTTCAATATTTCGTTAATATATTACACACACAGCATTTTTTCATCGGCTAACATTTTATATGAAACCAACATTTGGCGTTGCCTTCGATTTAGATGGAACACTCATCAATAACAACGATTACCACATACAATCCTGGCAAATATTTTATCAGCAAAGAAATATTCCTCCGCTAACAAGAGCAGAATATTTAGCACATTTTAACGGCAAAACAAATGTAGATGTTTTAAAATACATTTTTGGCAATCAGATTTCTGAAGCAGATATAAAAAATTACACGAACGAAAAAGAGGCCATTTATCGGGAAATCTATGCACCATATATTCAACCGGTTGCCGGATTAATGGAGCTATTAGAAACGTTAGCAAAACATGCAATACCTATGGTAATTGCCACATCGGGCATAAAAGACAATATAGATTTTATGTTACAACACCTGCCCATTCGGCAATATTTTAAAGAAATTATTTATTCAGTTCATATTACACATGGTAAACCACATCCTGAAATTTATGAAAAAGCAACCCTTGAGCTGGGATTACCACCTCAGCAATGCATTGCTTTTGAAGATGCAGTGGCAGGTGTTACTTCAGCCAAAAAAGCAGGTTTAAAAGTAATTGCATTAACAACCACACATACAGCAGGTGAATTAGCAGCTGCCGACAAAATTGTTACAGATTTCACCAGCATCACCTATCATCAACTGCAGCAGCTCATTCAGGAATAAAAACCTTAACAACTTCAATGCACTTTCATCGCAATCATTTACATAGAAGCCTTAGTTTTGTTACTGTGTTTGGAATATTGCGTTGATTGATTAATTTCCGTTTATAAAACTACTCACCTGAAAAGAACACTCACCATATTAAGGCGTTTTGTATTTATTGTAATAGCGCTTGTTTTATTGGCATTTATTGCCATACAAACAACTATCGTTCAAAACTGGTTAATCGGCATTGCCACCAAAAAATTATCTAAATCCTTAGGTACAGAAGTAAGCATTAAAAAAATAAACGTTACCTTATTCAATAAACTCAATTTAGATGGAACTTTAATACGTGACCGGCAAAAAGATACTTTATTATATGCAGGTGCTTTAAAGCTTAGAATAACCGACTGGTTCTTCTTAAAAGATTCAGCCGATTTAAAATATATTGGACTGGATGATGCCGTTGTAAAATTACAAAGGAAGGACAGTGTATGGAATTTCCAGTACATTGTTGACCATTTCGCCAGCCCAAAATCAACCAACACAAAAAATGGAATAGCCCTGAATCTGAAAAAACTTGAATTCAATAACATTCGCTTTATTAAAAATGATGAATGGCACGGAGAACGTATAACGGCAAAATTGAATTCGCTTTTATTAGATGCAGACAATATCAATTTAAACAAAGGAATTTTTTCTATCAATCAATTAAATCTGGATCATCCTTATTTTGAAATAGCCAATATTCATGAATTACGCCCCGATTCAATCAGAATTAAAGACCACCAAACCAATACACCCGATACAGGATTGCAGTTCAATACCGATAATCTTTTAGTGCAGCTCAAAAAACTCAACATTAAAAACGGAACACTTTCTGTTCAAGGAAATGATAAAAAACCACTACCGTATTTTGATGGAAGCCATATTTACATTCAACAATTAACCGGGCATTTTGATGAGGTAAGTTTGATAAAAGATACTTTACACTGCATTGCAAACATTGCTGCAAAAGAAAGAAGCGGTATTGAAATAAAAAGATTAAAAACAAAACTAACCATCAATCCGCACATTATAGAATTGGCAAAATTAGATCTGCTTACCAATAAAAGCAGATTAACCAACTATTATGCCATGAAATTCAAACATTTTAATGATGATTTTAGTGAATATATTCATTCTGTTACCATGGTGGCTAAGTTTACGGAGGCCTCGGTATACAGTGATGATATTGCCTATTTTGCACCGGAACTAAAAGACTGGAAAAAACAAATCAATATTAACGGACATTTTGAAGGTACAGTAGCTAATTTTTCGGTACAGGATTTATTTGCCCGCATTGGCAGCGGCAGTTATATCAGTGGCAGCCTTGCTATGAAAGGCTTACCCAATTTAAATAAAACATTGATCAATTTCAACAATGGAATCATTAAAACCAATTATAATGATGTTGTTCTTTTTGTGCCATCAGTAAAAGATATGAAAGTACCCGATCTCACCACCTTAGGCGATGCATTGTTTAAGGGAAATTTTAATGGCACTATTTATAATTTTACTTCCAATGGCACCATTACTTCAGGATTAGGAGGTGTGGCAGCCAATGTTACCATGCAAATACCACAAAAAAAAGATATTACTTATTCAGGAAATGTTATAACCAATCATTTCAATATCGGAAAATTTTTACGCATCAGCCAGTTAGGCTATGTTGATTTTACGGGTAAAATTTCAGGCAGTAATTTTGATATTGAGAAACTCAAAACACAAATTGAAGGAAAAATTGCATCGCTCGATTTTAATCATTACACTTATTCAAACATAACCACCAACGGTACCTTTCAAAAAAAATATTTTAATGGTGAAGTTAAGGTTGATGATCCAAACATGAATTTTAATAGCAATGTGGAAGTAGATTTAAGTAAGCCGGATCCCAGCTTTAACATTTTGGGCGATTTGGTGAATGCCAATTTAAAAGTTTTAAATTTTTATAAAGACAGCTTGCAACTAACCGGGCTATTAGATATTTATTTTACCGGTAAAACAATTGACCAGTTTTTAGGTAGTGCAAAATTTTTAAATGCTACCATCACATCTGCCGATACCCAATTAAGTTTCGATTCACTGAACCTTACTTCCGGTTACTCAGCCGATTCAGTAAAATTTTTAAAAGTTGGCAGCAACAATTTCAACGGAACAATTGCAGGAAAATTTACCATTCTTGATTTACCCAACAGCTTTCAGTCATTCCTGCATCGCTACTACCCTGCCTACTTTAATGAGCCTGCAAAAATTGCTGTTAATCAGGATTTTACATTAACTATAAAAACCGATTATATTGAACCACTTTTACAGATTTACGACAAAAAAATATCCGGATTAAATGATATGGATATTTCCGGAAAAGTAAATACCTCCAAAAGTATATTTCAACTTTCTGCTTTAGTACCTTATGCAAAATATGATCAATATGCCGTTTCGGGTATTAACTTAAAATGTATTGGTAATTATGATAGTTTGTTATTATCCGGTAGCATTAGCGATATACAAATTAAAGACAGCCTTCAGTTTCCGAACACACAACTGAGCATTAAAGCTGCTAACGATCATTCGGTTGTACATCTTTATACCAGCACTAATAATGTTTTAAAAAATGTATTGTTGAATGCAGATGTGTATACCTTAAATGATGGTGCACGTATACACTTTAACCCATCTTCATTCATATTAAATGAGAAAAAGTGGAATTTAGATAAGCAGGGTGAAATTATAATGCGTAAAAATTTTGTTTCGGCCAGTAATGTAAAATTCATACAGGGCTTTCAGGAAATTACCGTAGAAACCGACGAAGAAGAAGGCGGCAATACCAATAATCTTATTGTAAAATTAAAAAATATATTTTTAGGAGATATTACTGCACTGTTCTTGAAGAATCCTAAGCTTGAAGGCATTACAAATGGTGAAATTTATTTGAGAGATTTCTATGGCTCTTTTACTGCCGAAGCTAAATTAGCATCGAATCAATTAAGATTAAATGATGATTCGGTGGGTATTGTCAATATTCAATCGCTGTACAGCAGCAAATCAGGAAAATTAGATTTTACTGTTACCGCACCAAATAAAGAATACCATATTAATGCTACGGGTTATTATAAAACCAAAGACACTACCAACAAACCATTGTATGTTGATATACAATTAGCGCACACCAAAATTAATTATGTTGAACAGTTTATCGGCGATATCTTCAATCGGTTAAAAGGCTATGGAACAGGCCATCTCATTATACAGGGCAACCCTGCAGAACCCGATTTAAGTGGCAATATTACTCTGAAAAAAGCTGCACTGAATGTTTTGTATACTCAAGTGTATTATACCATTGATTCTGCCAATATATCATTTGAAAATGATGGTATTAATTTTAATGAATTTTATATAAAAGACAGTTTAAATAATACCGGGCTGATTAAAGGTAAATTATACGAAAAAGGCTTTAAAGATTTGGCTTTTGATTTTGATTTGTTTACCAACAAGTTGATTATGCTGGATACCAAAGCGGTTGACAATAGCCAGTTTTATGGTAACGCTACAGGTAAAGCCACATTGAGTTTTAAAGGCCCTGAGCGTAATGCGCGGTTAACCATTATTGGCGATATTAATGAACCATCACATATTTATATCCCTAACTCGGTAAGTAAAGAAAGCGGCGAAGCTGATTTTATTGTATTTAAAACCTATGGAACAGAAATGACCAATGAAAGGCAGAACAGTAATTTTAATTTGTTGGTTGATTTGGATGTTGCTGCCAATAATAAATTAAATGTTGATGTAATATTAGATCCCTTAAGTGGTGATGTAATTAAAGCCAAAGGAAACGGGCGTTTAAAAATAAGGGTAGGCACAAAAGACCCCTTAACCATTCGTGGAAGATATAATATTGAAGAAGGTAGTTACGCATTCAACTTTCAATCCTTCATCAGAAAACCATTTATCTTAAAACCCGATGCCGGTAATTTTATTGAGTGGAATGGTGATCCTTTTAATGCAGATGTACATATAGACGCACAATATACTGCTGAAAACATTAGTGTGAATGATTTAATCAGCAACCAATCTGGCCAATTCAGCGGAACCAGCCGTGCATACCGGGGTTCGGTGTATGTAATTGCTGAATTAAGAAACCGATTAAGCCATCCTGACATTACGTTTAAATTAGATTTTCCGCAAGGCAGCCCATTAAAAACAGATCCTACTTTTAGTGAGTTCATCAACAGAATAGAAAATAATCAAAACGAAATGTTGAAACAAGTTACTTACCTCATTGTTTTGGAACGCTTTGCGCCTTATGGTGATATTGGTGGCGCTAATACCAACTTTACCAATATTGGTGTAAATACTATTTCTCAAATTATAACACGTGAGTTGAATAAAGCTATATCCAATATTGTGTATAAAATAACAAAAGATAAAAGTTTAAAAGTTGATTTAGGTACATCTGTTTATAGCAGTAGCGATATTTTATCATCTGCCACCGGCGCAGGCATTGGCGCCAATACCAATGCGTTAGACAGAAGCAGAATTAATTTTAAAGTTGGGAAAAGCTTTTTTAATGATAATGTAATAGTAAGCTTTGGCGGCGATTTTGATTTTGGTATCAGTGCAGCCGCTCAAAGTGGTAACTTTCAATGGTTACCCGATTTTAATTTAGAAATTATTTTAACCAAAGACAGGCAATTAAGAGCCATCATTTTCAGTAAAAACAGTTTAGACATCAATGCTGGTGCGTTAGGCAGAACCAGCAGGCAGGGAGCCGGTTTATCGTATAAAAAAGATTTTGAAAAACTGTTTGGCAATAAAGAAAAGAATACAACCATCAAGCCACCTGCCGATAGCACATTGCTGCAATAAAATATGCCGCATGTTATAATTTTAAAGGCACAGGTAATGCTTTGCAGTCCTTCATTCTATACACATAAAAATACCGTACAATCTTCCCACCTCTTATTTGGTTGATGATTTCTGGTTGCTCAATGATAGTAAAGTATCGGGCAAATGCTTTGTAGGGGTCAAATGGTAAATTAGAAGGTACCAAACAATAAGCATCATCTCCTATTTGTAAAGGTTTTCGTGCATTGTTTAACCAGGCAAATTTGTGTATTTCATCTAATGGCCCAATGGCAATTACCCTATGGCCTGTGATACGATGTGTATAATATTCCAAATGCCCACCCGGAAACATTTTGCCTACAATAATGGGTGCATTGGGCTGCATGGCACCTTTAGCAACATCGGCTTTCATTAATGTATCTAACTGATGGCTAAAGGTTGTCCAGCCACTTACATCTAATGTAGGACAATATTCTCCAAAATTTGCTTTATCCTGACTACCTAAATTAAAGGGCGCCAATTGCACTAAAATTACTCCTAATATAAGTGTGCCACCCAAAACACCAAAAGCCGTTTTTAAAAAGCCGGGTACAGTTTTAACCGATCTTTTTTCTAAATATACCGCTCCATAAAAATACAATGGAATATAAGCAGGCCCACTCCAATGCGGTAACGTTGCATTGAACATAGATATGCCCCAAAACAATACAATCATGGGAACACTCATGCAAATAATCCAGGTATTAATAGTAGCATTAAAAATAGCAGAACGATTTTTAAATACATAAATAATAGCAATAATTAATAATATAAAAATAACAGGATTTTGATAAGCAAACTCGCCAATTACTTCTCTAAAAAAATCATCTAACTGAATGGTGGTATGGGTTACCCTTTCTGAGTGATAGCGATAAGTAATAAAATCGTTTTGAATATTCCACCACACAATAGGTACTACAAACAATATACTTACCAATGCACTTACATACAATCGGTAATTCAACAGCCATTTCGGTTTTTTAATGAGAATGAATAAACCAAAGCCTGCCCATAAATACAAACCATGTACTTTGCTGTACAAAGCCAACCCAATCATCAAACCTAATAACAACCAAATGCCCAATGATTTTTCTTTATTTTGAATGAATAATTTTGCCATGAGGTATAAAGCGGCCGTCCAGAATATCATTTGCGGACTATCGGGCATAATGAACATACCTGCAATAATTGCCGTATAAATAGCGCAGTTATAAATTAATGCTGCATACCAACCCATGCGTTCATTTTTCAGTAAACGGCCTGTTTTAAATATAAATATAGTGGCTATTGCGCCAGATACAATGGCACCCAAACGCATACTCACATCATTCACCCAGTGCAAATTGAGTGTTGACAGTCTGATTAAAAAACCCACCATTGGCGGATGATCAAAATGATTCCAATCCGGCTGTATGGCATACATCCAGTAATATGATTCATCAATACCCAATTCCACCAACAGCGAAAGAAGAATTTTAACAAGGATGGTAATGATGATGAGCCGGAATAATAACTTTTTGTAAGAAACAGCCACCATGATATTTACATTTAACCCAACAAAAATAAAGGTTGTACATGGAATTAGTAGGAATGGCTTCAAAGCCATATAGATTACCAATTGAATAAACCAGCAGCACAGCTTCTCTTCATATACAACCCTTACCTCAAAAAGGAGCCATATAGCAGTACAATTTTCTTACTTTTGCAGCATAAACACATTACAACTTTTTCGCACAAAAAGAATGGCATACAATGATGCAATTGTATTAAAATAATGGGTAGCTATGTATTGGTGGCTGATGAAGATATAACTGAAACAATAACAATTGGCAGATAATGTTATTCAAAAAAATGAGCTGGTAGAAGCTACATGGAACTAAAATAAATACATGGAATAGTTATGTGGAATGTTACTTACAACAAAAACCAACCATGCAACATGTTACATGTAATGAATAAAAACATAAAAAAGAACACATGAAAGTAGATACCATGCGTGAAATAGATAAGTATGCCGGCGTTCCGCTTACTTTTCTTTTATCCATCATTGCATTGATTGCCCGGATTTTTAGAACCATACCCCCAAAACCTGATTTAAGCAGAACCCTGTTTATAGAATTATCAGAAATGGGCAGCGCCATTATTGTTGACCCTGCCATGCGTAAACTGCAAAAGGAAGCCCATGCAGAACTGTATTTTGCCATTTTTAAATCGAATAGTAAAAGCTTAGAAATACTAAATACCGTGCCCTCTGAAAATATATTCAGAATGCGCTCAGAAAATATGGGTGTTTTATTTGCTGATGTTATTCGTTATATATTTTGGTGCAGGAAGAAAAAAATAACCACTGTTATTGACTTAGAGTTGTTTTCACGCTTTACAGCTATCCTTACTTTTTTTTCAGGGGCATTATCAAGAGTCGGCTTTGCCAGTCCGCATGATGAAGGTTTATACAGAGGCAACCTCATTAACTATCCGGTTCGTTATAATCCGCATGTACACATTGCCGTTAATTTCTATTCATTAATCAATACTGCATTAGGTTATCATGATACATTTTATGCAACCACTCCGGTTCATTTCAATGCTATTCAATTAGAAAAAGCCAGGGTTGATCCGCAGGCCGTTGCAACTGTTCAATCTAAAATAAAGCAACTATACCCTTCTTATACCCATCAAAATATTTACTTATTAAATGTGAATGCTTCTGATTTGCTGCCGCAACGCAAATGGCTGCCTGAACGTTTTGCAGAAATTGGGCAGTTATTATTGGCGGCAGATAAAGAAGGCATTGTATTAGCCACCGGTGCTGCCGCTGAATTTGATTATGTAGCCAATGTGGTTAATAGGGTAAATGATACCCGCTGTGTAAATTCGGCCGGTACTTTTAAATTTGAGGAACTCATTCCATTGTATTCCATTGCCAGGTTAATGCTCACCAATGATTCGGGACCTGCCCATTTTGCGGCGGTAACCCATTTAAAAGTTTTTGTAATTTTTGGACCTGAAACGCCACATTTGTATTTACCGTTGGGTGACAATGCAACCCCAATCTATTTAGGTTTACCCTGCTCCCCTTGTGTAAGTGCTACCAACCACCGTAAAACATCCTGTATTACGCGCCCCTGTATAAGCGGCATACCTACACAAATGGTATGGGGCTATATTGATAACTATTTACAAAATAATATGCATATTAATTAATATTTATCATCAATAAAATGTACAACTATTTACTATGTAGTTGAAAGCGTTATTAATATCATCATCATAACAATGCTGATAATCAGTATAAAATGAATTAAAGGCCTACCTGATTATTTGTAATTTATGTCTTTCGGTATAAGCACCATCCATTATTTCAACAATATACAAACCGGTGGGCAAGTTAGAAACATCTATACTTGCATTACTAACTTTATTAAAAAGCTGATGCCTCTGCAGATTATTTTGTAAATCATAAATACTTATTTCTGAAATGGCAGAACCAACGATTGTTGTTTTTCCATTGGTTGGTTGTAATGAAATATTTACCATTGAGTTAGCCGGATTGGGATAAACAGTAAAACTATAACCGCAAGGACTATAGATGGTTTCCCCATTTTTTTGTGAAGTTTCTCCGCAGGCATCGGTATAGGTAACAGATACGCCTCCACCTTTGGAAACATCCATATATATATTTGGAGAATTGGGACTATAAATGTATATACCTGATGTTGGATTGTCAACTGTCCAGTTCCAGTTGGTAGCACCTGTTATATTGGGTATGGGGTTTACATACCATGTTTGAATGCCATTATTGCAACCTCCATTCATAGTTGCGCTTATGGAACTTACCAGTGTTATTGTAGAAACATTAAGAGCAGCTGTTTCGGCCGGGTTCCCATTAATTGTGGCAGAAATTGTAGCATTTCCCTGACTGATTTTGGTTGCCGTTATCGGGTTTCCTGTAGATGGCACGTTAATAATACCATTTGGAGATACACTCCATTCTACGCTTGCATTAGGTGGCAGATTTGAAACTGTATAATTTGTGGAATTGCAAAAAGCAGATATTCCAATTATAACTGGCGAATTATCAACTTCTGAAACGTAAATTTGCCAAGTACCGTTCCTTTCATCCATCCATGCCGCATATGCTTTTCCACCTTGTGCAGTGACACCAATGTAATCGCCCTCATAACCTGTTCTATGAATAGTATTGTTAATGGGTTGAGTAACATGTGAAACATCGCTTACCTTTTGATTGATAATAGTATTACCTCCATCATTTGAAATAGCAAGGTAGGTATTTGTTTGAAAACCACTACCATCAATACTATAATACGCAATGTATAGACCTCCTGTTGCCTGATCAACACAAACCCAAGGAAAAAAACTTTGAATGCCATTAGGAATACTCACTATTTGCGGCGTTGTCCAATTATTGCCTTGGTTATCTGAATAGGTCAATTCAATAACTGCTTTACCGTTTCCATTTTGTTGTGCTACAAACACTGCATATATCCTTCCATTGTGAGTTCCTCCGCTTTTATCGACTGCCATCGCAGGAAAGTCATTTACTCCAATATTATTAAAAGCAGGATCAACGCCACTACTTGTTTTCCGGATACCAACATAAGGAACAACTACTTGCGCAGTACTGAATGTTACACCTCCATCCAGTGATCGCACAAACCCAAGACCATTTGCGAGATACGGGATATGTAGCATTAATCCCGGTACCATAATCTGCCCAACAAACATAAACTTCCCCGTTAGGACCAGTTTGAACATTAGCTCCCTGTCCTGGCCCATTTTTTAAGGTTATTGAATGTGTGAAAGAATTTCCACCATTAGTTGAGCGATTAAAATTCACTGTCTCATTTGTTTCAAAACTTGTCCATGCACAATATAAGTTATTTCTATACGGACTGGAAGGTATATAATCAATGGCAATCATTTCTTTATCAAATGAACCCCCAACTACTGTTATACCCTGAACAAAAGATCCAAAAGAGACACCATTATTGGTTGATGTGGTTATATAATATCCATTATCCAACTCAATCATAGTAGAAATATAAATATTTCCATTCGCATCTATTGCTGTGGAAGGATCTCCGTAAAGTATAGGGGAATTTATATTCAGAATATCTGATCCTGACCATGTTACACCACCATTAGTACTTACATATCTTCCTTGGTTATAATTACCAGGATAAGTATTAGCGCTTGCTACTAAAATATTAGGATTTTGCATGTTTATAGAAATATGCACTTCTGATTGTTCATTAGCTGAAGGAAAAATCTGTACATCGTTATGATCTGTGATGCCTGGCGTAGTAGACTGCACAGCGTTAGTATGCACTGAGGGATTTGCTTTTGCGGGAAATGAATTTTTTATTATGGATTTGTACCCGGGTCATACAAATTTTGAACTTGCAGGATGTTGTCCATAACATGCTATTGAAATTATGCAGAAACTTACTACCAATAGAGAATTACGTCCATAGAAGATGTTATCCATAATTTTATTATTATGGTTTATTTAATTAATATGATAGTTTATTAAGTCCCAATATTGGGTTACAGGAGATCCGAAGTAGAACTCTTGATAGTACATTTTAACCATTCCAACTTTTGGTACGAACCACTGGGACTTATTAAAATGATAGTTTTCAGCAGCCCCATGTTCCTGAAGCAAAAAGGTATTATTAAACGTTCCAATGGTTGTTTTTAATGGGTAATTATTTACTACTGTAAGGGTATCACTTTTATATGGTATGCTCCATCGTGCTCCAACAGCTAAAGGAAAGCGGTAAACATTAGCAATATACATCTTGGTTCTATCGTAAAAAATGGCTGAATCTTTATCACTGTAAACATAGTTGGTATCAACAGAAGCAGGATTGGTAATAGTCCAAATGCTAACAGGTGTACCATTAGGCAAAGTACTTCGACCTACAATAGCAATATAGACACTGTAAGTTTTATTATTATTACTATCAGTAACTGCATATGTATAATTTGTCCCGACTGTATTGGGTAAATATGAATTCGTAGTGTCAATGGCGGTTTTTTTAGAACAGTTTGCTAATAATACTGGAAAAAAATACAGAGGAATATATAAATTTTTCATGACTTGCTTTTTAGTAATAAAATAAAACGAAAGTCGGATAGGTTAACAATAGTCTAATTTAGACTAATTTATAAAAATAAATAAAATATGTTGCCTCAAATTCAAAATTAAGTAAAAATTAATACTTTGATATGCAATGAAAAATATGCGCAGAACCCATTTTTTAGTTAAAAAAAACATCCCCGCACTATATTCATTGGCTTACAAAAGCACTGAAATAAAATTTATTAAAAGGCATTTTACAATAAACTCAACTTTTTAATACCCACAGTGAAAGACGACAACCTGAATCAACTGATTACTTACAATTAATCTCAATTTTATTTAAATCAAATATTATATGTATAATTGTATATATATATAAATATTTAAAACTTTGCCTGATAACTATATACAAAATAACGCAGTCATTCCTGCACAAAAAAACAGAGCAACCCGATGAAATTATTGCTGTGTTGAAAAATAATTTACAGCCAATTCATATCCTTTTAGGCCAAGCCCAATAATGCTGCCAACGGCTTTTGCACTTACATGCGATATTTTTCGGAAGTCTTCACGGGCATGAACATTGGAGATATGCACTTCTATTACGGGTGTTGTGATGGCCGCAATAGCATCGCCAATGGCAACGGAAGTATGTGTATAACCCCCGGGGTTCAAAACAATTCCATCATAATTAAAACCAAATTGTTGTAAAGCATTAATCAGCTCACCTTCTACATTGCTTTGAAAATAACTAAATTGTATTTCAGGAAATTGATTTTTCAGCTTATCAAAATAGTTTTCGAACGTTTCAAGCCCATATACATTGGGTTCTCGCTTACCGAGCAGATTTAAATTGGGGCCATTGATGATTGCTATTTTCATGTAAAACTGTTGTTTAGATAGTGCGGTGCAGTTTGAATAGCCCGCATGATCATTGTAATATTACTAAATAATACCCATGATTGTATCAGCAATGGGTACTCATCTAAATACTATTTTTTGAATGGTAAGCGTATTAGTTTTGATGCTGTTTGATTAATTGAATAAAATCATCGAACAAATACCTGGAATCATGGGGGCCGGGCGTAGATTCCGGATGATATTGCACACTAAATGCCGGCTTGCTTTTTAAGCGAATACCTTCAATACTTTCATCATTCAAATTAACATGCGTTACTTCCACATCGGCATGTGCTTTTACGGCAACAGGATCAACCCCGAAACCATGATTTTGTGTAGTAATTTCACATTGTCCCGTAATGATATTTTTTACCGGATGGTTTAACCCTCTGTGGCCATGGTGCATTTTAAAAGTGTCAATACCATTTGCTAAGGCCAATAATTGGTGCCCAAGGCATATTCCAAATACAGGCTTATTTTCTGCTAATATTTGCTGTACGGTTTCAACGGCATAAGGCATGGCAGCAGGATCACCGGGACCATTGGAAAGGAAGTAGCCATCGGGATTCATTGACCTTATTGTTTCAAAAGGGGTTTTAGCAGGAAAAACTTTTAAATAAGCACCACGTTGTACTAAGCTAACTAAGATATGTTGTTTAACCCCATAATCCAATACGGCAATTTTATATGCTGCATCCGGGCTACCCATTTCATATACGCTACTGGTACTTACGGTACTGGCTAATTCTAAACCATCCATATCAGGACAATCAGCCAACATTTTTTTCAAAGTATTTACATCCAAAATTTCAGATGAGATAATGCAATTCATAGTACCTTTTGTTCTAACATGTGCTACCAGAGCGCGGGTATCTACCCCTTCAATAGCAACAATATTATTTTCCAACAAATAGGCTTGCAAAGAGGTTTCTGCCATATAGCGGCTATATTGTTCTTCCAAATTACGACCAATTAATCCTTTTATTTTTACACTATTGCTTTCCGTATCGGCCTTTGATACACCATAATTACCAATATGTACATTATTCATAATTAATACTTGTCCGGCATAACTTGGATCGGTAAACACTTCCTGATAGCCGGTCATCCCGGTATTAAAACATATTTCACCGGTAGTAGTACCTATTTTTCCAAAAGCAAATCCTTGTAAATAGGTTCCATCTGCTAATAATAAAACGGCGGGTTGTTGTTCCTGATTCATATTGTACGGAAATTGTTGTGCAAATAAAATGGTTTTATACTAGGTGTGTGTAAAAAGTTTTCCTCAATGCAAAAAGTGCAACACATAAAAAAAGCAAGACCATTCAGTCTTGCTTGAGTGATATTTCTAACAGATTTCATTTATTCTGCTGCTTTTGTTTCAATTGAAGCAATATCAGTGGCTGTTGTCGGTTCTACCTGAACAGTTTCAGAAGTGGTTGCTACTTCTGTAGTTTCAGCAGATTTTTTTGGACGACCACGTCTTGTTCTCTTAGCAGGTTCAGCGGCTGTATTGGCTGTTTTACCATAAATTTCATTAAAATCTACTAATTCAATCATGGCAATTTCACCATTATCACCGGGTCTGATTCCTAATTTGATAATACGGGTATAACCTCCGGGTCTTGAAGCAATTTTTGGAGCCACAACCGTAAACAATTCTTTTACAGCTGCTTTATTTTGCAAATAGCTGAAAACTACTCTGTGCTGATGGCTTATTTGCTCTTTGGTTTCACCCTTCTTTGTTTTAGTTAATAAGGGTTCAACATAAGTACGCAAGGCTTTCGCTTTAGCTAAAGTAGTTACAATACGCTTGTGCGTAATTAAAGCACTGGCTAAGTTAGATAAAAGTGCTTCTCTGTGTGCCTTTTTACGGCCGAGGTTTTTAATTTTGTCTCCGTGACGCATGACTTTTTGTTTTAAAGCTTATACCGTGTCAGGAATTATAAGCTGTGAATAATAAGGTGCTTATATGCCACCTGATTGTTTTGATTAATTGTCTAAATTATCAAGACCTAACTTTTGTAAATCCATACCAAAATGTAAGCCTCTTTCGTGCAATACCTGTTCAATTTCAGATAAAGATTTCTGACCAAAGTTTCTAAACTTCATCAAATCTTCCTGCTCGTATTGAACCAGTTCGCTCAAAGAATTAATTTTAGCAGCTTTCAGGCAGTTGAAAGCACGTACGGAAAGATCTAAATCTTCCAGCGGTGTTTTCAGTACTTTGCGTAACTGTAAAATTTGCTCATCTACTACATCTTCTTTTTTATCTTCTTTATTATCGAATGTGATGTTTTCATCCGTAATAATCATCAGGTGTTGAATCAGAATGCGTGAAGCTTGTTTTACGGCTTCTTCCGGATGAATGGTACCATCGGTGGCCACTTCTAAAATCAGTTTTTCGAAATCGGTTCTTTGTTCTACACGATAATTTTCAATAGAATATTTTACATTCTTGATGGGTGTATGAATAGAATCGATAGCGATGTAGCCAAATGGCGTATCTTTTAACTTATTTTCTTCAGCAGGAACATAACCGCGGCCTTTGGCAATGGTTAATTCAATATCTAATTTAGCTGTAGGATCCATGGTACAAATAACCAGTTCGGGATTCATTACCTGAAAACTGGAAGTTGCAGCACCAATCATACCGGCATTAAATTCAGTTCCGCCTTTTACAGAAAGGGTAATTTTTTCGTTGGAAACATCCTGATCGGTAGTACGTTTAATTCTAACTTGTTTTAAGTTCAGGATAATTTCAGTAACATCTTCAGTAATACCTTTTATGGTAGCAAATTCATGGTCTACACCATCAATTTTAATACCAATAATAGCATAACCTTCTAAGCTACTTAATAATACACGACGTAAAGCGTTGCCAACAGTTAAACCATAACCTGGTTCAAGTGGGCGAAATTCAAATAAGCCTTCGAAGTCTGTTGCTTTTTGTAAAACAATTTTATCGGGCTTTTGAAAGTTTAATATGGCCATATTAAAACTTGGTTTTTATTTTTCATCAACCCCAATACGAGGCTGAATAATAATTTGGTTTGCTTTAATTAACTGAAAAAGGGAACAAATTATTTAGAATACAATTCTACAATCAGTTGTTCTTTGATGTTTTCAGGTACTGCCTCCCTTTCAGGGTAGGTAATAAATGTACCTTTCTTTTCAGTTTCATTCCAATCTAACCAGTTGATTTTTGCATTTTTACCACGTACCTTGCTGGTAATGGAAGAATTGTGCAGGCTCTTTGCTTTATAAGCAATAATATCGCCGGGTTTGCATGAATAAGAAGGAATGTTCATGGTTTCACCATTTACGGTAATGTGTTTGTGTGTAACCAATTGACGTGCTTCAGGACGAGAGGCTGCCAATCCTAAACGAAATACAGTATTGTCTAAACGAGCTTCCAGCAATTTAATTAAGTTTTCACCTTTTACACCTTTCATACGAGAGGCTTCATCAAAGGTTTTACGGAACTGACGTTCTAATAAACCATAGGTATATTTTGCTTTTTGTTTTTCTTTCAACTGTAAAGCATATTCACCTAAAGTTTTACGCTTTTTTGAAGCGCCATGCTGCCCCGGAGGGTTGCTGTTTTTGTCTAAATATTTGGCATTCCCTAAAATAGGTTCTCCAAATTTTCTGCAGATTTTGGTCTTTGGACCGGTGTACCTTGCCATAGTAAATTAAAATTGTGATTTTTTAGTGTCGAACAGTTATCATTAAAAATCTAAAATCAATACCTGTTCCTTTATTGTGATTAAAATAAACGAACCTTAAACCCTGCGTTTTTTGGGAGGGCGGCAACCATTGTGTGGTAAAGGGGTAATATCTTTGATAGATGTTACTTCAATGCCATTTTGTGCAATGGAACGAATAGCGCCTTCTCTACCTGCACCGGGACCTTTTACAAACACATCTACTCTTTTCAAACCTGCATCTGAAGCTACTTTAGCAGCATCGGCGGCAGCCATTTGAGCAGCATAAGGTGTATTCTTTTTAGAACCACGGAAACCCATTTTACCGGCAGATGACCAGCTGATTACCTGACCTTGTTTGTTGGTAAATGAAATGATGATGTTGTTGAAGGTAGCGCTGATATGCACATCGCCGGCAGCATCTACTTTTACAATTCTTTTTTTAGCAGCAGCTTTTGCGCTGTTTTGTGCTTTTGAAGTTTTTGCCATAATTGTTTTGAGGTAATCGGTTTAAAAAATTGATTTCGAACATCGAAACCCGGATACAACTCTCCTCCTGTCCGGCAGGGATCCAATGTTGTTCCGAATATAAAAAAATGAAATACCCCTTGTAGAAGGGATATTTCATCAAATTATTTCTTAACTGCTTTCTTCTTACCGGCAACAGTTTTACGTTTTCCTTTACGAGTACGGCTGTTGGTTTTGGTACGTTGTCCGCGAACGGGCAGCCCTTTACGATGACGTAAGCCTCTGTAGCAGGCAATATCCAATAAACGCTTAATACTCATTTGAACTTCACTGCGCAACTGGCCTTCTACCTTAAATTCGTTGGTAATGGTATTTCTGATGGCAGTCAGCTCATCATCATTCCATTCATTTACTTTTTTATTGTAGTCAATACCACATTTATCAAGTATATAACGTGCAGTAGAGGGGCCTATTCCATAAATATAGGTTAAGCCAATTTCGCCTCTTTTGTTCTTAGGTAAGTCAATACCGGCAATACGAGCCATATCTGAATTTTAGTTTTTATTCGTTTTCAAATTATCCCTGACGTTGTTTGTAACGAGGATTCTTTTTGTTAATTACGTACAGCTTTCCTTTGCGTTTCACAATTTTGCAATCGGCGCTGCGTTTTTTAATTGAAGCTCTTACTTTCATAAAAAGGTGTTTTGCTATTCGCTTATTTAAATCTAACGCTCTTATTTATATCGGAATATAATTCTTCCCCTGCTTAAATCGTATGGGCTCATTTCCACTCCCACTTTATCGCCCGGCAAAATCCGAATGTAGTGCATCCGCATTTTCCCTGAAATAGTTGCCAAAATTTCATGGCCATTTTCCAATCTTACTCTGAACATTGCATTACTCAATGCTTCGAGAATGATTCCATCTTGTTTAATCAGCGGTTGTTTCGACATACAATTTTTGGGGCTGCAAAGATATACTTATACAACCGAAATATGAAAATTTTGATAAAAAAATTATTGATTTTCTATGTTTTTTGCAGGAATTACCCTTTCAAAAGGGCAAAACTAAGGGTTTTACAGAAATTTTCCGGTATAACTTTGGGCCACATGCTTCAATTCTTTTGGATGGCCGGCATATACCAGATACCCCCCTGCATCGCCTGCCTCCGGCCCTAAGTCAATTACCCAGTCGGCCGAATGGATGATATCGGTATTATGTTCAATCACTATCAACGAATGCCCCTGCTGAATTAATGCCTGGAAAGATTGCAACAATTTTTTGATATCATGAAAATGTAAGCCCGTTGTGGGTTCATCAAATATGAATAAAATATGACCATACCCCTTTCCCTTCCCTAAAAAGCTGGCCAATTTTACACGTTGCGCTTCTCCGCCCGACAATGTACTGGATGACTGGCCTAATTTAATATAGCCTAACCCTACCTGTTGTAAAGGCAACAATGACTGGTAAATATTTTTTTCTTCTTTAAAAAATTCAACAGCTTCATCTACACTCATTTCCAGTACATCATAAACTGATTTTTCTTTATAATGCACTTCCAGCACTTCTTCCTTAAATTTTTTACCACCACAAACCTCACAAGGCAAATGAATATCGGCCAAAAACTGCATTTCTACCAATTGTTCGCCTTCTCCTTTACAAGCATCACATCGCCCGCCATCTACATTAAAAGAAAAATGTTTGGGCTGAAAACCACGTATTTTAGACAAAGGCTGCCGGGAAAACAAATCCCGAATTCCATCATAAGCTTTGATGTAAGTGATGGGATTACTGCGAGATGACTTTCCGATTGGGTTTTGATCAATCATTTCAATATGATCAATGGCCGCTACATCACCGGTAATGGCTTTGTGTACACCTGTTTTTTCTGCAGGCTGCCCTTTTAGTTTTTGCAGTGCCGGATACAGAATTTGTTTTACCAAAGTGGTTTTTCCACTGCCACTTACACCACTCACTACACAAAGCACCTCCAAAGGAAAATCGATGGTAATGTTTTTTAAATTGTTTTGTCTGGCACCATCTACCCGTATAAATTTTTTGGGGATTCGTAATTTTTCAGGTGGATCTATCCGCAGTTCGCCTTTTAAATATTTTCCGGTTAAACTTTTTTTATTTTCAATAATCGCATGGTAATTACCCGCTGCAATAACTTCCCCACCCAAATGAGCTGCAAATGGCCCCATATCAATAATATAATCTGCTTCCCGCATCATTAAAGCATCGTGCTCTACCACAACCACCGTATTGCCCAGATTACGCAGGTTTTTCAATACCTTTATTAATTTTTCGGTATCACGGGAATGTAGCCCAATAGAGGGTTCATCTAAAATATACAATGAATTGGTTAAGTTACTACCCAGGCTTCTGGCCAATTGTATCCGCTGACTTTCACCACCACTCAGGGTATTGGCTAATCGGTTTAAACTTAAATAACCTAATCCAACATCCATCATGGTTTGCAGGCGTTGTACAATTTCCTGCAATACCCTTTTGGCTACCTGCTGCTGAAATGGACTGAGTTGTATTTCCTGAAACCATTGCTGCAAATCTTTTATTGGCATGGCACATAACTCACCAATATGTTTGTCATTTACTTTCACATACAAGGCTTCTTTTCTTAACCGATAACCATGGCAATCGGGACAAGTAGTGCGGCCTCTGTAACGGCTTAACAACACCCTGTATTGAATTTTATATAAATTATCTTCCACTTCTTTAAAAAATGAATGAATGCCCAGTGCTTTTCCGGTTCCATTCCAAAGCTGTTCATATTGTTCTGTTGTTAAATCGGCAATAGGTTTATGAATAGGAAAACCTTTGGCATGTTGAATAAACTGGTCTTTCCACCAACTGAGTTTCTCACCTTTCCAGGCAGCTACAGCCCCTTCGTAAATACTGAGACTTTTATCGGGGATTACCAAATCTTCATCAATACCTAATACCTGACTAAAACCTTCGCAGGTGGGGCATGCTCCATAAGGATTATTGAAAGAAAACAGGTTGGGTACCGGTTCTTCAAACACAATACCATCTAATTCAAATTTATTACTGAAATGCATTAGCGTTACCTCATTTACTTCTACAAACATTTCTCCTTCCCCTTCATAAAATGCTGTAAGTATGGAATCCGATAAACGATGAATATCTTCTTCTTCAAATGATTTTACAATCATTCTATCTACCAGCACAAAAGCTGCTGCACTGTTTTTAAAAAGTGAATGCGCTATGCCTGCATCTTCTTCCAGCAGATCTTCAATATTATACAATGCCGGCCCTTTTTGAGCATTGGATGTACCCGAAAAATAAATACGCGAAAAACCCTTTTGCAATAAAATATTCAGCTCTTCTATAACGGAGCGGGATACATGCTGTTTGAATTGAAATAACAAATAACATTTACTTCCGGTTTTTAATTGTTGAATGGCAGTTAATACATCTGCCACATCATCTTTTTTAACCGCTCTACCGCTAATGGGAGAAATGGTTACCCCCACTCTTGCAAACAGCAACCGCAAATAATCATAAATTTCTGTCATACTGCCCACAGTACTTCTGGGCGTACGGGTAATTACTTTTTGCTCAATGGCAATTGCAGGACAAAGGCCTTTTATATAATCCACATCAGGTTTAACCATACGCGACATAAACTGCCGGGCATAAGCACTTAAACTTTCTGCATAACGGCGCTGGCCTTCTGCAAATAAAGTATCAATTGTTAAAGACGATTTTCCACTCCCGCTTACACCTGTAACTACAATGAATTGGTTACGCGGAAATGCAACCGTTACATTTTTAAGATTATGCACCCGTGCACCTTTTACCAAAATAGCATCATTACTTTCAGTTATCTTGGGCAATAAGTTTATTTTCTTTTTTTCTTTGGTAGCCATATCTACAACAAATAAACACATTTCCTGCGGTTATGTTGCAATCGGGTTTTTAAAATGTGAATATTGTTAAACACATATAAATAGTTGTCAACATTAACCCATATAATTTGCAGGGAGAAATATGTTATTTAATTTCAAGCTATTAACCGGCATCCAGAGGTAAAGGCCTTACCATATATGCATACAGAAATAATGCGGTAAACAGAAAAAAGATTGTCGCACTGAAAACTGTATCCATTAAAAAATTTTGTTACTATTTAAAAAATGATTCGGCATATTCACCCAAAACAATGAATGGTCATTTTCTAAATGTACAAGCACAACAAACAGATACTTATGAAATCACTACAACAATTACTTGACAACGATTTAATACTTTCCTTTCAGGAAGGAAATCAGGCTGCCTTAGAAACGTTGGTAAACAGGCATAAGGAAAAAATTTTTACCTCTATTTTATTTATGGTAAAAGATAAATACTTAGCAGAAGATTTGTTTCAGGATGTATTTATTAAAATTATTGATACCCTACGAAGTAACAGGTACAATGAAGAAGGAAAGTTTATTCAATGGGCTTTGCGTATAGCGCATAACCTATGTGTAGATTATTTTAGAAAAGTGAAACGCGGCTCCATAATTAGCAGTGATGATAAAGATGTTTTTGATATGCTGAACCTTACCAATGAGAGTGCAGATACATCAATGATACAATCACAAACGCGCCAAAAACTACATGACATGTTGAGTCATTTGCCGGAAGAACAAAGAGAAGTGATTGTTTTAAGGCATTTTGCCGACATGAGTTTTAAAGAAATAGCCCAAATTACCAATACCAGTATCAATACTTCATTGGGCCGTATGCGTTATGGCTTAATTAATTTGCGGAAAATGATGGTAGAATACCAAATTGTTTTTTAAACGAAGTGATTAGATCATAAAACGAAAGCAGCTTCTATTTTTGTTCCGCATCGAACTTTTGTTTTACTGCGTCTAAATGTTGGATGAATTTGCTTACATCCGGATTATATCCATACTTCACCTCACTCAAGGGCTGGCCGTTTAAATCGAGAAACATGTAAAGCGGCTGTGCATTCAATCCAAACTTGGTCACTTCATAATTCAAATTCTTTTCTCCAACTGTTGTTAATTTATCGCCATTAGGCAACGTTATTTGTTCAGCAGCAGGGAGTTCGGTACTCTCATCCACATACAAACTCACCAGCACAAAATTGTTTTTAATTCTGCTTAACACATCCGGATTTCTCCATACCTGTTCTTCCATTTTACGGCAATTGGGGCAGGAATGGCCAGTAAAATCAAGCATTATCGGTTTCTTTACAATTTTAGCTGCAGCCATGCCTTCTTCCAAATCAAAATAAGCGGTTAACCCAAATGGCACTTCTAACCTATCGGTATATTTTTTTGGAGGAAGTGGTTGTGCACCATTATTTGTGGCAGAAGAAAAATGCCCATTCTTCAAGTCGTCAATTTTATAATTTAAATTTTCTAAATTAAAATCCTGAGTGGTTGCGGGAGGTATAAATCCACTAAGTGGTTGCAGCGGTGCACCCCACAAACCCGGTATCAGATATAAGGCAAATGAAAAAGTAATAATGGCAAAAAACAAACGGGGTACCGTTAAGTAAGGCAAATCACTATCGTGTGAAAATTTTAACTTTCCCAGCAAATACATGCCCATTAAGCTAAATACCACAATCCATAATACCAGAAACACATCACGATTTAATAAATGCCAGTGATAAATTAAATCAACATTCGATAGAAACTTCAAAGCCAAAGCCAATTCTATAAAGCCAAAAATAACTTTTACCGAATTTAACCAACCGCCACTTTTGGGTAAGGCAGAGAGCATGGAAGGGAAAAAAGCAAATAATGAGAAAGGTAATGCTAGGCCTACCCCAAAACCCAGCATTCCAATTACGGGTGCAATGCTAACACCTTTTGCACTGGTTTGTCCCAATAATGTTCCAACAATGGGTCCAGTGCAAGAGAAAGAAACAATAACAAGTGTTAATGCCATGAAGAAAATACCGGATAACCCGCCTTTTCCTGCTTTTTGGTCGGCTTTATTGGCCCAACTACTGGGCAAATTCAGTTCAAAAGCACCGAAAAAAGAAATGGCAAAAACAATAAATATGGTAAAAAATAAAATATTGGTAATTGCTGAAGTAGAAATGGTGTATAATACTGTATCACCAAAAATTAAAGTAAGCAACAAAGTGGGTATGGTATAAATGGCAATAATTGAAATGGAATACCACACTGCATTGCGAATTCCTTCCGTTCTGGTTTTACTTCTTTTTAAGAAGAAACTAACGGTAACAGGAATTAATGGAAAAACGCAGGGTGTAATGATGGCCAATAATCCGGCACCAAACGTAAGCAAAAAAACAGACCATAAAGATTGATCAGCTACTGCTGTATTGCCGCTACTACTTGCTGCACTTAAAACAGATGGCATCTGTACCAAAAACTTTTCTTCATTGCTGGGGTAATTCTCTCCCTTTTTGCCCAGCCATACAAACGTTCCTTTAATAGTTGTGCTGTCTTTGGTTAAATGTAGCGGATATTCAAAAGTTACACTATCGGGATAAAGGGTCAATGTATTTCCGCCATTATCTTTTTCAGTAATGCTCCTGCCTATTACTTTTACCCTATGTAAATCAACCATTGTGTTACTGTCGGCAACATGTAATTGCGCCGTAAATGGATTATCGGCAGCCCACTGTTCAGCAGCAAAAAAAGCCGTACTATCTGAACTTTTTAATTGTATTTTTAAAACACCCGAAGTATCTGTTAACCTTTCTGCCCGGAAAGAAAATTTTACCGGATGTTGTGGCTGTGCTTGAAGTAGTATGGAAAAACTAAACAGCAACAGTAAGAATGTAAACAAAAACTTCATGAATGGTTGATTTAGGTGTAGCCTATAGACTAAAATTTATAATAATCCTTACAATTCGAGTACATTAATTTGGCAAATGATGCCCTTATTCAACACTTTAATGTATAAATGGATATTTTCTAAAAAGTAAATGCTTTTTAAAATTACAATTTAATATCAAATGCTTTTTTGGTAGGAGGCAAACATTGCTGATCATCACAAACCATATATTCAACAGTGCCGGAAATATTGGTTTTAACATTGCCTCTCAATTTCATCATTTGTTTAAAAACTACCTGGCCGGAATAATACAGCACTTCGGTTTTAAAATTATTATCATATACTTTTTGCAATTTGCCTACTTCTATGGTTTTACCTTCAACAGTAACCAAAGGATTTTTTTTAAATGTAAAACTGGTAGGCACCGGCCCGCCTGCTCCCGTATTTTGCGAATAGATGTGCCAAGGTTTTTCAACAGTAGCAGTAATTACAATTTCATAAGTATCTGCACCTTTTTTTACTGCTTCATATTTCCATCTCACCGGATCTTTAATTTGTGCCTGTGATGCAGAAAAAAACATTCCCAATATTAAAATACCCAATAATTTTTTCATGTTGATTTTATTTTTGATTCATTTATTACAATTTACAAGATGTAAAAGTTCTGTAAACCGTTGCCTTCAATTTTAAGAAGCCAACCCTAATAATGCAAATATTTTTTTGCCATCGGTATTCCCCAATAATGGTGAACTGGCCCGTTCCGGATGTGGCATCATACCATATACGTTTCCATTGGCATTTCGGATGCCGGCAATATTATACAGCGCACCATTCGGATTGGCATTGGCCACAATATTTCCTTCTGCATCGCAATAACGAAACAGAATTTGATTGTTTTTTTGAAGATTTTCTATCACTTCTTCTGATGCATAATACCTTCCATCGCCATGTGCAATCGGAATGGTAAAAACTTCTGCACCATTGGTAATAGTAACATTTTTGCAAATATATTGCTGATGAATATTTTGTAATAATACCCCTGGCAAAAGGCCACTTTCGCATAAAATTTGGAACCCATTACATACGCCCAATACTTTTCCTCCTTTATTGGCAAATTGTATCACACTTTCCATCATCGGACTAAAACGGGCAATGGCACCGCAACGCAGGTAATCACCATATGAAAAACCTCCGGGTAAAACAATACAATCATCGGTAGTAAACATACTCAGGTCTTTATCTTTGTGCCAGAGCATCACCACTTCCTTATTCAAATCTTGTTGCAATGCATCTTGCATGTCTCTATCGCAATTAGACCCGGGAAAAACAACAACGCCAAATTTCATACAATGGTTTTAATGAATTTCAATAGAAAAGCTTATTTAGGTTCAATGCAAAAAATTATTAAGCACTCTATCCATTACTTTTCAGTCAGTGCAAATTTACAATTGCCTGCGCTAAGATGCCGCTAAATTTTAGCTAATAACCAATTATTGTGAAAAATCAACAGTAAAGTCAGCCAAAAAAAAATATTTGGCAACAATGTTTTTTTGGAATATAAAAAATAATTGGCAAAAAATGCAGATAAAGGTATTATCCATACAAAAGCTGCCGTTCGACCAGCATAGGCAAAAATAAATGGTCCAAAAAGGCTAACCAATAGCAATACCAACACAATCAGCCAGTTTTTTCTGATTTGAATCACCATTCTGTTTACATGCAGTTGCCAAAAATAAAAAGAAAGAATGAATAACAGCAACACATAACCAATGGTAATACTTAACCAGTGTGCAGGGAATGCCAATGGCCAGGCTAATTGAAAATGGGGTAAAATGCCATAGATATTATTGGTTTGATTGGTAATAAACAGAAAAGCAGCCACCACATAATAGGGAAATATGGCTCCAATTAACAAAACCAACCATTCAGCTGCCCGGAAAGGCCTTACAACTGCCAACGCAAAAAATATCACCAATAATAAAGTAATGGTGGGATGATAAGATAAGATGGTGCAACCCGAAATAAGCCCGATATTAAACAATAGGGTTTTAGGGGCAGGGTTATTGTATAAACGTATTAATTTAATGAATATCCAAACAATCAGCGTATTGGCCAGTAATGCCGCATTAATTTGGCTCCAACCGGGTAAAAAACCCGAAAGCAGTATATAGGCCATGCCGCTGGTATAACCCGGCTGCTGAAACATGTGTGCATTGTTCAAAGCAAAGTTGAAGCGAATGGCCTGCATTAATACTAATGCAGCATAAACCAGGAACAGCAAATACCCCGGTAAAGGTTGTATGTATTGCTGAATGAATACCTCAAAAAAACCGCTATGGGTGGGTGTGGTAATGATGGGAGCCTGCACAAAAAAATGTGAATGCACTACTAAAAACAGCAGCGCCAAAAAAATGATGCCACTATATGATTTGTTCCTGAATAAATTTACCACGCTGCCATTTTTATATTACAAAACAACTTTGGCAAAAGTAATATAACCGCGGTATTGACAAGGAATTATCATTTGCCTCAACCCGGTTTGTTTACCCTGCCTTGGCATAAACTGGTAACCTCTGTCTAAATTTTTGAATAATGGGTTTCTTATAATTTGCCCATCGGGTGTAATACTTTGGTCGGTTAACAGCGATTGGCGCCTTTCAACAGTATTAAATAAAAAGTGTAATTGATCGCCGGAGTTTAATAATCCATATCCTATAAAAGCATCAGAGTTATCATCGTATTGTGATTTGTGAATTACATTACTCCATTCTAAAGAATCACCAGGGTTGAAAGAAAGAATCATGATATTATCGGCGTAAAACCGGTTCACACTGTTCATTGGGCCACCAAAAGACCAGGGATAAAAATAAGCACCCATCATACCCATTCCATAGCCGTAACCATAATAATAATCATAAGGATTAAAGAAAGGTGAGCCATACATATAATCCCATCTATTATAGGGGTTACCTCTTGAAGTAGAGTAAGCTGATTCTGCCGTAAGCAGATATCCTCCATCTTTTCGCATAATAATATTATGAATGTAATAGTTATTGAAAGCATTGCGCATATTGTTTTCGCCCCTGGCATCATTTCGTAACTCATCCGGAAATGTTAGAATGCCGGCATGTAATTGCGCCTGCTGGGTTTCATCCCAAATATAATTGTACAATCCTTCTACGCTTCCTCTTCTTTGTTTGGCAAAAAAACCGGTAACCAAGCAATGTTGGTTTTCATTATCAAATTTCACATGCAAATCATCCAAAAACAAACCTTTCACATTTAATGGAGTAGCCACTACTGTATTCTCCATAGCGGGTTTAAAGTAAAAATCCATTCCAATAATATTATCATTTTGCGAGGTTCCCCAGGCACGCAAAAAAGCCAGATTGCCCTGATTATCTACTTCAAATGCAGTGAGATAATCATTTTTTTCGGGCATGGCAATATTTACTGTACTTCTGTGGAGTAAACTTAAATCAGCATTGAACAACAGTGTGGTAACTACATACTGTTTATCACTTTTGGTGTTAATTTTAAAAAAAGTAATGCGTTGTTTATTCTCACTATAGGCAGATGAATAAATTTTATTACTGGCATTGAATGCCAATACGGTAGTGTCTAATTCCAGGGGGTTGCCAATTTGTTTACCCATCGCATCTATTTTTTGTGCCATGCAATACACAATGTTTTTCTTTTGATATTGGTAAAACATGTAACAGTAATCAGGATAAGCAATAAAATCGGCATTGAATAATTTATCCGGCAGCCCTTCAATTTTATTTTTGGTAACCAGCTTCATATCATCTCCATATACGCTAATGGTGTGAATATTTCTATAATTTTTGTATATGAGAAAATTACCCTTCAGTTTTCCCAAAATTTCATAGTTCATATTTCGTACATCTTCTCTGTCGGGTGCAGAATAAGTAATATCCTGTGCCATCACATACAGGGAAAATACAAGCAACAGACACAAGAAAGCCATTTTTTTCGTATACATATATAATTTTTTTTGGTATCAATCACTTCATTCAAAATAACTATTGCAGGGTATTACAAATATTCCCTTCAAATTTATACGAACATTGCAAACAAAATTAAGTGAACCTTGCAAAGAAATCATTAAAAAAGATTTTGCGTTTTCTGCTACAGATGCCTGCCGTCTATATTTTTTTACTATACATTTGTTAATATTTTTTTACGCAATTGTTTACTGTGAACAAAACCATTAGTAAAGTTACACCGGCCAGTTTGTTAATTGCTTTGGGGATTATTTACGGAGATATTGGAACCTCACCGCTTTATGTGTTGAATTCTGTTATCAGAGACCGGCCTGTCAATGATCTTTTAATTATTGGAAGTTTATCCTGCATTATCTGGACACTCACGCTTCAAACCACCATTAAATATGTTATTTTAACCTTACAGGCCGATAACAAGGGCGAGGGTGGCATTTTCAGCCTATATGCATTGGTACGCAGAAGAAAAAAATGGCTGGTTTACCCTGCCATGCTTGGTGGTGCCGCTTTATTGGCCGATGGTATTATTACTCCTCCTATCTCTATTACCTCTGCCATTGAGGGTTTACGACAATTACCGGGTTTAAACATTGTAGAAGGCGATCCCATTATTGTATACATTGTTATTGGCATATTAACGCTTTTGTTTTTTGTACAACAATTCGGCACCAATTTTATAGGCCGCTTTTTTGGCCCTATTATGTTTATTTGGTTTAGTATGCTTGCCATTCTAGGCGCCTCACATTTGTTAGATGATATTGCCATTTTCAGAGCTTTTAGCCCACATTATGCCATTGAGCTGCTAACGCAATATCCCAAAGGTTTTTGGATACTGGGTGCTATTTTTCTCTGTACCACAGGGGCTGAAGCATTGTACAGTGATCTTGGACATTGCGGCAAACAGAACATTCATATTTCCTGGATTTTTGTAAAATCCTGCCTCATCGTAAATTATTTGGGTCAGGGTGCCTGGTTATTGGCACAACACAACCATGGCATTATTACATCTGAAATGATTGATGGCGGATTCAATCCATTTTATGGTGTAATGCCGCAATGGTTTAAGTTGGTTGGAATTATCATTGCCACAGTTGCCGCTATTATTGCCAGCCAGGCTTTAATTTCAGGCTCTTTTACCTTAATTAGTGAGGCACTGCGTTTGAACTTATGGCCTAAAATGAAAATCAATTATCCCTCAGAAGAAAAAGGGCAATTGTATATTCCCGGCGTTAACCTGCTTTTATTTATTGGTTGTACGGGCATTGTGCTTATTTTTCAAAAATCATCTAATATGGAGGCGGCCTATGGGTTGGCTATTACCATGTGTATGATCAGTACTTCCATTTTATTTGCCAATTATTTGGTAAGCCACAGGGTTTTCCCGCTTTGGATATATTTATACTTGGCAGTGTACCTTACCATTGAAGTTTCTTTTCTAATTGCCAACTTAGAAAAATTCCCGCATGGTGGTTATGTTACTTTACTGGTAGGTGGTGGCTTATTCTCAGTAATGTATATTTGGTTTAGAAGCCGTAAAATTAAAAACCGCTATGTTGAATTTGTACGACTGCAACATTATATACCGCTATTGAAAGAATTAAGCCAGGATGACTCTATTCCAAAATATGCATCACATCTGGTATATATGACCAGCGCCAATAATCCCAAAGAAATAGAACATAAAATTATCTATTCCATCCTCAACAAAAAACCAAAAAGGGCCGATACTTACTGGTTAATACATGTGGATGTTTTGGATGATCCGTATACTTCTGAATACAGTGTAGATCACATTATGGCGGATGATATTATCAGGGTTGAGTTTCGCCTCGGCTTCAGGGTAGAGCAACGTATACACGTAATGTTTAAAAAAGTGGTACAGGATCTGGTTGCCAATAAAGAAGTAAATATTACCAGCCGATATGCCAGTTTAGAGAAGAATAATATTGCTGGTGATTTTCAGTTTATTGTATTGGAAAAATACCTGAGTTCAGATAATGAATTACCCTTTATGGAACGCATTATTATGAAACTATATTTTTGGCTGAAAGAAATTTCCCTGAGCGAAGAACGTGGATTTGGTTTAGATCCCGGCTTTGTTACAGTTGAAAAATTTCCGCTGATCGTTGCACCATATTCCAGCCTGAATTTAAAACGAGTACAATAAAATTAAGCAGTTTTTTACTAAACTAAATGGATGCTTATTCTTGTTTTATTGCACTTTAAATGCCACAAAATAATAATTATTGGCAGCAGCGATTAATTGCAGGTTACAGTAATAAGATTGAATAAAATCCTGATAGGCTTTAAATTCATGGGTAGGTACTACAAATTCATCAAAAAAAATAATATCTCCTTTTTTTAAATAAGGCGCCAGCGAAGTGAGCGCATATAAGGTGGCCGAAAACAAATCAGCATCCATCATCAACACATTTCTTCGGGTATTATCTAACTGCTGCACAAACCCAGGTATGGTTTGTTGAAATAATCCTTTTAGAAACAGGCCTCTTGTATCCCCACCAATATCTGGCAATGCCTGGTTACTGCTAAAAGCTCCTTTTTTAAATGGGCCCCAGTCTTCAGGTAACCCATCAAATGTATCAAAACCATAAAATGTACTTTGTGGATGCTTATTTTTCTGCAACCACCAGTTGAAGGATTCGCCCCAGGCCACACCAAATTCCAGATAATTGATGGCTTCCTGTTCAAGCCTTTCCTGTTCAATTACCCATTCATACATTTTTTTTCTGCGCTGATAGTCCCACTTGCAAGGGAAATCGTTATAAGCTATTGTTTTGTTTTGATACGCCCATTTTGAAAACAGGGTGAGATAATGCATATTGGCAAAAAAACCGCTCATCCAGCCAAAAACCCTATGCAACCGCAACCAGATAAATAATAATTTGGTATACCGAATTAAAAATAGTTTCATTTTTTTATTGATTTTACCCACATATATCAGCCTTAACAATCATCACTGGTGGGGTGGTGCGTAACATGCATCATGGCAATTTCATGTTGTTTGTTCTAATCAGCGGCGCAATAATACGCTAAGTTGGTGGCAGTTTACTTAAATTGGCACCACTTTTGTTTTTTTATTTTGTTTTATTTTATCGGGAATGGCCAATTCTATTTGCTGTTTCAACACTTCCACCAGCCGGCGTTTTACATAATTCCGGTGGGTTACCATACTAACTTCCCGAACGGGTGCAGGACTTTTAAAATAACGGAGACAAGCTAGTTGTTTGCTGCTCATATCTAAAGTAGCCAGTTCAGGCAAAATGGTTACCCCATCGTATAAATCAACCATGCGGCGCAGGGTTTCTAAGCTACCCGCTTCATATTCAAAATGGCCACCTTCTGCAGCGGGTTTTCTCAGTTCACACAAATTTAATATTTGAGAACGGAAGCAATGGCCTTCTTCCAAAAGCCAAAGTTTGCCGGGATCAATATCTTTCGGCAACACATACGTTTTTTTAAAAACTTCATTATTTTTAGAAACATAGGCCAGCATTTCTTCATAAAACAAAGGTTCTTCTTTAATCCCTTTTTCATGCAGCGGTGTAACCAAAATACCCACATCAATACTGCCTTCTTTTAGTTTTTGTATAATCTGGTCGGTGGTAAATTCACTCACTTGCAATTTTACCGCTGCAAATTTTCTGGTAAACGCATGAATGAATAAGGGCAATAAATAAGGCGCCAGTGTGGGTATAATACCAATTTTCAATTCCCCATGAATAATGCCTTTTTTGGCATCCACCATTTCCAGCAACACATCCCGATCTGCAAGAATTTTGCGGGCCTGCTGAATAATATCCATACCATATTCCGTAGGTAATACCGGTTGCTTACTCCTGTCAAAAATTTTTACGCCCAGTTCTTCCTCTAATTTCTGTATCTGCATACTGAGTGTAGGTTGTGTTACAAAACAGGCTGCTGCTGCTGTTGAAAAGTGCCGGTGTGTATCTAAAGCCACAATATATTCTAACTGAACCAATGTCATTTTTCAATCAATTTTGTTGATGAAAATATACAATTAATTGTTTCATCCTATTAAAAAAGACAGACTTTTATACATTCGAATACTTATAGCCCATTAAAATCCCGTTCACACCGGTATTTCGGCTGCCAATACCGAATGAACAATACACTACAAGTCTGATTTTCATTGCTGTATATTTTCAATCCACAATCATCCCAATCTGTTTAACTTTATTGCAAAAACAATACAATGACTCCGGAAGAAAATTTACAAAGATTGAACCTTGTTTTACCTCCGCCACCCGATCCTATTGGTGTATACAAGCCCTTCTTAATTGACAACAATTATGTATATGTATCAGGCCATGGCCCTTTGATTAGCAAAGGCAAATTTATGACTGGAAGAATTGGTGAAGCCATTTCGGCGGATGAAGGAAAAGCTGCTGCCCGACAGGTTGGGCTGGCCATTCTGGCAACATTGCGTGCCAATTTGGGAACACTCAACAAAATTGAAAGAGTGATTAAAGTATTGGGAATGGTGAATACCACCACCAATTTTCACCAACACCCTTTCATTATTAACGGGTGCAGTGAATTGTTTGCTGAAATATGGGGTAACGATGCAGGCATTGGCGTAAGAAGTGCAGTAGGCATGGCAACCCTTCCGGATAATATACCTGTTGAAATTGAAGCGATGTTTAAACTGGCATAAGTTGCTTTCACAATAAAATTATTTCAGAATGGAATGGTATAGTATTCAAAATATTGATACGGTTGATTCGCCGGCTTTATTGGTGTATAAAGAAAAAATGCTGGCGAATATTCAGTCAGCATTAACAAGGGTGCACCACCAAACTGAACGAATCAGACCGCATGTAAAAACCAATAAAACACCCGAAGTATGTAAAGCGATGATGGAGGCCGGCATCACTCAATTTAAATGTGCTACCATTGCTGAAGCCGAAATGCTGGCACAATTAAATGCACCGGATATTTTGCTGGCATATCAACCCATTGGCCCTAAAATACAGAGATGGGTGGCATTGCAACAACAATACCCCCAATGTATTTTTGCCTGCTTAACCGACAATATTGTTACCGCAAAGGAAATTGCTGCAGCACATGCAAAAGCCAATATTTCTGCCCAATTATATATTGATGTAAACAATGGCATGAACAGAACCGGTACACCCGTTGCTACAGTTCCGGAATTATTGCTGCAATTATTGCAAGTGAATAACCTAACGGTAATGGGTTTACATGTGTATGATGGCCATATCAGAAAACAAAGTTTTGAAGAAAGAAAGCAGGAAAGTGATGCAGCATTTGCACCTGTTGCAGCCATGCAGCGGGCATTGCAGGAACAATATCAAATACCATTACCCATTGTTGCAGGCGGGTCTGCAACTTTTGCGGCACATGCACAAAGGAAGAATGTGGTATGCAGTCCGGGTACCTTTATATTTTGGGATGCCGGTTACCAACAACTGATGCCTGAAGAGCCTTTTCAATGGGCTGCCGTTTTAATAACAAGAGTCATCTCCATCATTGATTCACAGACCATTACCACCGATTTGGGTCATAAATCAGTAGCTGCTGAAAACCCTTTTCCAAGAGTGGTTTTTTTAAATGCCCCTGATGCCAGGCCTTTTGCACAAAGTGAAGAACATTTGGTTTTAAAAGTGGCAGATCCAACTGCCTACAAACCCGGACAGGTACTGTATGCCATACCCATACATATATGCCCTACCGTTGCTTTATACAATAGTTTGCAGGTAGTAGAAAATAATGCAGTAACCACTTCGTGGAAAGTAATAGCAAGAGACAGAGCCATTACCCTTTAATACTTTATAACAATTGCCATGATTTTAATAGATGCCCATCTTGATTTAAGTATGAATGCCATGGAATGGAATCGCGATCTGCGTATGCCGGTGCATCATATTCGAGCAACGGAAACAGGATTAACCGATAAACCCGACCGTGGTAAAGGTACTGTTTCATTACCGGCATTAAGGTCAGGTAATATTGGTTTGGTAGTGGCTACTTTAATTGGACGGGTTCAATTACCGGGCCAACCTTTACCCGGATGGGCATCGCCTGAACAAGCCTGGGCACAAATACAAGGCCAGTTAGCCTGGTATCAAGCAATGGAAGCCGCCGGTGAATTAACCATTATTCGTAATCAACAACAACTTCAGAAACACCTAACGGTATGGGTAACTGATACAATCCCCACCCAACAGAAAGCCATTGGCATTATCATCAGTTTAGAAGGTGCCGACGCATTAATTACGCCTGAACATGCGCTCCTATTGCAGCAACAGGGATTGTTAGCTATTGGCCCTGCCCATTATGGCCCCGGCAGATATGCCAATGGTACAGATGCTGCCGGACATTTG
>NZ_LUHG01000053.1 GCF_001623405.1 Hydrotalea flava
CCCGAAAATAGTGGTCAGGAGCAGGTTGCCCGGAATGTTGTACCGGAATGTTGCATTGTGTGCACTGTTCAGAACTGCCCCACTGCTTCATTGCCCATACGCAGGCAGCGCCTATCACCATTAATACCAATAATTGCAGGAACGACTTGGCCATTGATGTATTTTTGAGTGAAACGAACAAAAGAAAGAGAAGTTACAATATCCCCAAAAATGGTTCTTTTGGGTGATTATCATTTGATGAACCGAGAAGTTTTGCCACGAATGCAAGAATAGGGTCTGAACTATGATTTATAGGATTCAATGATTACCCTGATAGGTGCCTAACGGATAGCCGTTTGCGGAAGCAACAAGCGGCATTACTCCCCATGTATTGTTCTTACTCGGGTCCCCGCAGCGTCTCCACAAACGCCTATATTTCAGAAAACTATATCCCACCCATCTTCCTATGTAAGCTCCCCTTTGCGCCCTTGGCGAAATTACTTTGCGTACTTTGCGTGAAACTTCCAACCCATTCATTCAAAATCTGAGTAAAATCTGTTGCAGCTTTCAAAGTCCTTTTACCTATTCCTCCATCATTCAATCGCGTTCCTTTAAGTAGTTGCATTATTACCAACAAATCGGTAAACGTTTGTATCATTTGGCTTCAATCTAATTCATTTTATTGTTTTGATTAATTCCTCAAAGCATTTCGCTATATCAGCTTCATCAGGAATAGGCCTGTAAGCTAAAGCAGATAGTTCAGTTTGATATTTTGCTTTGAGTTGTTTCCAAATAGTTGGAAAATTTGTTATCAACGGTGATTCAGCGACAGATTTAGATTGCCAGCCAATTGGCACCTTAAATATTTCCTTATCGTGCAGTAATATAGTATCAATCTTTTTCTTAAATGAAACTGAAGCCACCAATTCTCTGCAAGAAGGCATTTGCATTAGATAATATAAATCATAAAAGTGTCTAACTTTTTCTAAAATACCTTCAACTGTATTTTCACTGAATGAAAAGCGGATTAAAGACGCCATTTTTTCCAAAAGCGTTTGTTCTTTGTTCAATACGTTCACATAAAAGGGTTGGAGATGGTATTGCTCTATGTAATTTTCATTGGCTGTCTGCATCAAGAAATTAAACACCATACTCTTAATGGGGAGCCTTTCATAATGAAAAGCATTAGAAAAGGAATTAATCTCAACAATCAGTTTATTATTACTATTCCCCCTTTCAATTGTAACATAATTAAAAACAGATTTTCTAAACCTTGACCCCTTACTTGTTATACCTTCTATTGGCAATTCTGTTAAATCAACAGTTATTTGTTTTTCAATTGTTCGAAGAATATTTTTAATCTCATTACCGGGTTTTCCTTTGGAATTTAAGAGTGCAATATCTACATCTTCAGAAAAACGTTCTATCAAATTATAGCCTTTTGATAGCGAGGTACCACCTTTAAAAACAGCCTGATCTGTATACTTACATATTGCCAATTTACTTAACACCCATGTTATCCAATAATCTTTCTCAACAAATTCCAACTTAATATCCAAGTGCTGCGAAGCTGCCCTCAAGGTATCGGAAAATAATTTTTTGTTGTAGTGCAAGCTCATACAATATTCCATTTTTCGGTGGTGGTTATTGCTTTCGCTGCACCTGCCAGTTTATACTTAGTAATGGGATTCAATGATTTGAAAAGCGGTTCTGCTGCTTTTTTTTGTTGCAATTGCTCTAACAATGCTCCTAATAAAGCTCGGGTAGCCGGTGGATATTTTAAAGCCAAGCGAACCAAGGTGTTGATTTCTTTATCAGAAAGATTTTTGATGATAGCTAAAACCCTTTTACAAGATGTATTGATATTGGCATCAGGTATTTTTTTGATGTAGCGAATAACATCCAGTAACTGCAACAAAGGAATGTTCTCTTTGGTGATGGTATTTTTTTGCTTTACAAATGAAATGGTATAGCGTTCTCTTTTAAAATTGGGGCGGACTTGATTTTTTCCGATTTGTATCATGTTACTTACTTGTGTGGTGAAGCCCATTTGATTGTAAATGCTGTAACCTGTGAGATAACCGGTTGTTTTTCCATTTTCTTCCAACAAATCCTTTACAACCTGAGCCTGATTGGGTTGTAAGTTGCCAAAGGGGGTGTTTTCGGGTTTGTAGTATTTACCTTTGGATAGTTTGGCAATCTTGCCCGAAGCCACCATACGGTTCAGGGCTTTTATGACCGCTTCCTTTTGGCTCACCTCTGTAATAAAGTCAGCATAGGTGAATACATAGCCCTTGGGTAGCCTATCTATGACAAATGCTATGTAATCAGCCGTTTTCATGTTTTTAAGTTGTGTAAAGTTAATAAATTTGTCCAGTTTATTAACAAAAAAACTGGACATTTTATAATTTTATTGTATGGTATTAACCACCTACTCCCATACCCAAGCACCCAACACCCGAATAAGTTGCCACGAATAACTCAATTGGGCACGAACCACAAGCGCATGCTTTTCGGTAAGTAAAGAATCCCCATCACCACCTTTTAGCAACCCAATACCTAACAACCAATTCGTTTTGCCACGAATGCACGAATAGGGTCTGAACTATGATTTATAAGATTCAATGATTACCCTGATAGGTGCCTAACGGATAGCCGTTTGCGGAAGTAACAAGTGGCATTACTCCCCATGTATTGTTCTTACTCGGGTACCCGAAGTGTCTCCACAAACGCCTATATTTCAGAAAACTATATCCCACCCATCTTCCTATGTAAGCTCCCCTTTGCGCCCTTGGCGAAATACCTTTGCCGGCTTTGCGTGCCACCCAACACTTTTATTAGTTGCCACGAATGCACGAATAGGGTCTGAACTATGATTTATAGGATTCAATGATTACCCTGATAGGTGCCTAACGGATAGCCGTTTGCGGAAGCAACAAGCGGCATTACTCCCCATGTATTGTTCTTACTCGGGTACCCGAAGTGTCTCCACAAACGCCTATATTTCAGAAAACTATATCCCACCCATCTTCCTATGTAAGCTCCCCTTTGCGCCCTTGGCGAAAACCCTTTGCTGGCTTTGCGTGCCACCCAACCTCCTAGTACCCGACTAATCACCACTCCAAATTTGCATATTTTTGCAAAAATGGAATCCAATTCCAAATTTGCATATTTTTGCAAAAATGGAATCCATGATACCAAGGGCTATTTTACCGCAGGCGCAATTGTATTTATCACAATTTAGAGCAGTTTGCATTACAGGGCCCCGGCAAAGCGGTAAAACTACATTAAGTAAAATGCTGTTTAAAAAGCGGCCTTATGTAAATTTTGAAAATCCGGATACCCAGACAAAAGCCGAAGAAAATCCGGCTGCATTTTTACAACAATATAACAGTGGTGCCATTCTGGATGAAGTGCAACGATTGCCGATTCTTTTCAGGTATTTACAGGAAATTTTAGACAATAACCGGGCTCGCGGCCAGTTTATACTAACCGGTTCTAATCATTTCTTATTACAGGAACAGATGTCTCAATCGCTGGCAGGAAGAGCGGGGTATTTAACTTTATTACCCTTCAGTTATGCTGAATTATCGCAAACGCATGCCTTCCAACAAAAAAAATATTCCCTGCAACAACTTATTTTAACCGGTGGTTATCCTGAAATATGGCATGAACAATTGCAGCCCCATATTTGGCTGGCTTCTTATTTGCAAACCTATGTACAAAGAGATGTGCGATTATTAAAAAACATTGGCAACTTAGCCGCATTTACTAAACTAATATATTTATGTGCAGCGCATGCCGGACAATTATTAAACCGCGAAACCTTTGCATCGGCTATTGGGGTAGATAACAAAACCATTCAATCCTGGTTAGGTTTATTAGAAACCAGTTTTATTATATACCTATTACCACCCTGGCATAACAATTCCGGCAAACGCATTATTAAAAGCCCTAAACTGTATTTTTATGATACCGGGCTTTTGTGCTTTTTATTACAAATAAGAACCGCTACACAATTACAGCAACATGCTGCCTATGGCGCTATTATGGAGAATTGGGTGATATCTGAAATTAAAAAAAACCGACTCAATGAAGGATTACCCGATGACCTACATTTTTATAGAGATAGTGCAGGCAATGAAGTTGATCTGGTATTTGAAAAAAATGGGATTGATATGGCTATTGAAATAAAAGGAAGTAAAAAATGGGATACCGGCATGCTTCGGGGTTTATATTATTGGGATAAATATCATCCACAAGCACAAAAAATTTTAATATATGGAGGCGAAGAAAATAAAAACATTAATCAACAAATACAAATTGCTTCCTGGAAAACCATTGTTGACATATAATGAAACGGTTGGTACGAATGATGCGGTAAGCTTCCCTACCAATTCGTGCACATTTGTGTTATTCGTGGCTAGCAATGCATAGCACAGATTCCACAGATGGTGCTGTTGCGAAATGTTCAACAACATTTTCCCGATGTAAGACCACCTTTGCGGGCTTGGCGAAAAACCTTTGCGGGCTTTGCGTGCCACCAACACTTTTATTAATTGCCACGAATGCACGAATAGGGTCTGAACGATGATTTATAGGATTCAATGATTACCCTGATAGGTGTGTAAGCTTCCCTTTGTGGGCTTTGCGTGCAAACTTTGTGTCCTTTGCATGAAACCACAAATACCATCCTTAGTTGCCACGAATTCACGAAAATTTTTTTGGAGGAAAACTGTTGGAGGGATACCGGGACTTACAAAGCAGCAGCAATAAAAAACCCGGCCATGGCCGGGTAGTAATATAATATTTTTATGAAACCAACGTATTATACCGCATTCTTATCTCCCCAAAAAGCGGTTTTAAGAGTTAGCAATACAATTTTGGCATCTAAAACCATACCCACGTTGTCTGGTATTTGTTGCGTCAAAACTTTCATACATCAAATTTACCTTTTTAATGGAACTGTCAAATTATAAGGCGTACCCTCCATGTACCTGCCTGCAACACCATGAAATAGGCACGTAAATTTTTTAATTCGTGTTCATTCGTGTCATTCGTTCCTAAAAATGAGTGAACCTCAAGTGCAGCAGATACATACATCCCAAAACTTTGAAATAACAATCCGGCCTAAGCTATTGCCATGTTTTTTTAGTTGATAGTCATTATTTATTTTTACTCTGTGGGAAATAAAATATTAGAGGACTTTCATAGTACTGATTTAAAAAAGTTCGAAAGAAATTATCAAGTCTGGCTTTAAAGTGTTTAAGGGCGACCAACATTTGTTAGGGGATGGTGCCTATTTTTTTGTTGAGGAATTACCGCCAACACCCAATGTCAGTAGTGAAAAATGGGCAAAGGCTGAAGCATGGAATAAACATAAAATGGGATATTTATATAATAAATATGCAATTATTAAAGTTCAAATTAATGTAGATGAAATTTTTTATTTGGATTTAAATAGAAAAGACGGGCAGGAATTTTTGATTATTTAAGAGAGGCATTTATTAAAAAAGTTGTTGAAGCTAAGAGCTTATATGATCTTATAAACCTTTCCCCACCCCAACAAAAAACCCGGCAGTTGCCGGGTTAGGAAGAAAATAAGTTAAAAATAATAAAATTAACTAATGACCATTG
>NZ_LUHG01000103.1 GCF_001623405.1 Hydrotalea flava
TTTTTGAAATTGAAATTATGTTACCTACATCTAAACAAATCATCAGAAAAAAACTAATACTAACAGAAGAACATCGAATCCTGGCTAAAATATTCAACTTTTAGGGTGTCCCAGTGAGGAAAACAGGGTCGGCAACGGTTCCGGTAATTCCGCCCGTGCTAATTACTTCATGCCGTATTATTTTATTGGCACGGTTTAAATAAATGGCTACAAACATCTCAATGGTTTTGTGTTGCAATTGTGCCCTTAAATAATCGGCGGCATCTTTACTGGTAATAACACATGCTTTTTTTTGTTGGAATGTATGGGTTCTAATGCCTAACTCTAATGCGGCAACAATGGTTACTGCTTTTGCAGGCCCTATTCCTTTAATTTTTAATTGGAGTATTTCAGGTACACTCATCCCCGCTAATCGGGTTAAATTATTGTTGACTGCATGCAACAAAGTTTTGGCTAATTCCAATGCAGATGTATTGGCAGTTCCATTATTCATTAAAATAGCCAGTAGCTCTGCATTACTTAATGCACCGCATCCTTTCAATAACATTTTTTCTCTGGGGCGGTCATCTACAGCCCATTGTTTAATACTGTTTTGTGCCATAAGCAGTTGATGTGAATGAAGATAATTTTTTATGTATTATAAAAATAAACTTTGTTCACAAAATGCGGAAATCCTGTTTTTTCATTTCCTGGTTGAATGGTTATCTTCGCAACTCATTCCAGTTATTATGAATCCTTCAGTTAAAGTTTTTGCCGGTGCCGGTTCGCAAAAATTAGCAGAAAAAATTGCACAACGTTTTGGCGCTCCGCTCGGAAAAGTAAATATTCAAAAATTCAGTGATGGCGAAATGCAGCCTGTTTTTTTAGAAAGTATTCGGGGCGATTATGTTTTTTTAGTACAAAGCACTTTTGCACCGGCCGATAATTTGATGGAATTGTTATTAATGATTGATGCAGCTAAAAGAGCCAGCGCTTATAAAATTATTGCCGTTATTCCTTATTATGGTTATGCCCGGCAGGATCGGAAAGACCGCCCAAGAGTGGCCATTGGCAGCAAATTAATAGCCAGCCTGTTAGAAGCTGCCGGTGCCAACCGCATTATTACTATGGATTTACATGCACCTCAAATCCAGGCCTTTTTTGAAATACCGGTTGATCATTTAGACAGTTCGGCCATTTTTATTCCGTATATAGAACAACTGAAGTTAGATAACCTCACTTTTGCATCGCCCGATGTGGGTAGTAGCAACCGAGTTCGCGAAATTGCCAGCTATTTTAACGCCGAAATGGTAATTTGCGATAAACACCGCAAACGTGCCAACGAAATAGCCAGCATGGTGGTAATTGGCGATGTTACCGGAAAAGATATTATTTTAATTGATGATATTTGCGATACCGGCAGTACTTTGGCAAAAGCAGCAGCCCTGCTGAAAGAAAAAGGTGCTACCAGTGTGCGTGCCTTATGTACCCATCCGGTTTTAAGTGGTAATGCCTATCAAAATATTGAAAACAGTGAACTGGAAGAATTGGTGGTTTGCGATACCATTCCTTTGGCCAACCCCAATACCCAAAAAATAAAAGTACTTTCTGTAGCCGATTTATTTGCTATTGCTATTCGCAATGCGTATGAAAATAAAAGCATTACCAGCCTGTTCATTCATTCTCAACTTAGAAATACAAGGGTGTAAAGGCAAATAAAATACCTGAAAACGTTTCAAAGCACCGGCCAACCATAAATTTTATAGGCGGGTGCTTTTTTAAGTTGTATTCCCTTACCTTTGCCGTCCAAAAAATTATCTCACAATGGCTGCATTACCATAAAAATGCGTAGTCATTAAAACAAAAAAACAATGAAAACAATTACAATCGAAGGACAACTGAGGACCGAAACCGGGAAAAAAGCCACCCGACAAATTCGCTCTCAGGAAATGGTGCCAGGTGTAATTTACGGTGGCGAAAAAGAAATTAATTTTGCTGCGCCTGTAAAGGCATTTAAAGACTTGGTGTACACAGCAGAATTTCAAATTGCTGAAGTGAAAGTTGACGGTAAAACCTACCGTTGCATTTTAAAAGATATGCAGTTTGACAGGGTGAATGATTCATTAGATCATATTGATTTGTTAGAACTGCAGGACAATAAAAAGGTAATTGCTACTTTACCTTTACATTTTACCGGTACTTCTATTGGTGTAAAAGGTGGTGGTAAATTGGTGATTAAAATGAAGGCACTGAAAGTAAAAACCTTGCCTAAATACCTGCGTGAATTTATTGAAGTAGATATCACCAATTTGGAATTAAACGGCAATATTCGTGTAGAAGATGTAAAAGTTGAACACATGGAAATTTTAAACTCTCCACGTATCCCTATCGCATCGGTTGTTATGACACGCCAGTTGAAACAGGAAGAAGCTGCAGCTCCTGCCAAAAAATAAGGTTCAGGTTCAACCCAAATATATCCTCCGGTATTTGCCGGGGGATTTTTTTTGACCCTAAATTAACCACGCTCTCAATATATTTACAGCCATAAATGCTTTTGCTGAACTGTTTTATTTCCAACAGAATGGATGCATATTTCAGACAAACAATGCTAAACGAATAAATACATGAAAAAATATTTAATTATAGGGCTGGGCAATATTGGTCCGGAATACATGCATACCCGCCACAATATTGGCTTTGATGTGGTAGATGCTTTTGTATTAAAACATGGCGGCTTTTTTATGCCCGACCGCCTGGCATTGAAAGCAGAAGTAAAATGGAAAGGGTATTTGTTTGTTTGTATAAAACCCACCACGTTTATGAATTTAAGTGGGAAGGCGTTTAAATACTGGTTCGATAAAACGGCTGTACCCATAGAACAAACCTTAACCATTGTAGATGATTTGGCCTTGCCTTTAGATGTCATTCGTTTACGTGCTTCAGGTAGTCCGGCAGGCCATAATGGATTAAAAGATATTCAACTTACCATTGGTACTGATCAATACCCCAAATTGCGTTTCGGCATTGGTAACAACTATCCCAAAGGCATGCAGGCCCAATTTGTGTTAAACAAATGGCTGCCCAATGAACAGCCCATTGTGCAACAAAAAATTGCCAAATGCGTAGAAATCATCGAACAATTTGCTGCCGTGGGTATAGAAAAAACAATGAATATGGCTAACAGCTATAAGTTTATCTCCTAATCTTATCATTTTTAAACCAAATAGGAAAAACTTTACCTCGATTTAAGTAAATTCGCAATATTGATTGGATAAGCGGCGAAGAGTATGTTGCAAAGTCACCCTAAATTAACAGGAGTATGAAAATTTTTTGTGTAGGTAGAAATTATGCAGAACACGCCAAAGAATTGGGAAATGCCATTCCGGAAGAACCGGTTATTTTCATGAAGCCAAAATCAGCTTTGCTACAAACCAATGTTCCGTTTTATTATCCTGAATTTACCAATGAATTACATTATGAAGCCGAATTGGTATTTCAAATTTCCAAAAATGGTAAATACATTAAACAAAAAGATGCACCACATTTTTACAATAAAATAACCGTTGGTATTGATTTTACAGCCCGCGATATTCAAAACGAATTAAAGAAAAAAGGACTACCTTGGGAGAAGGCCAAAGCTTGGGATCAATCGGCTGTGGTGGGTAAATGGATGCCTGTTGAAAAAGATAGGATGAAGCAACCCATTGAATTCTCTCTCTACAAAAACAACGAACAGGTTCAATTAGGCAATACTTCGCAAATGATTTATTCGGTTGATTATTTAATTGCCCATATCTCTAATTATTTCTCACTCAACATTGGCGATTTAATTTTTACCGGTACACCCGCCGGTGTGGGCGAATGTGTGGTGGGCGATGAATTAACCGGATTTCTGGGTGAAGAAAAGATGTTTGAATTAACCATAAAATAAGTACCGTTACAGTTCGTATCGGTAGGAAAAATATGCTAACGACTGATTTGCTTTTGAATGCTTACCGCATTATGTTTACTGCCCGCTCTATGGCAGCCATTTATGAAGAAAACCGAACCATCACTAAATATGTGCATTCTACCTCTTCAGGCCATGAAGCCATTCAAATAGCCGCCGGATTACAATTATTACCTACCGATTGGCTCAGTCCCTATTATAGAGATGATAGTTTAATGATGGCTGCCGGGTTTGAACCCGAACAATTAATGTTACAATTATTGGCCAAAGCCACCGACCCATTTTCGGGTGGGCGCTCTTATTACTGCCATCCCAGCAGTCGCGATGCCGATAAACCCAAAATAATGCACCAAAGCAGTGCTACAGGTATGCAGGTAATACCCGCTACCGGTATTGCACAGGCTATTCAATACCAACTGCAACAGGGTTTATTGCCCAACAACGTCAATCCATTGCCCGTAGTGTTGTGTTCATTGGGTGATGGCAGCGTAACCGAAGGTGAAGTAAGCGAAGCCTGGCAATTTGCTGTTTTAAAACAATTACCCATTATTTATTTAGTGCAGGATAATGGCTGGAGTATTAGCGCTGCCATCCCCGAAGTGCGTGCCATGAATGCATTTGAATATGCCGATGGTTTTAAAGGCTTGCATAAACTACAATGTAACGGTGCACACTTTGTGCAAAGTTACCAAACCATGCAACAGGCGTTTGATTATGCCAGAACCGAACGTAAACC
>NZ_LUHG01000034.1 GCF_001623405.1 Hydrotalea flava
TTTTTCAGCAACCATTTTTTCAGGGTTATTGCACAAGATTATGTTGGCTTGTTTCACAACTCCCAAAGCAGCTAACATGGGCTTGGCACTATGTCGGCGGACTGTAACGCAGTAGTTCGGCTGTAGTTATCTATCAGCTGTAGTTTAGGCTGACGGGGTTTTTTGGGGCTGTTTGTGGTATTGTAATCTTTTGTATATTTATTCAGCAATTGTTCCCGGCTGACGGTTTTTCAAATTCCGCCACATCGCCAAGCCCGGGGCGTTACCGGCAACCCTAAAAAGACAGAGCAAAATTAACGGACAGATAGCATGACAATAACACCTCTCAAGAATCAAATTATCAATTGGCTAAAGCACCAAGACTACTGGTTTCAGTATTCGGGAAATCGCTTGCTTGAAGGTGACAGTGTTTCTGATGAATTAGCCTCCGCCACATACAAACTTTTCTCAGAAGATTGGGAGTTAATTGAAAAGACAGAAGAAAGAGAAGAAATTATTTACTCGGAAATCGCAACAGCCGTTGCAGGTGCGACAAGTAATTTGAAATTGCGTTTAATCAGGGACATTAAAAACGTAAACAGATTGCAGCATGGACAAGCCATTGAGATAAACGAAAACTTGACTGTTGTTTATGGCGCAAATGGTGCAGGCAAATCAGGATATGTAAGGTTGCTAAATAACGCTTTTCTTTCAAGAGGCGATAAAAACATTTTGCATAATGTTTTTGACGAAACTGCAAGTGGCGAACCCACTTGCAGTTTCGTTTTTCAAACTTCGGGTGAGCCATATTCTAAAGTTTTTCCTGCTGATAGAGCAAGCTCTGAGTTTTCGCAGTTTGCAGTTTTTGATACGACTTGTGTGAGAGTGCATTTAGAGAATGACAACCAACTCAACTTTATTCCGACAGGTTTTGATTTTTTTGAAAAGGTTTTACAACTCTTTGAAGCAGTAAAGCAAAAAGCATTTGTAGACATAAGGGCTAACCGTCCAACCAACACATTCATTCCACTATTTACAAACGCAAACCATATTCAAGAAATCATTTTAAACTTAGGAGTTTCTTCAAATGAGGAAGCAATTATTAAGGCAGGAACTTTTACTGATGAAGATGTGGCTGAACTTGAAAGGATAAAAGCGGAAATAGAAAGGTTGAAAGGATTAAACATTCAGAAGCAAATTGCTGAACTTGAAAAACTCAAACAAGAAATTTCAGAATTTATGCATAGACAGCAAGCAATACTTGCTTGCTTAACTTCTGAAAAGATAAATTACTACTTGAATTTGATTGACTCATTTCATCAGCTACAAGCACTTTCAAGAGAACAAGGAATTAAAAGTTTAGAAGGATATGACATTGATTTAATCGGAAGCACAGAGTGGAGAGATTTTATTGTTTCTGCAAGAAGCTACGCTTCTGCAATTGAAGCAAACCGAAATGGAAATCCTCTTTACCCTTCTGAAAATGATAATTGTCTTTTTTGCTTACAACCACTTCAGGAAAAAGAAAACACTTTAGTAGATACTTACTGGCAGTTTTTGAAAAGCGAAGCGGAAAGAGAGTTGAACAGAATTATTCAGCGAATTAAAGAAGCAGTAAGCGAACTCAAAGGATTAAGTCCAGTAAAATTTGATGACACAATTTTACTTTATTCATATTTAACTACAGTTGCTCCTGACCTTGTAAAAAAATGGGAAGTGATTGTGAAAGAATCCGAAGCAGTTAGACAAAACCTAATTAAGAATCTGACAGCATTGAATAAGGATTTGCCCACCAAACAATTTGCAGAAAACACAAATGAGTTTCAGCCAATCACGCTGCATATTCAAACCACAATTGATGAGTTGATTGCAAAAAATCCTGATAGGGAAATTGCATCGCTTACATTTCAATTGAATCTGCTTAATGACCGATTGCTTTTAAGCAAACTATTAGACCAAGTTTTGACTTTTGTAAAATCTCATAATTGGGCAGCAAAAGCTGAGCAAGCGGTAGCAAGTGCTTTCAGAACAAACTCACTTACAACTTTTCAAGGAGCACTTTTCACAGAGCATATTACCGACAACTACACAAACACATTCAATGCTGAGTGTGATGTATTGAATGCTCCCAAAGTTGTGCGTATTGTTCAACGTAACGCCAAACTTTCTACACTAAGGAAACTGCAAGTTGCTGGACAGACAGCAAACAGAGTTTTAAGTGAAGGAGAACAAAGAGCCATTTCATTAGCGGATTTCCTAACTGAAATTCAGTTGAACCCAAGCAACACAGGAGTAATTTTTGACGACCCAGTTACATCACTTGACCATTTAAGAAAAACAGATATTGCAAAAAGAATTGTTGGGCTTGCAGCCCACAAACAAGTAATCGTATTCACACACGATTTACTTTTTGTAAATTTCTTAAAGAATTATTCCGAAGGTTTCGGACTACCATTTCAATGCCATTGGATTGAAACTATTTCAGACCATGTCGGAGTAGTTTCAAACAACAATAGCCCTGCAACCGAAGGTGATTACAAGACTGTAAGGAAGGCAACTGAAGCATGGCAGGTATCAAGAATAGCTGAACCAGAATTAAGAGAGCAAATTCTTAAAGACGGCTTCGCCTCATTAAGAACCAATTATGAATACTTCATAATTTTTGATTTGTTCAAAGCTGTTGTATTGAGATTTGAAGAACGAGTAAGTGTTGATAGATTGGGAGAAGTTGTTGTAAATCCTGACTTCACAGAAAAAGTCATTCAAAAAGTAGGGTTGCTTGGTAGGTACATTGAAGCACATTTACATAGTGATGTTTTCGGAGCAGTAAAGCCAACATCAGACGATTTGAAAAATGAGATTGATGCTTTTGTTGCTCTCAAAAAAGAATTGAAAGAAATTAGAGATAAAACATTCCAGAGCTGATATAATGTTTTACACTTGGGCAAATAGAAGGGCAGCCGGTAACACAGGTTTTGCGTCAGGCGGGTTGACGTGCAAACTTGGAGCTTTGTGCCTCTATTCAAGTGTAGTGCAGGTTGACAGTTTTGTGCTCCGAAACCCGCCCGAACGCAAAGCCCGAGAACGTTACTGGCAAGGCTAAAAAACGACAAAACCGTAATTAAACTAACAGATTAACGTGACGACAACTATAAAAACAAATCTAAGTGCATTAAACGACAGACAACATGAGGCTGTTGTAAGCGAAGACAAACGTCTTTTAGTTTTAGCAGGTGCTGGTTCTGGCAAGACAAAAACACTTTTACAAAAGCTAATTTATCTCATAGAAGAAAAAGGCGTTAGTCCTTCTAGCATTTTGGCAATCACTTTCACAAAAAATGCGACAAATGAAATGATTGACCGTTTAATCATTTCAGCCGACAATACAGGAGAATACGAAAAGCTTTTGTTTGACAAGAGAATAAGCAAGGTAGAGAAGGACAGAGAAAGATACCTTCAACAAAAAAAATACAAATGGATTGACGGCTTAACAGTAAAGACATTCCATTCATTTTGCTATAGCATTTTAAGAAACTACGGAGTAAACGAGTTTGATAATAAATTCAGAATAATTGGAGACGAGAAAAAAGATGAAGAAGATGAACTTTCAAAACACGTTGCTCCTGAAACAGTCTTTGAGGTAATTCATAAACTCTTAATTGAGCAATGTGAGGATACCGAGTACTTACTTCAACTAAAACGATATATCCTCGATTACATAATTGATAAAATCCACTTAAAGAAAGTAGACCCGAAATTTCTTCCAAAGGACGGCAAATACTTTACAACTCTTGATGGAACAAAAGTTCGTTCAAAGTCTGAACAATTCATTGCAGATTGGTTTTACAGACACAGTATAAAATATGAATATGAACCACTTTTGAACGTTAAAGACTTTTCGTTTCACCCCGACTTTTATATTCCAGACGCAAATCTTTACATTGAACATATCAGCGACAAAAGTTTTTCCACAAAGGATAAAGAAGAACAATTTCAAAAAGGCAATTTGCTACTTGTAAAGACCTTTGACAGTATGACAAGAGACTCGGCTTTATTTAATCATACACTAGACAAAATTGTAAAAAACAGATTGCCTTCCAATTATCACAAGACTGTTACACTCAACTTCAAGGAAGAATTTCACGGCTATCAAGAAGATGTTAAAGATTTCGTTCAACAAATCATGCGAATTACCGATATGATAAAGGTTGAAAATATTGATATTGACCTCGTCTTGGAAAATGCCCGAAAGGACCAACATGAAAGAGTTAGACACTTTTATGAACTTGCAATACCAATCGTCAAAAAATATATTCACTATTGCACGGACAAGTCTTATCTTGATTTCAATGATTTAATTTCAAGAAGTACGTCACTTTTTCATAATCACGAAGACATTGCAACCAAATACAAGAATAAATATGAATACATTCTTGTTGACGAATTTCAGGACGTAAACAATTTACAAGTTGAGTTAATAAAGTTATTACTAACTGACAAAACACAGTTGTTTTGTGTGGGTGACGACTGGCAGGGCATTTATGGTTTCAGGGGTTCTAATGTTAGTTACATTGTTGAGTTTGAAAATCACTTCACAAACGCAAGGACAATCAAATTAAATCTAAACTATCGTAGCACTCAAAATATAGTTGGGGCAAGTAATGAGGTAATTAAGAACAATAAATTCAAAGTTGACAAAGACGTTCAGGCGTCCAAGAAATCTGAACATAAAATTGTCGTATACTCAGGCAATAGCGAAGAAGAAAACATACAATTCTGTCTTGATAAAGTAAGAGAGTTGCTCGAAGACGGAATTAGCAATGATGAAATCTTATTCCTTTATAGAAGGAGTAAAATGTATTCACCATATTTCTACAGATTTAAAAACGAAGGAATCCGAGTTCAAGGTAAAACAATTCATGCTTCAAAAGGACTTGAAGCTAAAGTTGTATTTATCATTGGACTTACAGAAGGAAGTGGCGGTTTTCCCGACATTTGGCTTGAGGACAGAATTTTTCAAGTAATCAAAAAGGCTAACCATGACTTATTGATGGAAGAAGAAAGAAGATTATTTTATGTAGCTATTACAAGAGCCAAAGACAAACTCTTCTTAATTACCGAAAAAGGGAATGAATCAAGTTTTTTAAAAGAAATACCTGAAGCATTCACAGTTAGGACGACTTTACCAATAAAAGCTGTTGTTGACAAAGTTATAACTTGTGACAGTTGTTTTAGCCAACTTGAAAAACTATGGGTTGTTTGCCCTTACTGCGGACAAAAGGTAAAAGAGAACGGACATGAAAACAACTCGGACAGATAGAAGCCCAGCCAGTAACAGCATGTTGCCGCAATTGGCGGTGACATGCAAAATAGAAGCTGAGTGCTCCTATCAAACTTTTGCGCAGGTTGACAGTGAAGTGCTC
>NZ_LUHG01000104.1 GCF_001623405.1 Hydrotalea flava
GGAAGGCCGGTTTAAGCACCTGCAGGCACCTGGATAGGGTCGGCATAATATGCTAAACCAAAATTTCTTACCTGCGCTTCCTGCGGATGTAATACATGCCACTCAAACTCATCCCGGAAATGACGGATAGCCGCCGCTACAGGCCAGGCAGCCGCATCACCTAAGGGGCAAATAGTGTTTCCTTCAATTTTTCCCTGTATATCCCACAACAAATCTATATCACTCATTTTACCTTCTCCTTTTTCCAAACGCAACAATATTTTCTCCATCCAGCCGGTACCTTCTCTACAGGGCGAACACTGTCCGCAACTTTCATGACGGTAAAACCGGGCCAAAGTATAAGTATGGCGCACTATACACTGGTCTTCATCAAACACAATAAAACCACCACTGCCCATCATGCTTCCGGTAGCAAAACCTCCATCGCTTAAACTTTCATAATTCATGTAACGGGTTTCACCTTTTGCTGTTTTCAACAGCAAATTTGCCGGCAAAATTGGAACAGAAGAACCACCAGGTATACAGGCTTTTAAGTGCTTCCCGTTTTTAATGCCACCACAATATTCTTCGCTGTAAATAAATTCTTCTACACTAATGGTCATATCAATTTCGTACACACCGGGTTTATTGATATTACCACAGGCTGAAATTAATTTGGTACCGGTTGAACGGCCTACACCAATTTTGGCATATTCCTCACCACCCATATTAATAATAGGTACTACTGCCGCCAATGTTTCTACATTATTTACAACAGTTGGTCGTTCCCAAACTCCTTTGATGGCCGGGAAAGGAGGTTTAATTCTGGGGTTACCTCTTTTTCCTTCCAATGATTCTAACAATGCGGTTTCTTCTCCACAAATGTAAGCGCCTGCCCCGCGTTGTACATAAATATTACAATTAAAGCCTGTGCCCAAAATATTGTTACCCAGCCAACCGTTTTGTTTGGCTTCTTCAATGGCATTTTCCAAAATACCTACAATCCAGGCATATTCACCACGGATATAAATGTAGGTATCATTTGACCCCAAAGCAAAAGATGAGATGATTAAGCCTTCAATTAATAAATGGGGTAAAAACTCCATCAGGTACCTGTCTTTAAAAGTACCCGGTTCACTTTCATCGGCATTGCATACCAAATGGCGGGGCACGCCTTCGGGTTTGGCAATAAAACTCCATTTCATACCCGTAGGGAAACCGGCACCGCCACGGCCTCGCAAACCGCTTTTCTTCACTTCTTCCACAATGGCTTCCGGAGTCATGGTTTTCAGCGCTTTTTCAACTGCCTGATAGCCGCCTTCTCTTCTATACACATCATAATTTCTGATGCCTTCAATATGCGCTTTTGCTAATAATAATTTTACACCCATTTGTAATTACAATAAAAGTGAATAAATGATGCTTTTAATTGTTGCATGCAGCATTGCTTCTGCATTCTTCAATAATTGCATCGACTTTTTCTTTGGTTAAATGTTCCCGATAATGTTTTCCCAACTGCATCATGGGTGCGTAACCACAGGCCCCCAGGCACTCAACTGTTTTTAGCGTAAACATACCATCGGGCGTAGTTTCGCCGGCACCAATACCTAATTTTTCTTTGATATAGTTGATTATATCATCGCTGCCATTCAGCATACAGGGGCCGGTTTGACATACCTCAAACATGTATTTCCCAACGGGCTGGGTATTAAACATGCTGTAAAAGGTGGCTACTTCATATACTTCAATGGGTTCTAATTGCAATAAATTGGCAACATAATCCATTGTTTCAGCGCTTAACCAACCGCCAAAGCTTTCCTGTGCCAAATGCAATACCGGCAACAGCGCACTTTTTTGTTTGCCTTCCGGATAACGCTTTATCAAACGGTTAAATTCCTGCATTTGCTGTTCTGAAAATTGTACCACAACGCTATATTTTAGTTTGTTATGTGTTTATGCATCTAATTCACCTGCAATGAGGTTTAAACTACTCATGGTAATAATGGCATCGCTCAACATTCCACCCTTTGTTAATTCACTGTATGCCTGATAGTAAATAAAACTGGGCCTACGGAAATGTAGGCGATAAGGTGTTCTGCCACCATCACTAATTAAGTAGAAACCCAATTCGCCATTGGCCCCTTCCACACAATGGTATACTTCTCCTTTGGGTATATCTGTTTCGCCCATAATAATTTTAAAGTGCCAGATTAATGCCTCCATCTTTGTGTATACCTCTTTCTTTTCGGGAAGATAGTACTCGGGCACATCGGCATGAAATACTTCGGCTTCGGCTCCTTTAAATTCCTGTACTTTTTGGTAGGCCTGTTCTATAATATGTAAGCTTTGCCACATTTCTACATTACGCACTAAAAACCGGTCATAATTATCGCCGGTACTGCCCACGGGAACTACAAAATCAAAATCTTCATAACTACAATATGGACTGTGCACCCTTACATCATAATCAACCCCTGCTGCCCGTAAATTGGGACCTGTGAAACCGTAGTTTAAAGCACGCTCGGTACTAATGGCACCGGTATTTTGGAGGCGATCCATGAAAATACGGTTACGGGTAAAGAGATTTTCAAACTCTTTTAGCACTTTAGGATATTCCCGAAGAAATTTTTCTAACTTTTGAAAAGCAGTATCTGTAAAGTTGCGTTCAAAACCACCTATTCTGCCAATATTGGTGGTTAAACGAGAGCCGCATACTTCTTCATAAATTTCATAAATCAATTCGCGGTATTGCATCACATATAAAAAACCGGTATAGGCACCACTGTCTACACCCACAATTGAATTACAAATAAGGTGATCGGAAATACGGGCCAGTTCCATGATAATAATCCGCAAATAATCTACCCGCTTGGGTGTTTTTACACCCAGTAATTTTTCGCAGGTCATGTGCCAACCCATGTTATTTATAGGACTGCTGCAATAATTTAATCGATCGGTAATGGGTGTTACCTGATAAAGCGGCCTGCGTTCGGCTAATTTTTCAAATGCCCGGTGAATGTAACCTACGGTTTGCTCGGCCGATACAATACGTTCACCATCTAATTCAACAATATTTTGAAACACACCGTGGGTAGCGGGGTGTGTAGGACCCAGATTGAGGGTGGTGGTTAATTTTTCAATGGAACCATCCGGAAGTTTTACATGGTGTGGTTGCACCTCTTTTGTTTCCAACATAATATTTCAATTAAATTGCCGACAGTTGTTTTGAACTGCCTTTACAATTGGATTTAATAAATTGAACCGCCTCTGCCAAACATGGCATCATCTTTATCTATTCTGGTTTGATCTTCCAATGGATATTCTTTCCTTAATGGGAAATAATCCATTTCATCTACATTTAAAATTCTTTTTAAATTGGGATGCCCGATAAAGTTTACGCCAAAAAAATCGTAGGTTTCTCTTTCCATCCAGTTGGCTGCTTCAAATAATTTGGTTGCCGTAAACACATCGGGTTGCTGTATACCGGTAAACACTTTATAACGGATGCGTATATTCTCTTTTAAATTATGTAAATGATATACTACAGCCAGTTCTTTTCCGGTATTATCCGGATAATGAACAGCACACAAATCGGTTAAGAAAGTAAATTGAAGTGTTGCATCTTCATACAAAAACTGCAATATCTTTAAATTCATTTCTTTTGGTGATTGAAAACTGAGCAAACCAAATGGTGTTTCAAAATTAGACACCTGATCGCCAAATTTTTCCTGAAGTTTTTGTTGTATGATTTCGTTGGTTAGTGCCATGACTGTTATAAGCGTTTACAGATTTCTTTAAAGCCTGATGAATAAGCCAATAAATGGCGTTTATTGGATGCCATAACTTTCTAAAAGTGCCGTGTATTGCGGGCTGTTTCTGCGGCGAATACTTTCTTTACCTACCAATTCCTGAATTTTCATAAACCCGTCTAAAATAGCTTCTGGCCTGGGCGGGCAACCCGGCACATATACATCAACCGGTATAATCTGATCAATACCCTGTAACACACTGTAGGTATCAAAAATACCACCACTGCTGGCACAGGCACCTACACTCAATACCCAACGGGGTTCAGCCATTTGCAAATATACCTGCCTTAAAACAGGCGCCATTTTTTTGGCAATGGTACCCATTACCATTAGTAAGTCGCACTGACGGGGAGAAAAACCAACCCTTTCTGCACCAAAACGAGCTAAATCGTAGTGTGCACCCATTGTAGCCATAAACTCAATACCACAACAAGAAGTGGCAAATGGCAATGGCCACAAAGAGTTTTTTCGTGCTAATCCCACTACTTCACTTAATTTGGTGGTGAAAAAGCCTTCTCCATTATATCCCTGCGGAGCCTCGCCCATAATAATAGATTTGGCGGGTTCTGCTGGTTTGGGATGAATATTAAAACGTACCGGACGCATAGAATAACATTTAATTTGCTTGATAAAATAAGGTTTTCAGGATTGTAAAACATCACTTACCACATCCTGCTAATTTGTTACACTCCTGCCATTTTTCAAAGAAAGTAAGCACAAATTGCACCATATATAACATTTCAACTTCTTTTAAGTTGAAGATTCCTTCCCATTAATCTTCCCAATTCAATGCTCCCTTTTTAATGATATACACAAAACCAATGAGGAATAAAGCCACAAACAATACAATTTCCCAAAAGCCGGCCCATCCCAGAAATTTAAAGTTTACTGCATAGGGATAAAAGAAAATTACTTCTACATCAAACAGTACAAACAAAATAGCCACTAAAAAATACTTTACTGCCATGGGTTGGCGGGCATTGCCATGGCTAGCTATACCACTGGAGAAATTTTCCAGTTTATCACTCGTTTTTCTTTTTGGACCTACCCAGGCAGACAATCCAATCATGGTAGCCACAAAACCTATGGCGAAAATGAGTTGAATGCCTATCGGGAAATAATTTTCAGCAGTATTGTTAAGCTGATTTAGTTGAAGAAGTGTACTAAAACCTATCATAACATTCTTGAATGAGATGCAAAAATAAGGCAGTCTGTTTATAAACCCTTACTATTCTTTTGTTGTTTTTGATGAATTCAGCAATTTATAATGCCACAAGTATTTTCAAAATTGTTTTAATATTACCCGCTCTCAAAAAAATTAAAGTCAATAGCGTAATAATCTACTAAATTATGAAATTGGAGTTTCCAGGCTTGCTTCAATAAAAAAGTTGCCACTTTTTACAGCGGCAACTTTTTTATTATATTTAAAAATGTATTTCCTGACGAATTAATTCTTCGTTGCACCCTTTGTACCGGTGCTGTCAGTCTGTGGTTGTTTCCCTTCCATCAGCTTTTGCTTTTTAATGTTGCCTTCAATTGCGCCTTTAATTTTTAACATATCCGGATCATTGGGTATTAATTCTAAAATTTTGTTACAGATATCTAATGCCTTTTCATAATCTTTTGCCCTGTCATTGTAATAACCCATCATGTAATAATAGTCGATGATGATGAAGCGTTGATTTTTTACGCTGTCTTTCATCAAATAATCAATCTGTTGTTGCAGTGCCGGAATGGCAATACCCGGATTAGAAGTGGTATCCAGCGCTTTGGCTGCCATTACATTAAAATAATAACCTTGTGGCTTATCGGGAAATGCTTTGATATAATTAGCCGCCACATCCATTACTTTGGGATAATCAGCTGCCTGATAAGCTACATTGGAAATATTGTAATAATCATATTCACTCCAGATACCTTTCAATGCTTGTGCCTGCAATAACCAGTCTAACTGTGCTTTATAGTTTTTAGCTTTCGCCATTAAATCTGCAGCCTGCGTCATGTAGTTGATTTTATTCACTTTAGAAGTATCTGACTGAATGGCTGATTGGATGTACTTAACAGCAACGTCGGCATTTTCAGGGAATTTAGAGAAAATTTTTACTGCCAGTTCATAATCAGCAGGCTTAATTTTATCGGTAGGTTCTAAAGTAAAATAGCGTTCAATATTTTGTTTGGCCTGTAATGAATCACCCAATTTATTATAGTTGTAGGCATACAATAAATTCAATCCGGGTAATTTGTCTGTACCACCTAAAGAGGTTTCTATTTCTTTTTCTTTAGCCAATGATTCCTGGTATTTACCTGCCTGATACAGGTAATCTGCCAGATAGAAATCGTTTTGCGGATCTTTATCTGCATATTTTATGAATTTGTCCAAATTGGCTTTGGCCATATCTACATTTCTGTTCTTATAATATTCAAACAACGCCAGATAAGTATCGGGGAAAGAAGGATCTGCTTCCATTGCTTTTCCAAAAGCCGGCATGAAAGAGTCTTCATTATTCTGGCTCAGGTATACCATTCCAATTCTGTAATAAGCCAACACATTTTTGGGATCAATGGTGGTAGCCTGCTCAAATGCTTTTACAGCTTCACCTCCATTTTCGCCACCTAATTTCAGATAGCAGATACCCATGTACACATACACCATAGAATTTTTAGGATCTAATGCAGCGGCTTGTTTTAATTTTTCAATACCATAGTTAGGATCACCAATTTTGCTGCCTCCATCGGCATTGGCACGGCCTATGGCTTCTAAAATTTCAACACTGGGCTCGCCTTTATGTCTGCCTTTGGTGGGCGTTGTAGCTGTAATGGCCTGTTCAAACTTTTGTTTGGCAGCATTGATATCGCCACCTTCCAGCATGTCTATATGGCCTATGCCTACCCATATTAATGGCTCATTTACACCATCGGTTAAAGCTTTCTGATACACAGCCTTCGCCGCATCCATTTGGGCTTTGGTTACTTCATTGCCGCCAATTAAAGCCTGACCGTACCAATAAATGGCTTGTACATCTTTGGGCTTATCGTCGTAATTTTTCTTCAAAATATTAATGGCAGATTGAACTTTGAATGACGAGTTTAAGTCGTTAATCCCATCAGCAATCGACTGGGCCATCAATCCATTTACAGCCAGAAAGGCTGCCACTAGCAAAGTAATTGTTTTCTTCATCATGCTTTAAGTTTATAGTGGTTTGTTTACTCCTCAATTTGACTTTTTCGATTCACCAAATCCATTTTAGCAGGTGCTAAACCACCGCTTCTGAATATAAGTTGACCGCGTTCCAAAGTCATAAAATTTTTAAATCCGGTACCCAATGCTACTGCATTTTCTTTTACAATATAATAAATGGGCCGGGTAAGCGGGTACTGTCCGTATGTAATGCTGGCCTGCGAAGGTTTCACAAAAACATCTTTTTCACCGCAGGCGGTGCATTCAATTAATCCCAGCCTTATTTTTTTAAGATTGGCCACCTGTTTGGGTTCATTGGGATTACCCACCCAACTAATGCCCACAAAACCAATGGCATTGTTCATTTGCTTGATAACGGTTACCACCGAATCGCTGCTGCCGGCAGCCATTACATTTTTACCAAATGGTGCACCATGTAATAAGGTATCCTGTAAATACCGAACCGTACTGGTAGCATTGGTGCCATCCATTACAACCGGCACATTTTTTTTGCCGGATAAAATATCTTTTAAATCGTTAAAGGTAAAAACACTATCGGGATTATTTTGGTTTACAATTACGGCAACACCATCAAATGCCATTACACCAAATAAAGGTTTAAAACCTAATTTATTTAAATAAAATGAATCTTCCTGCTTATTCAATCCTCTTGCCACAATGATCATTCGTGTACTATCTTTCATTAAATCTTTAAAGCAATCTACTTCCGGCTCATATTTGGCAATAATATGCACATCAGGATAAGATGACTCATATACTTTAATTTGTTGCGCAATAACGGGCTGAAAACTTTCATCCACACTAATGTGAATGGTACCTTTTGATGGGGTATCGGTAATGACATATTTATTTTGCTGCTGTTGACACGCAACCAGCAAAACAACTAAAAAAGAAATAAAAACTACATGCCTGCTCATTACCATGTTAATACATTTTCTTAATGCCCCTGTACATTCTAAAGCCACCATACAACAAACAAACAGATCCTAAAAAATAACAAAACGCATCACCTAAAACCATAATTTGAGGTATTTGCCAGTATTTGCCTCCAAAAAGCAGTACAGACATACCCAAATACAGTAATGCCATAAAAATATCTCTCACAGAACTTAGAAAAATAAAGTTTTTTCTATGCTTTTCTCTAATTGGTTGCTCCATTTCATTACAATTAATACTGTATGGGATGGGCAATTTATAGAATAATTCCTTTGCGATGCATTAAAAACCTCTAAGAATTTTCTAAGAATTTTTTTAATGTGCAAAAATATTACCATAAAAAACCCGGTTTCTTTTGCTGTAAGAAGCATAAAAGCTGACATTCCACAAAACATATTTTGTTAAAAAAATGTATTCTTTTTTTCGCTGCCATCATAAATGCCCGAGTAAAACAGTGCTATTGACCGGCTTTTTGGATGGTACAACATGCCATCCAATTGTAAATACCATAGTGGCCCACACCATGCAAAGCAATGTGAAAAGCTGCCGGCAATGTATATTTGCAAGCATGAAAGTATTGATGGTTTGTTTAGGAAATATTTGCAGAAGCCCTTTAGCAGAAGGAATTTTACAACATAAAGTACAATTAGCCGGTTTACATTGGGAAGTAAACAGTGCAGGAACCGGTAATTACCATATTGGCGAACCACCGCATCTGCTTTCGCAAAAAGTAGCAATGGCACACGGCATTGACATCAGCAACCACAGAGCCAGGCAATTTACCGCCAATGATATGATGGCTTATGACAAAATTTATGTAATGGACATGGATAACTATAAAGCCGTTGAACAAATCAGCAAAAAACATTTTGATGCAGCAAAAACTGCATTTATTATGAACGAATTGTTTCCTGGTTCCAATACCGAAGTACCCGACCCCTGGTTTGGTACCGAAAATGATTTTATAACTGTTTACCAAATGTTAGATGCTGCTACTGATAGTATACTTCAGAAATACAGTTCTTAAAAAAATGATATAAAAACATCGCATGAATAAACCTACTTTGCCCCAGGGCACCCGTGATTTTAATGCCACTACCATATACAAGCGCAACTATATCTTCAACACCATACACCAAGCTTTTCAGTTATATGGGTTTGAACCCTTAGAAACGCCGGCAATGGAAAACTTAAGTACTTTAATGGGGAAGTACGGAGAAGAGGGTGATAAACTAATTTTTAGGATTTTAAGCAATGGTGATTTTAGCAAAGAAACCAGAATACGTGCTTTAAAAATGATTGACCTTCTATTCTCAATAAAAAAGGAAAATAATGACACTTATACTAAATCTGCTTATGATCTTCTAATCAACACCTCAAATATTGATGAAATTAGAGCGGAATTAGATCATCTTTTACAACCAAATGAATTATCAAAACATATTACAGAAAGGGCACTCCGTTACGATCTTACCATACCTTTTGCACGTTATGTTGCCATGAATTATGGGCAACTCACTTTCCCTTTTAAACGCTACCAGATACAACCCGTATGGCGTGCCGACCGGCCGCAAAAAGGCCGTTACCGCGAATTTTATCAGTGCGATGCCGATATTGTTGGCAGCAACTCACTCATGAATGAAGTGGAATTGGCACATTTATATGCTCATGTGTTTAAAATGCTGAACCTGCCCATTGTTATTAAAATCAATCACCGAAAAATATTGGCAGCTTTGGCAGATATATGTGGCGGAGCAGATAAATTAACCGACATAACCGTTGCTATCGACAAATTAGATAAAATAGGAATAGATAAAGTAAAAGAAGAATTACAGCAACGCAACCTGTCGGCAGCACAAATTGAAACCATTGCACATTTTCTGGAAATAAAAGGCAGTAATGAAGAAAAAATTGCAACACTTACCAACAGCATTGGCAAGCACCCGCTGGGTAAAGAAGGTATTGAAGCCCTGCAATTTATTTTAAACCGACAAATGCCCGACAATCCGTTACCGTTAGAAATTGATGTTACCTTAGCCAGAGGCTTAAACTATTATACCGGAGCCATTTTTGAAGTGAAGGCCATTGGCTTTAGCATAGGCAGTATTGGCGGCGGCGGCCGTTACGATAACTTAACCGAATTATTTGGTGTACCCAAGGTACCCGGCGTGGGCATTTCATTTGGGGTAGACAGAATTTATGATGTAATGGAGGGGCTTGCATTATTTCCCAAACAATTAATGAAGGGTAGTAAAGTGTTGTTTTTTAATTTGGGAATAGAAGAAAGCGTCCGTGCCTTTGCTTTGTTACAAAGTTTACGGGCACAAAACATCAGTGGCGAATTATATCATGAGCCTGCTAAATTTGATAAGCAATTTAAATATGCTGAAAAGAAAGGCATACCAGTTGTAATTATGCTGGGCAATAAGGAACTGGAAGAAAATACCTGCACTGTAAAACAATTGGCTACTGGCACTCAGGAAACCATTGCGCAGGCTGATTTAATCAACTATATTGCTACAATAGAATCGGGCTTGTAAGCATTAGCATAAACAATACTCAAAAAGGCGATAGATGTGATACCTGTCGCCTTTTTTATTCATGTTTTTATTTGCGCTATCGTGTAAGTGGTGCCAATGCATATTGTTTGTGCAGGGCAGGTAGCAGGGCAACGGGGCGTGTAGCAGCAGCGGTATCTTCTTTCTTGCCTTCTAAATGATAGCCCACAGCATCAATAATGACTGTTTTAACTTTTTTATTTTCATCCCTTTTAAATACGGCAGTGCCCTGAAACGAAACCAATGCAAATGAATCTACGCCTAATTTCTGCAATACCGAGGTACCTGCATCAGATACCATATTTAGTCCGGTACTATCAAACGTTACTTCCACTTGCTCTACTACACTTCCATCCGGGAAAGTGTATTTTCCTATCAGTTCAGTTACGGTAGTGTCTTTTGTTGCCGGTGTGGTTTGTTGTGCCTGTGCTGTTATTACAGCGCCTGTTAACATAACCAACATGAATAAAAATGTTTTCATTTTTTTGACGTTAAGATACGGCAATATCAACTACATTTCAGCCTTCATAAAAAAATAATATCAGCAGGCAGTACAAATTTGTTCAGGCACAATTTTTAATCATGGCATGGTTTTTACATTTTTGAACCCAACAAACAATTCCTGCCATGAAGCCAATCATTGCCCTCGTTTTAGTGATGCTGTCATTTCAAGCCTGCACCTATAAAACAAATCCGGTTAAAACCCCACCACGCCCTGCTGCACCACCTGCACCGACTGCATTTATTGTGGTGGATGGCATGGGCAATATTCTTACACCAAAAGACAGATTTCCCCCCACTATTGGCCAGCAGGTAAATTATACCCAAATTGCCCGTGCATTTACGCCCAATCAACGCAAAAATCTCCTTTATCGTTTTAACAGTATCCCGCCAAAAATCATTTATGTAGCTCCAGCCTATACCCTACATTCCCTAAAAGGTACTTATTGCATTTACAAAAAAAAGTTTTGGTACTGGCAACACAGCAATGGACTATTTTATTTAGACGAAACCTATTACCGATAATACGCATTATTGCAATGAATAGCCATTTGCAACAATCAGGAAAAAATTTAACAGCCCTTATGATGCTTAAAATAAATAATTGTTTAATTTTAAAATCGTTGTGAACATCGTTTAAAAGCAGTAATTTTAAGAACAACTATCTCACTTACCAAAACAACAAAAGTATGAGAGGCGTAAACAGAGTAATGCTTATCGGCAATTTGGGAAAAGACCCGGATTTACAGGTATTAGACGGGAATATTGGAGTAGCAAAATTTCCTTTGGCCACTACCGAAACCTATAAAGACCGCAGTGGCAAACTCGTTTCACAAACAGAATGGCATACCGTAGTTTTATGGCGTGGGTTAGCCGATTTGGCGCAAAAATACCTGCACAAAGGCAGTTTAATTTATGTAGAGGGCAGATTGCGTACCCGCAGTTGGGAAGATAAAGAAGGCAATAAAAAGTTTGCAACTGAAGTGGTGGGCGACAATCTGATTATGTTAGATAAACGTGCCGATGGGCATTCCGGCAATCATCCCGACAACCATGAAGGCTATGGTGGTGAAGATATTCCACCGATGATCGATCCGGGAGAAAATATGCCCTATTGATTTTACAACCGCAAAAATGATATTTTTGTAAGTCAGGTGCTTTATTTGTGAAAACAGCCTGTTTTTATTCATTAAAATAAATTATTTTGGATCATCACCCGGCATTTTATCCGTTTACCATACTAAATGCAGCCATTCCGCAGGGCAGTATAGCATTAATTATTTTGCTTTTTATTTTATTGGTCATTTCATTTTTTGTAAGTGGGGCAGAGGCGGCTTTTTTTTCGCTGAAGCAAAAAGACATCAATTTGCTCAAAACCAAACAAAATCCTTCCTACAAAAAAATTATTCATCTGCTCACCGAGCCTAAAAAATTATTGGCCTCTTTACTCATTGCCAACAGCTTTATTGATATAGCCATTATTATCATTTTCAATATTAGTATTGATGAATGGTTGCTGAATTACCACCCTGCATTTTTAGTTACCAATATCTGGATAGAATTTTTAATCAAAGTAGTAATTGTAACCGCCGTGTTATTATTGTTTGGTGAAGTAATGCCTAAAATTTTGGCCACGCAAAACAATATTCGCTTTGCCAAAGAAGTAGCACCACTCATTGAATTTATTCATTATATCTGCAAACGCTTAAGCAATGTGCTGGTAAAATATTCAGATATTATTGAAAGAAGATTAGCCCAAAAAACAGGCAGCATTACCAGCGATGAATTATACCATGCCATTGAAATTACCAAATCGGGTACCAGTGAAAACGAAAAAAACATCCTGAAAGGAATTATTAAATTTGGCAATATAACAGTGAAGCAGATCATGAAAGCCCGTTTGGAAGTACACGGCGTTGAGTTTAATACCAACTTTCATGAATTGCTGCAATCTGTTGCCGAGATGAGTTACAGCCGGGTGCCTGTATACAAAGAAGATTTAGATGAAGTAGTAGGCATACTCAGAACCAAAGATTTATTGCCATTTTTAAATGAACCCGATACATTCGAGTGGCACAGCCTCATCTCTCCTCCCTATTTTGTGCATGAACATAAAATGATTGAAGATTTATTACGCGAATTTCAAAGCAGACGCATACATTTTGCGATTGTGGTAGATGAATTTGGCGGCACCAGCGGCATTGTTACTTTAGAAGATATTCTGGAAGAAATTATCGGAGATATTAAAGATGAATTTGATGAGGAAGAATACGGCTACCGGAAATTAGATGAATACAACTACATTTTTGAAGGTAAAATCATGATTAATGATGTATGCAAAATTATGCAACTGCCGGTTGATACATTTGATGCATTAAAAGGAGAAAGTGATTCATTAGCCGGATTAATATTGGAAATTGCAGGTGAAATTCCCAGAAAAGGCCAGGTGGTTTCCATTCCCGGATTTGATTTTATGATGCTGGAAGTAGAGAAAACAAGAATCAACAAAATTAAAGTAACCATCAGTAAAGTATCTGATGATGACCAACTGTAGTTTTACCATTTTTATACCCAAATAACATGCCATTTTTCCAACAACACAAAGCCATTATCGCTACTTGTTTTGCTTTTGTCGCTTTTGCCTGCAATAGTCCCTTTGTACCCAAACCAAGGGGCTACTATAAAATCAATTTTCCCCAACACCAATACCAAACTTTTAATCAGCCCGGCTATCCATATACCTTTGAATATCCGGTATATGCACAGGTGGTAAAAGACTCTACTTTTTTTGGCGGAAAAACGGAAAATCCCTGGTGGATTAATATTGACTTTCCGCAGTTTAACGGACGCATTTATATAAGCTACAAAGCTATTGGCCCCAACAGTTTTCAGAAATTGGTGAATGATGCTTTTACCCTTACCAACAAACACAGCGAAAAAGCCTATTCTATTGATGATTCGCTCATGGTAACCCCCAATGGCGTACATGGTATATTTTTTAAAGTAGGCGGCAATGTAGCCACCGCCAATCAGTTTTTTTTAACCGACTCTACCCATCATTTTTTAAGAGGTGCCCTTTACTTTGATGCCACACCCAACCAAGACTCATTAGCCCCCGTTAACCGCTTTTTGGTAGAAGATATGAAACACCTGATGAATAGTTTTAGGTGGAAGTGAGAAGATGATGATTGGAGTATAACGTTATTCGGGTTGCCGAAGATGGCGATTTTCACTACAAATGTCGATACAAAGCACTGAACCGCCAATTTTGCTAAACCGTTATAGGCTGGCGTTCGTGTACACCGTTTTTGTAAACTATTTATCAGCATTGAGTTTGTTCATCAATCAAAAGCTGTAAAGCCCAGTGTGTTCCATTACAATAATAAGTTATGTTGTGTCTATTTTGAGTTTACCAAACCATTGCATCATTTGCAGTAAAGCATGCCTGAATCAATAACGAATAGATGATTTACAATGTAACCCACCAAAGACTATAGACCAACACCCAACCCCCATTCACTACACTTCATTCCTCAATACCTCTAACGGAGAACGTTTTACAATACCACAGCTATTGATTAAACCAATGCCTACCGTCAGTAAACAAACCATCAATACCAATATGATAATGGGTAACAGTTGCAGATGAAAAGCAGTTTCAAAAGTATATTTTGCCAATACCCAACCAGCAGCCAATCCTAACAATATACCGGTAATGGCAGCCAGTATACCGAGGAAAAAATATTCCAATGCGATAATAGCAAATATTTGTTTGCGGCTGGCACCCAGGGTACGCAACAATACAGTTTCGCGTATGCGCTGGTATTTACTCATGAATACAGATGCAATGAATACCACAATACCGGTGCTGATACTTAAGCCTGCCATAAAGCGAATAACAAAACCAATTTTACTGATAAGGTCGTTGAGTATTTGTAATACTAAGGCCAAATCAATGATAGATACATTGGGGAATTGCTGCACAATAGCCTGTTGGAACTGCGCAGATACCTGTTGGGTAGGCACTTTGGTGAGCAATACCCAAAATTGCGGAGCAGATTCTAACACGCCTTTGGGAAACAGCACTAAAAAATTGGTTTGCATACCCCCCCAATTTACCTGTCGCAGGCTGCCTACAATGGTTGGCATGGGTACCCCCTGCACATTAAATGTAAGGGTATCGCCCAAATGCACTTTGTTTCTTTTGGCAAAATTTTCTTCCATTGAAATATACGGCAGGCCATTACCGTTGGCAACGCCCACCCATTTACCCGCTACTATTTTTTCAGAAGCTGTTAATGAATCGCGGTAAGTAACGCGGTATTCTCTTCTGAATAAACCACGGGGCAGTTTACCGCTGGTATCAGTTAAAGCCTGCGCAGCCTTGATACCATTCAATGCTGCCACACGCATGTTTACAACAGGCACAAACGCATTTACAGGCAAATGGTAAGTGGCTGCAACATTGCCTACGCCTTGTTTTTGGCTGCTTTGTATATCAAACAAAACAATATTGGGTTGGTTGGTACCGGATGATAGATTGAGCCGGTTCATTAAGATAGACTGCACAAAAAACAAGATACTGATGAAAGCCGTACCCAGCCCAATGGCTACCATTAATAATGTAGTTTGGTTATTGGGCCGGTATAAATTTGCCAACGCCTGTCGCACAACATAATTCCACGAGGAAGGAAAAAAACGCCGTACCATCCACATCAGTAATCGGGCAATGGCAGTTAATACCAGCAATGCCATACCGATACCGATTGTAAATTGAAGTGCCTGTTTCCATTCCTGTATTTGTACATACGTAAAGCCATACACAAATAATACAATCAATACATATACCCACCATCCGGAAAAATCATTTTTACGTTGTGTGGGTTCATAAGCAACTCGGATTGCATTGAGTGGTGATATATTGCGGATAGACAACAAAGGCAAGAGTGCAAATAAAACAGATATCAGTACTCCCAGCAACATGCCCTGCCCTACTGCCGTCCAGGAGATGGCAGTACTGATGTGTACCGGCAAAAAATCGCTTAGAACAAAGGGTAAAAACTGTTGTAAAACAATGCCCAATGCCGCACCAATGGCAGAACCCAGCAATCCGATACCGATAATCTGAATCAAAAAAATGGTAAAAGCCTGCGATGCTTTTACACCCAGACAACGCAATACAGCAATGGTATTTACTTTTTCTTTTACATACACATGCACGGCACTGGCCACACCCGTGCAACCCAATAACAAAGCAATAAAACCCACTAAGGATAAGAAGCGTGTAAGATCAGTAAACGTACGTCCGGTATTTTCTTTTTGCGTTTCAACGGTTTCAATAGCACAATCGTTGGCTTCCAACCGGGGACGTACTGCTTCAGCCCATTTTTCAATATTTGCTGTTTGTTTAAAATGAAAATAATACTGATAACTAACGCGACTGCCTTTTTGCAGCAGGCCGGTTTGCTGTATATATTGCAAGGGTAAGTATACAATGGGGGCAATTGCAGCAGAAAAACCGGTTTGTCCGGGGGCATTCAATAATTTTCCTGCAATAGCAAAAGTGACTGTACCAACCTGAATAGAGTCACCAATGTTTGCTCCATATTGCAGCATTAAAGTGGCGTCTACCAATGCCCGTTGCTGTGTGCGGAAAGCAATGCCCGCAGCGGCAGGATCAGCTTCCAAAGCGCCATAATATGGAAAACTGCCTTGCAATGCCCTTACCTGCACCAAATGGATACCGTTATTTTTTTTAAACAACACCATCGATGCAAAATTTCTTTCTTCCGAATAATTGCTGCTATGGCGTAAAGAATCTACCAACTGTTGTATAGCGGGGGTGAGTGGTTGATTAGAAGTTATTTTAACATCGGCGCCCAACAAAGCCGCAGCCTGGTTGTTTATTGCATCATTCAAATTATTACCCAATGAATAAATGGCTACCAGGGAAGCTATGCCAACAATTACAGAAGATACAAAGAGCAGCAACCGGGAGCGGCTGCGCCGGCTATCCCGCCAGGCCATGCGCAACAACCAGCCCGGCCGGAAACTGTTTTTGTTTGGGTGATGTGTTACTATTTGTGAAGTATTTTGATTCATGATTGCAGATTAAGATGCATCTTTCAATATTTGAGTTGGTAAATCAATGTTCAACCATTGCCGTAACTACATCTGATTCAATTTTTCCGCCTTTCAGGCGAATAATACGTTGCGTTTTTGATGCCAGTTCAATATCATGCGTTACCAATACCAATGTAGTACCGGATTCTTTATTCAAATTGAAAAGAAGGTTCACAATCATTTCGCTGGTTTCTGCATCCAGATTACCGGTAGGTTCATCGGCAAATAAAATGGCTGGCTGGTTGGCAAAGGCACGGGCAATAGCAATGCGCTGTTGTTCGCCCCCGCTCAGTTGTGCTGGGTAATGATGGCCCCTGTCTGCCAGCCCAACTTTATCTAATAGTTCTAATGAACGCTTTTTTACCTGCTTTTCGCCCCTTAATTCCAATGGCACCATTATATTTTCCAATGCGGTTAATGTAGGCATTAACTGAAAGTTTTGAAAAATAAAACCCACATATTGATTTCTGATGGCAGCCAATTGATCTTCATCTAAATTTTCGAGACGTTGCTGGTGCAGTACAATGCTGCCGGAAGAAGGGTGATCAAGTCCGGCACACAAGCCCAGCAGCGTTGTTTTACCACTGCCGGAGGGACCAATAATTGATAAAGTAGTGCCGGCTTCTGCAGAAAAACTGATATGCTCTAACACCGCTAATGTTTGATTGCCACTTTTATATGTTTTACCTACTTGTTGCAACTGAAGAATGGTTTCCATGTATTTTGATTTAACTTGCTCAAACAATTCAATAAAGGAACAATGCCCGTTTAGTGAGATGCACTGTACATTCAAAAGATTTGTTATAAAATTACCGGCAATCTAAATTTAAATTCGTACAACTATATACTTCAGCTACAACTTTATGAAAAAGATATTGTTTTACATTCAGCTATTTTTAATTGTATGGGTGGTAGCTTGTAACCAAAACAAAACGGGGAACAAACAGCAGCAACAAGATACCCTAAATAAACCAACAGCAATACCCACCACGGCAAAACAAAAAATCATTGTATTTTTTGGCAACAGCCTTACAGCCGGATATGGTTTAGATCCTTCGCAGGCATTTCCTGCATTAATACAACAAAAAATAGACGCTTTACATTTGCCCTATCAGGTAGTAAATGCCGGTGTAAGTGGCGAAACTACAGCAGGTGGTTTAAGCCGCATTGATTGGATTTTACGGCAGCTGGTGGATGTTTTTGTGTTGGAACTGGGTGGCAATGACGGATTGCGGGGTATTCCGATAACTGCTACTGAAAAAAATTTGCAGGCCATTATTGACCGGGTAAGAACAAAATATCCATCTGCCATTATTGTGTTGGCAGGTATGCAATTACCCCCTAATTTGGGGCAAACCTATACCCATACTTTTGAAGCCATTTATCCGAAACTGGCGGCTAAAAATCATGTTGCGCTCATCCCATTTCTGTTAGAAGGGGTTGGTGGCAACCCTGCACTGAACCAGAATGATGGCATTCACCCCAATGCAACAGGCGCTAAGGTAGTAGCAGCAAACGTATGGAAGGTGCTGAAAGACATATGCAAATAAAATGGATGATGCGGCTGTATGAAAAAAATATTACAAATTCCACCAGTAATTAAATTTTAAAGCCAGCTCTCTGTTTTTTACCATAAACGGGGCCGGATAATAATTATCGGTATATACCAGAAATAAGTCGGAGGCCGGTTTATAGCGCCACTGCAATCGGCTGTTAATGTTCAGGTTATTCAACTGATTGTTGTATTGAATATAGGTAGTGAAATATAAGTTATTAGTGAAAGTTACGTCAATACGCGGCCCCACTAAATAAAACGGCGTATTACCCCATGGAGCAGGCAATTGCAGGTAATTATAACTAAAGTTCATATTCATATTAACATGAGGCTGAAAGCGATAGCCAATGGTTGAATTAATGGCCAAATGTGTTCCGGAAGTATAATACCCGCCGTAACGTACCGAGAATGCATAAGTAAATAATTTTTGTGGTTGCGAATTTATATCAAAGCCAACCGTAATCCATTTGTGTAAGGTTCCGGTAGGCAATGAATCTCTACCGGTATTGGTTGGATCGAAGGGTTGCAATAGTTGCACATAATCTTGTGCTGCATAAGCATCTATACTCAATCGGTTACGAAATGTAATCAGGTATAGAAAACTGTTTTCATAATCGGTTCGGTGCATTTTTTCATCAAAATAGTACGACAGGTTGAATTGAGGGCCATGACTTAAAATGCTGCCACCCTTTGGAAAAAAATATCGAATTATTTGAGGATTGAACCGAACATAACCGGTGCGGGGAACATAGCCTGTTTCTGCCGTATAATTTTTGCCTACATATTCATATTCCCCAATAACACTCCACTTACGGCTATTATAGGCCAGATTAGCTGCATGGGAAATAGCATCGCCCGATTTGCCCGGACTAAATGATTTGAGCACAAAAGCCTTACCCGTCCATACATTATTGGGTGATGCGAGGTTGTATTGCAATCCAAAATTGCGGTTATACAACGAGTAAATGGGTTTTGTGGTATCATTTCCGGGATGGTAGCCAATAGAAGTTTTATCAACATAAATTACGCCAATGCTCGACCGTTGGAAAACACGCCGCTGCAAAGAAACAACCGAAAAGTTTTGATTGGGAAGATATACCCCAGGTAATTGCTGTGTTTCCATATCCATGGCACCAACACGCCAGTCTTTATTGAGTTTACCACTTAAGCGAGCACCTGCATTAATAGGCGCATCCAAACCAACCCTTCTTGAAAAGAAAGGCTGTATGCCGCTGAAACCAAAATCACCAAAAAGGTCGCTGTTCTCTAAAAAGAATTGCCTTTTCTCCGGAAAAAACAATTCAAACCTGCTTAAATTGGTTACTTGTTGATCAACTTCCACCTGCGAAAAATCAGGATGTATGGTAAGGTCAAGGTTCAATGCAGGGGTTACAGATATTTTGGCATCTAAACCAAAACGCTGGCTCAATACGCCATAGGTATTGTTGGTATAATCTTTCTGCCAGTTGGTTAATGTATAAGGAATAACAGATATGTTTTTTTTATACAAGGGTGCAGCTGAGTCTAATTCAAGAATACCGGTATAGGCGAGCGAGGCTGTAGGGAACTGACGTGGAATGGGCGTCCAACTCGATTTTTCTGCTGCCTTTAAATCGTTCCTGCTGAAGTTAATACCCCATTCTTTAATGCCGTTTTTATAACGAATACTTTTAAAGGGAATGGCTGCTTCAAAAACCCAACGGTTTTTATAATTCTTTACAACAGACACCCATTTGTTATCCCAATTCAAATCCACTTTTCCGCCTTCATACATGGCACCATCCCATTGGGCACCATCGGCATTGGCACCAAACGTAAATCCGTTGGTTTGGTCATCGAAAGGATCTAAAAAGAAAATGAAATTATCATTTTTCTGAAAGTTAAAATCTCGGTGCAACGATTCTACCATATTGGGGCCTTTCCTTGTATTGTAACAAATAGCAAGAATATAAATATTATGATCATCATACACCATCCGTACTTCGGTGGGAACATTGGCTAAGCTGGTATCCATGGGTAACACCATAAAAAAGTTTTTAGCTACTTGTGCCTGTTGCCAGGCAGGTTCATCCATTACACCGTCAATTTTTATGGGTGTGTGAATTTTATGCATCGTGTAACGATAAGCAGCGTTCTTTTTTTGTGCCACCAACCTATTAATGCATAGCAAGGCTAATAAAAGTATAAGGCAATATTTCAACATGGCAGTTGCAATGGTTACCAACCGAAGTTATGCGGTAAAGCGAAAAATGAATACGATTTTAATGTAGCTGCCGGTTTATTTGATATCCATCAATTTTGTTTGTATATAATATGGCCTACCATGTATATTGTATGCATACAGATAAATAAAATATATTTCAATTGCCTGTACAAATTAAACATTTTCATTACATTACAGTCAAAGCCAACCATAGCTTAAATATATGAAAATAAATTTTCAATTCGTAACAGTAATGCTGTGCCTGTTCATTGCAAAGGGATGCCATAAAAAAAATGCCCCCCTGCTACAGGTTCGTATTCAGACAGTTTATACTTTCCGCCAGTAAATAGCAGCACATGGGAAACCATTGCGCCGGCTACATTAGGTTGAGATAATACAGCACTGAATAATTTGTATCCTTACTTGCAAAGTAAAAATACCAAAGCCTTTATTATTTTAAAAAACGGCAAAATTGTTACAGAACAATATTTTGGAAGTTTTACGGCAGACAGCTTATGGTATTGGGCATCGGCAGGTAAAACCATGACAGGCTTATTGGTGGGAATTGCACAAAGAGAAGGGCTATTAAATATCAATGACATTTCATCAAAATATTTAGGCACGGGATGGACAAGAGCTCCTATTGACAAAGAAAACAAAATTACCATTCGCCATCAGTTAACCATGACCACCGGTTTATATGATGGTGTACCCGATAATTACTGCACCTTGCCATCCTGCCTAATTTATAAAGCCGATGCAGGAACGAGATGGGCTTATCATACCGGCGCATACACTTTGTTAGATCAGATAATTGCCAATGCATCGGGTATACCATTCAACAGTTATTTTCAACAAAAAATAAGCGATAAAATTGGAATGAATGGCATATGGATTAAATTACCTAATTCAAATAACTTGTATTATAGTAATGCGAGGAGTATGGCCAGATTTGGTTTATTGCTACTCAATAAAGGCAACTGGGGTAATATAACTGTGTTAGGTGATAACGTTTATTTTCATCAACAAACCAATACTTCGCAAAATTTAAATCTGAGCTACGGGTATTTAACATGGCTGAATGGAAAAAGCAGTTGCATGTTGCCAACCCTGCAAACCGTATTTCCTACTGCAATCATTCCCAATGCCCCTACAGATATGTATGCAGCATTGGGTAAAAACGATCAGAAAATTTATGTAGTACCCTCGCAGCAATTAGTTTATCAGAATGGGCAACGCCGCTGATAGCAGCCAATTTTCCATTGCCGGTTTTGACAATGAATTGTGGGGAAAATTGAAATTGATGATGCATTTGTAAGCTATCTTCCGGTTGATTGTATCGATGCCACTACACAAATATACAATTATTGCAATGCCCAAAAGTAGCAATACATTTTTTCGCCTAACCGGAAGCATATATTAGCATTTTAAAGTATCTTTCGGCTATCCCCCAATATCAAATGTAACCATGATTATTTTTTTATGAAAATACATTTATTCGGGTATCATTTCATTCCAAATATTATCAGCATTTTATTGTAACATAAGCTTTGTAATTTTAAAGAAGCTACATTTCTGCAAATGAACAGCTCAACTGTTCAAAGGTGTTCATGAAATTTTAATAAAGAAATTATAAAAAAAACTTTGCTTTATTTCATTTGAATGTACCTTTCCAAAACAATTCTTTTAAAAATTTTCTTGTTTTAAAAAATACGCATCAAAAATAGTCGTTTTGAATCTGTTATTCTTCGTGTACTATCACAACAAACACGGATAGCAAAACATTAAGTAGGAACAAAAAAATGTAACACCATATGAAAGTATTGATTACATGCATATTTGCTGCAATAGCAGGTATTGGTTTTATCAAGATTCCTGCTACGCAACCTGCGCCAAAAGCACATTCATACAACGCGAAGAAAGTGATTGTCTACACCACTGCAGAAGGCACCCGTTACAGAATATCGGCAACCGATACCTTAACACTTTCACCAATGGGCCAGCCGGTTGAAACACAGATATGTGTTTTTGTAGATCCCGGAAAACAGTTTCAAAAAGTAATTGGATTTGGAGGCGCTATTACCGATGCTACTGCAGAAACATTTTATAAACTGCCTGAAGCTAGCAAACAAGAATTGCTCGATGCCTACTATAATCCAACAAAAGGCATTGGTTATACTATGGGACGCACCAATATTAACAGTTGCGATTTTAGCAGTGGCAGTTATACTTATGTTGCAAATAATGATAGTAGTTTATCTACCTTTTCAATTACACATGATAAAACTTATAAAATGCCGTTGATTAAAGCTGCAGCAAAAGCAACCGGCAACAAATTTCATTTATTTGTTTCGCCATGGTCGCCACCGGCCTGGATGAAAGATAATAACAGCATGGTAGAAGGCGGTCACCTGAAAAATAATTTCAGGAAAGCCTGGGCACAGTATTATGTAAAATTTATAAAAGCTTATGAAGCGGATGGCATTCCTGTTTGGGGTCTTACAGTGCAAAATGAACCCATGGCCAAGCAAACCTGGGAATCCTGTATTTACAGTGCTGAAGCAGAAAGAGATTTTGTGAAAGGTTATTTAGGACCCGCATTACAGCGGAGTGGCCTTGGCGATAAAAAGCTGATTATATGGGATCACAATCGTGATTTATTGTACCAACGTGCCAGCACAGTATTGGATGATCCGGAAGCAGCCAAATATGTTTGGGGTATTGGTTATCACTGGTACGAAACATGGACAGGCAGTGGTATGGAATTTTTAAATGAACAAAGGGTACATGAAGCCTACCCGGATAAACATTTAATGTTTACAGAAGGTTGCATTGAAAAATTTAGTTATGACAGAATCAATGACTGGAGCCTGGGTGAACGTTATGGACACTCACTCATAAATGATTTTAATAATGGAACAGTGGCATGGACCGACTGGAATATTTTATTAGATGAAAAAGGAGGCCCTAACCATGTTGGTAATTTTTGTTTTGCGCCCATACATGCCGATACCCGAACCGGAAAACTGCTATACACCAACAGCTATTATTATTTGGGGCAGTTTTCAAAATTTGTGCATCCGGGTGCCAGGAGAATTATCAGTTCATCGAACAGAGACCAGTTAGAAACTACTGCATTTGAAAATCAGGATGGCAGCTTGGCTGTTATTGTGATGAACCCAACCAACAAGGCCATACAATACCATTTATGGATTCATGGTGCTGCCACACAATTAGTTAGCCTACCCCATTCTATTGCAACAATGGTAATAGACAAATAGCTTTTAAATAAAAAATAAACAACATGAATTCTGTTATACAAAACATAGTAAATATTAGAAAATACTTAATTGAAATGTGTGAACCTTTATCCGTTGTACAACTCAATACAATACCTAATGGGTTTAACAATAATATTGTTTGGAATTTTGGCCACTTAATTGCAGCACAGCAAGGGCTTTGTTATATACGTTCCGGACTTAAACCGGTGGTAGATGAATCTATTATATTACAGTTTAAGGGAGGTAGCAAACCAGAAAAGCAATGGGATGAACAAGAAATTGTACGCATAAAACAAACAATGATCGATTCATTACACCAACTGAATGCGGATATAGCGGAGCAGCTATTTTCTCAATACGAAACATTTCAAACCCGCTATGGCGTTACCTTAAGCAGCATTTCAGATGCCATACAATTTCTTCCTTTTCATGAAGGATTGCATACCGGCACCATTATGGCCATTAAAAAATTAGTAAGCCTTTAATTCATCAACAATTTTCGTAAATACAAAGCAATAATAATATTAAAGAAATTTTTTAACTATGTACTTCCAAAACCGGTCAATTAAAATAAAAATGCAACGGTTTTGAAATTTTAAATATCAACTAAAAGGCTAATAAAATTACGTGAAGCTATTAATGTAACTGATTATTTTTCAACAGTTGTTATTTGCAGGTTTTTTTCTACAGAAATAATCTGGCATGTAATGATAATTGTAAAAAAGTTACTATCTATAATGATATATTTGATTTTGCATGGAATCAACCTATTGCCAATTAAATTATTCCAGTAAATCTGTCTCAAAATCAATACTGCATTTTGTGTTATTCTTATATCATTGGTAAAGCTACGACCAATCACCAAGAATATTTTTCATTACCAATTACAATAGTTACCACTTTAATGAAATGTAATCATACTGCTGTACCTACGTATTTTCCCACTAAAAAAGTTGAATTTTGCGGACTAGTATGACCTAGAATTATATTAAATATAAACACAATGCACTTTTTCTTTTTATGAATTAAACAGCACCGGATAAATAGTATACAGTTTAATTTTTACACAAAAACATTACTGACAGTTGATTTACACAGAACCGGAACTTATGCTTCTAATACCCCATATATTGGTGTTGAAACCATTTTTGATCAGAAAGGCTCAGTATGGGGCCTTAATTTCAGGCCAACGAATCAAGATACCTCATTAACATTCAACACAGCAATTAATAGGTATACAAAAATTTCTGTGTCTTTTAAAAAAGACAGTACCGGGTATCAAACCATTGTAGATTCTGTGTATTGCGCTGCCGTTGGTAGTAACAAAGTAAGTATTACATACTAAAACAGGTATTCTATACCACCACATTAATCATTTTGCCTTTTACAAAAATGAATTTTTTAATGGATTTATCGTCAGTCCATTTTTTTACTACTTCATTTTGTAAAGTAACCTGCTCCACTTCCTCTTGAGTAGCTGTGAGTGAAAAAGCAATAGTGGTTCTTAATTTGCCATTGATACTCACCGGATATTCTTTTACAGATTCGGTTAAATACTCGGCATTCCAAACCGGGAAAGGTGCATTAACTACAGGCTCCTGGTTGCCCAGCACATGCCATAATTCTTCTGCAACATGTGGGGCATATGGCGCCAGCAAAACAACAAATGGTTCCAGAATAGCTTTATTATGCGTATGTAAATCGCTTAGTTCATTTACACAAACCATAAATGCTGCAACGGCTGTATTGAATGAAAACCGCTCAGTATCTTCTTCAATTTTTTTAATGGTTTTGTGCAATACTTTTAATTGCTGTGGAGTAGCCGGTTCCTGATTCAGAATAACTGTCCCCTTCACTTCATCAAAAAACAAGCGCCATAGTTTTTTCAAAAAACGGTGTACCCCTTCAATTCCCTTGGTATCCCAGGGTTTACTTTGCTCCACCGGACCTAAAAACATTTCGTACATGCGGAAAGTGTCTGCCCCGTATTTCGCCACCAAATCATCCGGATTCACGGTATTGAATTTAGATTTCGACATTTTTTCTACTTCAACACCACAAATGTATTTGCCCTCTTCTAAAATAAATTCAGCATTGGCATATTCCCCATTCCGCCATTGTTTAAAAGCCGTTATATCTAATACCACACCATCTACCATATTTACATCCACATGCAAAGCATTTACTTCGTATTGATTCTTCAATCCGGCAGAAACAAAAGCATGTGTGCCCTGAATTCGATATACAAAGCGGCTACTGCCTTGTATCATACCCTGATTCACTAATTTCTTAAAAGGTTCATCAAAGCCAATATAACCTAAATCAAATAAGGCTTTGGTCCACATTCGGCTATACAGCAAATGCCCTACCGCATGTTCGGTTCCGCCTACATATACATCTACCTGCCCCCAGTAATCACTTATCTTTCTATCACAAAAAGCAGTAGTATTATGCGGATCCATGTATCGCAAAAAATACCAGCTACTTCCGGCATAACCGGGCATGGTATTGGTTTCTAAATTGCGTTGTACCCATTCAGGAATATTGGCTAATGGTCCTTCTCCTTCCGGACCTGGAGAATAAGTTTCTACTTCAGGCAATAATAAAGGCAGCTCATTCTCTGGCAACGGTATAGCATTGCCCTCCATCCATTGTATGGGGAAAGGCTCGCCCCAATAGCGCTGGCGGCTAAAAGCGGCATCACGCATTTTATAATTCACTTTTCTTTTGCCAATACCTCTTGTTTCTAATTCAACAATCACCACTTCAATGGCTTTACGCATAGGCATACCCGTAAGGAAACCGCTATTGGTTAATATGGCATCTTTGGTAGGGTTTGCATCTATTCCGGTAAAAGCATTCCCAATAATATTGGTAATAGGAATATTGAAATGTTGGGCAAATTTAAAATCGCGTTCATCGCCGCATGGCACAGCCATAATAGCACCGGTTCCATAACCCGCCAGTACATATTCTGCTACCCAAATTGGTATCCGTTGTTGGTTAAATGGGTTAATGGCATAAGCACCGGTAAAACAACCCGATATATTTTTTTCGGCTTGCCGCTCCCGATCACTTCGGCTTTTTACGTATGCCAGATAATCGTCAATGGCCTGTTTTTGTACGGGTGTGGTAATGGAATTTACCAACGGCAATTCAGGAGCAATGACCATAAAATCAACACCAAAAATGGTATCGGGTCGGGTGGTATACACCCTAAGTTTTTCAGATTGCCCTTCTATTTCAAAATCAATTTCGGCGCCACTGCTTTTGCCAATCCAGTTGGTTTGCATTTCTTTCATGGCTTCACTAAAATCAACAGTAGTCAGGCCTTGTAATAAACGATCGGCATATTCTGTAATGCGTAAATACCACTGGCGTAATTTCTTTTTTTCAACCGGATGTCCGCCCCTTTCACTTACCCCATTCACCACTTCATCGTTTGCCAATACTGTACCCAGAGCAGGACACCAGTTTACCTCGCCATAACCACAGTAAGCCAGGCGATAATGCATTAAAATTTGCTGCTGTTCCGTAAAAGTAAAACGCTTCCATTCGGCAGCGGTAAAATGCAAAGCAGCATCACCGGGACATTCGTGTTGTGCATTGCCTTCTTTTTCAAAAGCTTCAATTAAAGTGGCAATAGGCGCCGCTTTTTGCAACCGACGGTTAAAAAAGCTGTTAAATAGTTGCAAAAAAATCCATTGCGTCCATTTATAATAATTGGGGTCACAGGTTTTTACCTCTCTTTCCCAATCGAAACAAAAGCCAATTTTATCTAACTGATTCCTGAAATTTTGAATATTATTTTCAGTTGAAATGGCCGGATGGATACCATGTTCAATAGCATATTGTTCTGCCGGAAGCCCAAACGCATCATATCCCATGGGATGCAATACATTAAAACCCTTCAACCTTTTGTAACGTGCAAAAATATCGCTGGCAATATAACCCAATGGATGGCCTACATGCAAACCGGCACCGCTGGGATATGGGAACATATCCAATACATAAAATTTAGGCTTATCTGACTGATTGGGAACTGCATATACCCTTTCACTGTTCCAGTATTGTTGCCACTTTTGCTCTATTTCCCTAAAATTATATTCCATCATACTAACTTGTAATAAAAAACGTTATCGTTACACTGAATGGTATTATGAACTGTAGCTTACCGCAGAGTCTTATACAAAAAAAATAACCATAAAAAAATATCTTGCACTACTTTGCAGCTATTACAGTGAACTGACTGGCTGCAAATGTAAGTGATTAGGCTACATTTGTACCGACAGAAGTTTTAAAAAAATTGTATGGAGCATCAAAAAAAATCATCTTTAAAAAGAAGTAAACCCAACTATGTAAACAGTATTGTAGGTGTTGCATTGGTATTATTGTTAATGGGTATTATGGGCTGGGTATTTCTGAATTTTGAAAGGGCAGGTAACGCTTTGAAAGAAGACATTAAAGTGCAGGTTTTTTTACGCACGGCGAATAAAGACTCCATTAGCCAAATGCAGCAATATATATCCACACAACCTTTTGCAAAAAATGTGGATTATATAGATAAGGAAAAGGCCAAACAAATTTGGAATAAAGACAATAATGAAGACTGGGCAAAGATTTTAGATGCCAATCCATTACCCGAAAGTATTGACTTTTATGCCCGAGCTGCTTATGTGAATAAAGACAGCCTCGACGCTATTTCAACCCATATTATTTCCTTATTTGGCAATCAAATAACAGAAATAAAATATCCAAAAGATTTGGTGAACAACATTAACGAAAAAGCCACCCGTTTTGGACTTGCTTTTTTAGTCATTTCGAGTATTTTGTGCCTCATCGTAATATTTAGTATTGACAATACCATTAAGCTGGCTATGTTCAGTAATCGTTTCCTGATTAAAACCATGCAAATGGTGGGTGCAACACGCAGTTTTATAGCCCGGCCAATGGATATTAAAGCCATTATAAACGGATTAATCAGTTCCGGAATTGCCATTATATTATTGTTTATTATCATTAGCTGGATAGAAAACCAGGTACCACAGTTAAAAGTAATTCATGATACGAAACTGAATTTTATTTTATTCGGGGGAATGATTTTGGTAGGCGTAGGCATTTCTTTATTTAGCACCCACAGAAGTGTGATTAAATACCTGAAAATGAAGTTAGATGACCTGTACTAACCTAAAACCGGTTTTCTGTAAAAAAATATTCATTTAACACAGATAAATGAATGGGTTTGCTATATTGCAACTTTAAATTAATGCATACAACATCATGACAGATAAAAAAACAGCTATTACGAAGCAAATGCCTCCCCTATTTGGCAAAGAAAATTACAAGTGGATGATTATTGGTGGCGTTGTTATTGCGCTGGGCATGTTTTTAATGAGCGGTGGTAAGAATGAAGACCCCAACCAGTTTAATTACAACTTAGTGTATAGTACAACACGGGTAACCATTGCACCCATTACCATTATTGCAGGTTTAATTATAGAAATTTTTGCCATTCTGAAAAAACCTAACGTAAAAGCTTAATCAAAAAAAACTTTTAAAAAAGCGATGTATGAACATCGCTTTTTTAAAATCTGAATATTACTTTCTGCTAATTTGTAGCCAATAAAACCTTACTAAACCAAACAACAAAAACCTGTCCATGAATTTAGTTCAAGCCATTATTGAGGGTATTATAGAAGGCATCACTGAATTTTTACCGGTTTCTTCTACCGGCCATATGATTATTGCCAGTTCTGTAATGCACATTGAAAAAGATGCATTTACAAAAATGTTCGAAATTGCCATACAATTAGGGGCAATATTATCAGTAGTAGTATTGTATTGGAGAAAATTTTTTGATTTCAGCCGCTGGCAATTTTATGTAAAACTAATTGTAGCTGTAATACCTGCTTTGGTATTGGGAAAATTGTTTGCCGATAAAATAGATCTGTTATTAGAAAGCCCCACTACTGTTGCAGTGAGCCTTTTGGCAGGCGGTATTGTGTTGTTGTTTATTGACCGGTTTTTTAGAAAAGAAACCATTACCACCGAAACTGAAATAAGTTATATAAAAGGATTCATTATTGGTATCTGGCAATGCCTGGCGATGATACCCGGCGTAAGCAGAAGTGCAGCCAGCATTATTGGCGGCATGCAGCAAAACCTAACCCGCAAATTGGCAGCTGAATTTTCATTTTATCTGGCAGTGCCTACCATGGCTGCTGCTACCGGCTATAAAATGCTTAAAACCTGGCAAGAAAATCCGGAAGTAGTTACCAATACCCATAATATACAATTATTGGCCATTGGTAACATTATAGCTTTTATTGTGGCTATGCTGACCATTAAATTTTTCATCAGTTATTTACAAAAACATGGGTTTAAACTTTTTGGCTGGTACCGTATTGTTTTAGGTATTGTTGTGTTGGTATTATTTTATACCGGTAACCTGTAATGAAACTCTGCTCAATTTTCTGGGTTTAGCGAATTACCAACCTCTTGTACCTTTACAATAAAAACATGACATGCAAACGGTTTCCAAAAAAGTAATTAATGGTTGGGCCATGTACGATTGGGCAAATAGTGCCTACAATTTAGTAATTACTTCTACCATTTTTCCTGCATATTATGACGCCATTACCACCCTCACAGATAAAGCAGGTAATATTCTCAGCCACAAAATTCAGTTTGCAGGGTTTAGCATAGAAAGTGCCTCGTTGTACAATTATGCTTTGGCATTGGCTTATTTTGTCATCGCACTCATCTCTCCTATTTTATCTTCCATTGCAGATTATAAAGGAAACAAAAAAGCTTTTATGCAATTCTTTTGCTATCTGGGCGCATTGGCTTGCTGTACTTTATTTTGGTTTACAAAAAACACATTATCGTTAGGCATTATCTGTTGTATTTTAGCAGCCATAGGCTATTGTGGCAGCCTTGTTTTTTACAATGCCTATTTACCTGAAATTGCTGCAGAAGAAGATCAGGATGATGTAAGCGCAAAAGGTTTTGCATATGGCTATATTGGAAGTGTTTTATTGCAAATTGTATGCTTTGTTTTTGTGTTAAAACCCGAATGGTTTGGAATAAAAGATGCGGGCTTTGCACCACGTTTATCCTTCTTATTAGTAGGACTGTGGTGGATGGGTTTTGCACAAATTACTTTTAGCCGGCTACCCAAAAGCAAAGTCAGCAAAACAGCAGCCCAACACAACCTTTTGTACTACGGCTTTCGCGAATTAAAAAAGGTGTGGGATCAGGCCAGGCATCTGCCCATTCTAAAAAAATTCCTGTTGGCATTTTTCTTTTACAGTATGGGGGTTCAAACCGTAATGTTAGCTGCAACATTATTTGGCAGTCAGGTTTTACAAATGGCTACCAGCAAATTAATATTGTGTATATTGTTAATTCAAATTGTAGCCATTGCGGGGGCTTATCTCATGGCAAAGCTTTCAGATAAATTCGGCAATTTTAAAGTACTTCTATTTGTTACAGTAATTTGGATTGGCGTTTGTGTAGCTGCTTATTTCATAACTACTGAAATACAGTTTTATATGATTGCCGTTATAGTTGGGCTGGTAATGGGGGGCATACAATCGTTAAGCCGTTCCACTTATTCTAAAATAATGCCCGAAACAAAAGATACTGCCTCATTTTTCAGCTTTTATGATGTAACTGAAAAAATTGCCATTGTAATTGGTATGTTTAGCTTTGGCTTTATACAACAAATTACCGGTAATATGCGTAATTCGGTCATAGCATTAATGGTGTTTTTTATCATCGGAATGCTGTTTCTGTTACTGATTATTACCGGAAAACCTTATAGAAATAAACCTGATGATGTAATTGCTGCTGCATAAACAATTACAGGGCAGCGCATATTTGGAGATGAAATAAACATTTTATTTTATGAAATTACATACCATTGATACCGGCAATTTTAAATTAGATGGCGGTGCTATGTTTGGGGTAGTTCCAAAAACCATTTGGCAAAAACTAAACCCAGCTGATGAAAACAATCTTTGCAACTGGTCGATGCGCTGTTTACTGATTGAAGATGGCAACCAACTCATATTAATTGACAATGGAATTGGTAATAAACAGGATGCAAAATTTTTTTCGCACTATTATTTAAATGGCGATGCTACTTTAGAAAAATCGTTGGCCAAAGCCGGTTTTCATAAAGATGATATTACTGATGTTTTTTTAACGCACCTGCATTTTGATCATTGTGGAGGAAGTATTGAAATAATAAACAACAAATTAGTACCTGCCTTTAAAAATGCAACCTATTGGAGCAATGCAGCACACTGGCAATGGGCCACACAACCCAATGCCCGGGAAAAAGCTTCTTTTTTAAAAGAAAATATTTTACCCATTCAGGAAAGTGGACAGTTAAAATTTATTGAAACCGGCAAAATTGACAGCCCTGTTCCCGCACCCTTTCATCCAGACATCCAAATTATTTTTGCCGATGGACATACCGATAAAATGATGTTGCCTCAAATTAAATACAAAGGGTATACCGTTGCTTTCATGGCCGATTTGCTACCATCAATAGCACATATACCATTACCCTATGTAATGGCTTATGATATGTTTCCATTAACCACACTCAACGAAAAAAAATATTTTTTAGAAAAAGCTGCGCTTGAAAACTATATCCTGTTTTTTGAACACGATATTCAGAATGAATGTTGCACGCTTTCACAAACAGAAAAGGGAATTCGGCAAAAAGAAATATTTCGATTGCAGGAATTGGGATAAATAACATTAATGGAAAGACAGCATGGATGATAATGGGTACCGTAAATTACGGTATTGCATCATATCTACCTTCACACTACCCACCACAATAGGGCTTTCAATGCGCAAAGGAATATGATTGGGATCGTCTGAAACCCACACATTCATTTTTTCACCACCGGTAAAAATGGTTCCTTTTACCAATAATGGCCTGAATTTAATGGCTCTGAATTTTCCATATTTGGTTTTAATTACCTCTTTACCTAAATACCTGATATATAATGGATAAACCTGATTGTCTAAAAACATATCGAAAGGAATTTTATCATCTACTTTATATCCGCTGAAATCAATATTACGGGCATAGTAAATTGAACTTAACACATCCTGAATACAGGAAGGTACTTTATAAACACCCTTGGTTGTAATGGCAGTATTGGTTTGCTGGTTAAATGTTACGTTTTCATAAGTTTTATATCCACCCTCATCCACATTTCTGATAAATTTATACGGCTGTAGCGTTGCTGTGTCAAAATAAGTCTCGTAGCGGTCGCGCACCTTAAAAATCCAGTCGTAACTAGGGTTTGAACTACCGGTACCCACTACATGGTACACATCTTTATTATTTAACTTCTCTAATGCAGTAGTAAAGTTGGCAGTACCTGCATTTACATATACCCCAATTACAGAATAAAAAATGGTATAAGAAATACTTTCACCATTTTCAAAAGCATAATTACGTACACCGCAGGATTCTTCCCCTGCCCATAATGGGAAAGAGGTAGCCAACGTAAACAATAAAATAACTATTTTTTTCATGCAACTATCTTCAGCTAAATATAAAATCAATGATTCGTGTTCTTTACAATTACAGCCATTTGAATGAAAGGTTGCAATTTTTTTGCCACATTTTCTTCAATGTACATTTATTTTTTAAATAATTTAATACGCAGTACCAACATACTGCCTGCCAAAGCCGGAAGAATTCGATTAATCAACCAAATACCGGTAGCTGCAAACAATATACCCAGCATATTGCTGCTAACCAAACCAAATAATTGTAAACTCAATGCGCCACGAATGCCTACCTCGGCCAAAGCAATGGTAGGCACAATGGCCAATACCAAAAAAAACACTGCCGTAATACATACCAATACCAGCACATTTTCATGAACGCCACAAACCTGTAACATCAGCACATATTGCAAAAGGAAAATTACAAAACGAAGAGCGGAAAAAATTAAAACTGTTGTTAATTCCTTCCAATTTAAGGTGGCAATGTTTGTAAAAAAATAACTGTATTTTTTTACAAGAGACAATTTTTCTATCAACTTTGTTATGCCGGATAAGTTATAATAAACAAATACCAGTACTACTGTAAACAGTACGATTACCCATAACATATTCTGTAACCAATACTGCACAGCATCAGAAAGTTTACCCAGTGCTTCTATTCCAATATGCTTTAAATACAGCCAAGCTGCAATGCCGGCTATAAAGGTGATGACTAACTGACTTATACTGGCTACCATGTTTAAAGCAACTGACCGCAACCTGTTTCCTTCATCTAAATACATCATTCTACCCACATATTCACCTACATTATTGGGCGAATTGATGGCAAATGCCTGCCCTGTTAAAACCGCTTTAAATGCTTTTGTATAACCAATTACCTGAATGGTTTGTAATAGAAACTGCCATTTTTTAGCTTCAATACCCCAATTTACCAGCATCAACAACAAAACAGCCACCAACTTCCACCATTCTGTTCCGGTTAAAGAAATCCATAATACCTGCAATGCCCCCTCTATATTTTTTTGATGCTGAATTTGATGATAAATAGAAAAAACTAACCAGATAAATAATACCGGCCCCAGAAAATAATTGATAAATATTTTAAACCGCTTGTTCAGAACGAATAATTTAGCAGCAAAGTAATAGGGAATAAACCATATTTAGAAACCCATGGGTTGAATTACATACATTCACCTAACATTTCAATTCATTCATAGGGATAAAGAAAGGAAGATTGTAACACCAACACCAATTACATGCATAAAAAAAATATAATTTTAGGAATAGACCCGGGCTCGCAATTAATGGGGTATGCCTTACTGGCTGTACAAAATAACCAGCCGGCATTAATCACGATGGATATACTTAGTTTAACAAAGTATGATGACATTTATGAAAGATTAGAAAAAATTCATACAAAAATTTGCAGCTTAATCAGCACGTACAAACCCCATTCCTTTGCCATTGAGGCGCCTTTCTTTGGCAAAAATATACAAAGCATGCTAAAATTGGGCAGGGCCCAGGGTGTGGCTATTGCAGCTGCCATGCAGTATAAAATACCTGTAACAGAATATTCTCCCAAAAAAGTAAAACAATCTATTACAGGAAACGGTAATGCCGATAAGGAGCAGGTATGGAAAATGCTGCAGCAGATTTTGCACATTGAAACAAAACCAAAATATTTTGATGCCTCCGATGCTTTAAGTGTGGCATTGTGCCACTATTACCAAACCAATAGTATATTGGGGCAGACACAGAAAGGATTTAAAAATTGGGCTGATTACATTCAACAGCAGGAGAAGAAAAAGAAAACCCAATAGCACTTCATTCAGCCCGTTCCTATAAATATTGTAATATATTTTGTTGCACTTCTGCCAATTCCTCTTGTGTTAATTGCAATTTTTTGTTGAGCAAATGTACATCCTGCATGCCATCCATCGGTATTAAATGAAGATGTGCATGGGGTACTTCAAAACCCAATGTAAGTATGTTTACACGGTTACATGGATAGGCTTTTTGAATGGCCTGTGCAATGGGCTGTGCAAAAGGTAAAATACCCGCTAAATACTGAGATGGCAATTCAAAAAGTTTATCAGTTTCTATTTTTGGAATTACCAGCGTATGGCCTTTTGTAAAAGGGAAAATATCTAAAAAGGCATAGAATTGATCGTTCTCTGCAATGCGGTAGGAAGGAATATCGCCACGGATAATTTTTGAAAATATCGTCATAAAATTAAATTAAGGATTGAATAAAAAACACACGTTACAAAGCTAAAAAGCCTCATTCACAAAAAATGCAAATGAGGCTTTTATTTGAATCGGAAAAATTAAATCGTAATATTTTCAACCTTAAATTTAATCATGCCGGCAGGCGCCTGTATTTCAGCAACTTCACCAATTGCTTTGCCCAATAAGCCCTTCCCAATTGGGGAACTGGCCGAAATTTTACCCTCTTTTAAATTAGCTTCCTTTTCACCAACAATTTGATAAGTAAATGTTTTTTTAGTGGCCATATTTACAACGGTAACTTTGGTTAAAACGGCTACCCTGCTGGTATCAATGGTTTCGGGATCTACTATTTTTGAGTTCGCAATAATCCCCTCTAATTGTTTAATTCTGGCTTCCAGCATTCCTTGTGCTTCTTTTGCAGAATCATATTCTGCGTTTTCTTTTAAATCACCCTTTTCACGAGCTTCAGCAATTGCTCTGGCTGCAGCCGGACGATCAACAGTTTTCATGCGTTGCAATTCTTCCCGCATTTTTTCAAAAGTCTCTTTAGTTACATATTCACTCATAGCCAACGTTTTTAATAGACATAAAAAAATACAACGCTACACATTCCTGTAGCGTTGCAGTAATCACAAAATTAAGCATTCTAATTTAAAAAAGTAAACTAATTATAAAATTTACAGCTTTATAGCCTATTGCATATTTTACTGAAGTGGGCTCCTATTATTTGGCTCTGTTAAAAAATCAGCAAGTTATCTTACGTATTAACAACCATCAGCTACATTTGTTGTTATTGAAGCACATGGAACCCATTATTCAGGTAAAAAACCTATCCAAACAATTTGGAGATATTGTAGCAGTCAATGACCTTTCTTTTACCGTACCTGCCGGTTCGGTTTACGGATTTTTAGGCCAAAATGGAGCCGGAAAAAGCACTACTATCCGCATGCTGTTATCGCTCATTACACCTACCGAAGGCAATATCCGTTTTTTTGGTCTTCCATTGCAACAACACCGCAAGGAAATTTTCAAAAATATTGGCGCCATTATTGAAAGACCCGATTTATATGGTTATTTATCGGCCTATGATAACTTAAAAATGTTTGCCTGTTTAAATGGCATGCATCCTACCCATTTGCAGTTAATGAACCAATTGGAACAGGTTGGTTTGGCAGACAGAGCAAAAAATAAAGTAAAGACTTTTTCGCAGGGAATGAAACAAAGGCTGGGAATTGGCATTGCTTTAATTCACAATCCTTCACTCATTATTCTGGATGAACCTACCAACGGATTAGACCCACAGGGTATTGCAGACATCAGGCGCTTAATTGTACAACTCAGTAAAGAACAACAAAAAACCATATTGCTTTCATCACATTTATTGAGCGAGATTGAGCAGATGGCCACACATATTCTGATTATTGATAAAGGCAAAAAAATTATTGCCGACAGTGCCGCAGCTTTATTTAATCCCGCTGAAACCATTGTAGAAATAGAAACCACCAACAATATTGCTTCTTTAGCAATTTTAAAAGCTTCAAAATGGCAACCCCATCTTCAATTGAACAGAGGGCCCAATATATTTTTAAAAATGCATCATGACCAAATTCCCGATTTTAACAGAGCATTATTCAATCTGAATATTCAACTTTTAATGTTACAACCCAGACATAGTTTAGAAGATTATTTTTTACAGGTTACCGCCAATAGCAATTCAGATACACTTATTTTAAATCATTAATATTTTGTTGAATGTTTACACTACTGCAGGTAGAACTTTATAAAATTTTTAAACGCCCCAGAACCTATATTGCTTTTATAGCCATTGCAGGATTAATTGGCATTATACAACTGGGTTTAAAATTAGATGGCGATGCTTATGTTAATTTTGTAATGAGCAATGTAGAACAGTCATTTACTTTTGATGGTAAACTACTAAATGGTTATTTGGTATGTTATATTATTCTGCAATTGTTATTGGTACATGTACCGCTGTTAATTGCACTGGTTGCTGCAGATATGGTTAGTGGCGAAGCCAATATTGGTACTTTACGGCTCATGCTTACCCAACCTGTAAGCAGGTGCGAAATAATATTGGCCAAATTTACTGCCGCTGCTATTTACACCTTATTATTATTGGTTTGGATGGCTATTTTAGCATTATTTGTAAGTATATGGCTATTTGGCACCGATGATTTAATTATACAAAAAACCCGTTACTTAGTGCAACTGAGTAAAGATGATATTTTTTGGCGCTATGTTGGTGCATTTGGATTTGCTTTATTGGCTATGCTAACGGTGGCGGCTTTGGGTTTTTTATTATCGGTATTTGCAGAAAACTCAATTGGGCCTATTGTAGCTACCATCAGCATTATTATATTTTTCACAATTTTAAGCACCATGAGTATTCCCATTTTTCAAAAAATTCAACCTTATTTATTTACTACCCACATGGTAGCATGGAAAGAATTTTTTGATTTAAAGGTAAATGCTGATAATACCGCATTAAAAGGCACTCTGCAAAACAAAAGTCAGATTGTACAATCGGCCTGGATACTGATTGCACATATTGTGCTGTTTGTAGGTGTGGCTATGTTTGTTTTTAAAAGGAAGGATATATTAACCTAACAATTTAATGTACACTTTATTTATTAAACGCTGAAAATGAATTTGAATGAAGGGAATAAAAATTTTGTGGATTGCTATGGTAGCACTATTCATTACTCATAACAGTAATGCCCAAGATGAAACCGCTTTAATTGAAAAAGTAAAACAAAAGTTAGATCAGGTGCATGATTATGTAGCTACCGGCCGAATGAAAACCGATGTTGCTTTTATTAAGGCCCCTGTAGGCAATGTAAAAATGTATTACAAACAACCGGATAATTTTAGATTGATACGTGAGGGCGGCATTTCAATTTTACCGAAAGGTGGTGTTACGGTTAATTTAAATACCATTATGGCGACTAAAAGTTACGTGGCTCTATTTGCAGGTAATACAGTAACAGATGGCTTTCCCACGAAAATAGTAAAACTGTTACCCATAAACGAAAACAATGCTATTGTTTTAACCACACTTTATATTGACGAAAAAAACTTACTGATTAGAAAAGCCATTACCACAACTAAAGAAAATGGTACTTACCAAATTAATATGCAATATGGCCGATACAGTAATTTGGGCTTACCGGATAAAGTGATTTTTACTTTCAACACACATGATTATAAAATACCCAAAGGTGTTACTTTAGAAATGGATGAACCACTTACAGATACAGACAGGAAAAAAATGCAACAAAAAAATGGAAGGGTTGAAATTGATTATGCTTCATACACCATTAATAAAGGCTTGCCGCCAGGTATATTCAATAATTAATATACTTCTAACGACCAGGTACGATTAAATTTTGAATGTGGCGCTAATACATATACCCCTTCTTTTTGAATCAGTTGCTGATGGGTATTTTCACTGTCGGCAACCCCACACCAGGGTTCTATACAAACAAAATCAGCATCTTTGGCAGCCCAAATTCCTAAGTATGGAAAATCAGGAAATTGTAAGGTAATGCCATGTTTATTTTTTGTGTTGCATAATTGAACGCTGTTAGAAACCAAGTGTTTAAATACCAATGCATCTTTATAAAACAACGATTTGTGCAATGCAATAGTATTACTATTCTGTAAAAAAGGCACCGGCTCTTCCTGCAACAAGCCATCATCTGTTAATGGCCAAATACCCATATTTTCAACTTGATTAAATTGTAAAAAATAATCTTCATAAACTGTATCGGTAGTAAGGGGTACTACAAATGCCGGATGTGCACCTAATGAGAAATACATATCATCTAAATCTGTATTCTCAACTGTATATTCAACGGTAAGTATATTGTTGCTGATGGTATAAGTAATGAAGAACAGAAACCGAAATGGATAAACCTGTAAAGTTTCAATAGAATTGGTTAATATGAACTGAATCGAATTGTCAGTATGTTTTTGCACCGAAAAAACCATATCTCTTGCAAAACCGTGCCTGCTTAAATGAAAGGCTTTGTTATTAAAATAATAAGTATTTTGTTTTAAACTGCCTACAATGGGAAATAATACGGGACTTTTTTTAGCCCAGTATGTTGGATTGCCATTCCATAAATATTCCAATCCTATTGTTGTATGGAAGATGCGCTGTAACTCAGCACCTTTATCGGCAATTTGCACCAGCATGGTTGAACTGGCAATGGTATAAACAGCCATATCAGTTGGTTAAAATTATTCTTCTACTTTTTCATCTACCGCATTGGCTAAAATTCGTGCGCTCATTTTTTTCATAGGATTAGCACGGGCATCTTTATAACCCTGTCTGGTTCTAATAATATCTACGGCTTCAAAAATGGCAGCAATAAATGAAGTATGGTCTGCTTTTCCTTTTCCTGCAATGTCAAATGCCGTACCGTGGTCGGGGCTTGTTCTTACGGCAGGTAATCCTGCTGTATAATTGATGCCTTCACCTAAGGCCAATGATTTAAAAGGGATCAGACCCTGATCGTGATACATGGCCAATACAGCATCAAACTGATTGTATTGCGCTCTTGCAAAAAATGCATCAGCACTATAAGGCCCAAAAACCAACATATTGTGTTTGGCATCTTTAATGGCAGGTTTTATAATGGTTTCCTCTTCTGTTCCTATTAAGCCTTCATCGCCTGCATGTGGATTTAAACCTAAAACAGCAATACGTGGCTTTTCTATTCCAAAATCAGTTTGTAGGCTTTGGTGTATAATTTTTATTTTTCTTAAAATATTTTCCCTGGTAATCAGTCCTGCAATTTCTTTTACGGGAATATGTTCTGTAACAACTGCCACACGCATATTTTCGGCAACCATTATCATTACTACATCATCTGCCTGAAACTGAGCTTTCAAATAAGGTGTATGCCCGGTATACTGAAAAGTTTCAGATTGTATATTTTGTTTATGAATGGGTGCAGTAACCAAGCCATGAATATTTCCCTCCTTCAATGCTTTAACCGCCATTTCAAGCGAACGTAAAGCATACTCGCCACCTGTGGCATTTAACACACCGGGTTGAATGGCCACTTCTTCTTCCCAACAACTGAATAAATTAACCTGCTTATGGCTTAATTTAGAAAAATCTTTGGTGCTATTGTAAGTAAAATTATAGTCTGGTAAACTTTTTCTGTAAAAATTAATACTCTTGTTGCCCGAAAAAACCACCGGAATACAGATATCAAGTATACGATGGTCAGATAGCGATTTAATAATTAATTCAATACCAATACCATTTAAATCGCCGGAAGTAATGCCTATAACAGGTTTTAGCAGTTCATTGCTCATAATACAACATTAAAAGGTAAAGTTAAGGAGAATAGTGTGTGAAAGTACCATACAAATACTTAACTGAAACAGAATATCAGCCTCTACAAATGGTTATTTTTGCAGCAATGGAATACCAATTAAAAAAATCGTTAGGTCAACATTTTTTAATCAATGAATCTATTTGTAAAAAAATAGCAGCGGCATTGCAGGAACTTCCGCTCAGCCATTTATTAGAAGTAGGCCCCGGAGGTGGCGCTTTAACCAAATATTTATTACAAATTCCCAATATTGATTTGAAGGCCGTTGAAATAGATACGGAAAAAGTTGCCTATCTGGAAAAAACATATCCAAATTTAAAAAATAATATTATCCATACCGATATGCTGGAAATGGATGCCCCATTTACCACCCATTTTACCGTAATTGGCAATTTTCCTTACAACATTTCTTCGCAAATTCTGTTTAAAATTTTAGAATGGAAAACACAGGTTCCATTTGTAATTGGTATGTTTCAAAAAGAAGTAGCACAGCGCTTAGCTGCCAAACCCAATAGTAAAGCCTATGGTATTTTAAGTGTATTAATACAAGCATTTTACAAAGTAGAATATTTGTTTGATGTGGAGCCAACTGCTTTTAAACCACCACCAAAAGTAATGAGCGGGGTTATCCAGCTAACAAAAAACGAGCATGTAGTACCCATGCATAGCGAGAAATACTTTTTTTTATTGGTGAAAACTGCATTTAACCAACGCAGAAAAATGTTACGCAATGCCGTAAAAAATTTATTTGAAGCAACAGTATTGCAAGATGAAATATTTAGTAAAAGGGCAGAACAATTAGGTGTAGATGATTTTGCAATGCTGACTTTTAAAATGAAATTAAATTAATAAAAAATAGTAGATGCCATTGCATCAATGTTTTGGACATGAAACAACAAGTTATTATTACTGCTAAATGCCACCCTGTTTTAATGGAAACATTTGAAGAAAAGGGCTTTGAAGTACTATACCAACCAGGTATACAATACAACGAACTGTTTGCAGTCATTGAAAATGCAACAGGATTGATTGTAACCACCAAGTTATTGATTGATAAAGCGATGCTGGATAAAGCCCGTAATTTAAAATGGATTGGCCGCTTAGGCAGTGGTATGGAAATGATAGATGTAGCTTATGCAGAAAGCAAAAACATTGCATGTGTAAGCAGTCCCGAAGGCAACAGAAATGCTGTGGCAGAACATGGCTTGGGTATGTTATTAAACTTAATGAATAACATTACCAAAAGCTATTTGGAAATAAAGGAAGGCAAATGGCTAAGAGATGCGAACCGTGGTGAAGAACTTTTTGGCAAAACAATCGGTATTATCGGGTTTGGAAATAACGGTAGCGCATTTGCGGAAATTTTAGCATCATTTAATGTTACCGTTTTGGCTTATGACAAATACAAATCTGATTTTGCAAAAGGATACATACATGAAGCAAACATTGAACAAATTCAACGCTATGCCGATGTAATTAGCCTGCATGTGCCACTTACATCAGAAACACGTCATTTGGCCAATACATCATTTTTCAATGCCTTGGAAAGAACACCTTATTTTCTGAACCTTTGCAGAGGAAAAGTAACTGATACCAATGCTTTAATCCATGCATTGAGCAATAAAAAAATTAAAGCTGCCGGTTTAGATGTATTAGAGAATGAACAGTTAGACAAATATACAACTGCTGAAAAGAAACAACTAAACTGGCTGTTAGACCAACCCAATGTATTGGTTACGCCGCATATTGCGGGCTACAGCCATGAGGCATTGTACAAAATGGCAAAAGTAGTATTAGAAAAATTAGGCTTTGCCTCGCAAAAATGATGGATTATTTTTTTTCGACATTTAAATATTCCTGCAACACTTTTACATAGGCTTCAAAGGCTTCAATACCTTTGGGAGTTATTTTACAAGTGGTTAAAGGATAATTATTACTGAATTTTTTTTCTACTTCTACATAGCCGGCTTCTTTTAATTTTTGAATTTTTACCGACAAGTTACCGCAGTTGCATTTGTTTTTTCTTTAATAAAAAAAATCAGCTTCCTGCACAGTAATTAACAAACTCATCATCGCAAGTCTTAATCGAGAATGTAATATTTGGATCCAACTCTTTAAACATGAATGGCCTGCTGCTTTAAATATCTATTACGCAATAATATTCCGGTAATTAACCAACTAAAAACAACTGCAATGGTTTGCAATAAAAAATCGAAAGTAGTATTTAAAAAACAGGAAGTCACAAAACAAACCATACAAAGCAAACCACCCAATAACATGGGCTTAAATTTTCTGATAAATCTTTCTTGGATTGGCTGCAAATGATTGCCATATTAATTACGCACAAATGCACCTCATTAAAAAACAGATGCTTCAAAAACAATACTATTAAACACAACAATTGGCAGCAAAAGCCTCATTATGGAAAAAATTAGAATGGGTTTTGATTGCTTTATTATTCAGTTCTGCTACAGAAATAACAGTTATTTTAACTTCAATTTCTGTTTATCCTTATTATTGATAAACACATCACCATTCTTTATATCATCTGCGAGTTGCTGAATAGTTTTAGTTTCAAATAATGCTATCAACTGTTCTTTTATTATTTTATATTTCGAATGCATAGGGCAAGGTTGTGTCTCAGAACATTTATCCAAACCTAACACACATTTATCCAGCACTTCATCTTCTCCCATTGCCTTAAGGATGGTGCGAACCGGCAGTTTTTTCGCTTTTTCAGTCATAAAAAATCCGCCGTTAGGTCCACTGACAGATCGGATGATTTTATTGTCCTTTCTAAGTGCCTGTAATATTTTAGCGGTAAATGATTGAGGCGCATCAATGGCCTTAGAAATTTCTCCAATTACGATTTTGTTTTCCACTGTGCCTTTTTGTGCAACGTATATCGTTGCTCTTAATGCATATTCTGTTGCTTTTGAAAACATGAAGTTGATTTTAAAAAGAAAATTACATTTTATTTTAGTAACTGCATAAAGTTGTGGTATCAATCCATCTTGCAACTTGCAAATGAATCTTTTGTTCCTACTAATTTTAGTTCAATCACTAGAGTAATAGATGGAAATATTCAAAATAAAATTTTTTTTGTAAATACATGTATTTTTTACAATGTATTAAATTTTTGGTATAATCAAATTTTTCTGAGAATGAATAGGAAGGTGCCTTGCTGTGTAATTTTTTAGATACCCCCAAGTTATGGTCAATCATCCTGAGAATAGATTCAGTTATCAATTGTTTTAGTTCCTTAAAATCAAAAACAAAGCCCGGTATCAGAATATACTCGTCTTTGGGTGAATTCCTTGAAACAGTAACCTACAATTTGTAAGAAAAGCAGTGCATATTTTTGCAGACGCCTGTATAATCATCAATGGCATGTTCCAGTGCGAAAAAAAATATTACAAATTTTATTAGTTGTAACATAATATATACCTGCCTGAGATACCAGTCCTCAAACACCGGATAGTTTTTAGTCGGCGCTTTTGAAAATAATAAATTCGAATAATTTAGGACAAATTTATCCTTAATTGCTATATTTGTCGATAAATATTTATTTATGGCAAAAAATAATTTCATCAGATACCTGCTTAATCCCAAAAACTGGTGGCTGCCATTACTAGTAATTTTTGTAATTAGTATAGCAGGCGTAACGATGATTGGGCTACATACTTACACAGAAGCACCCCCTATTCCAAACTATGTTTCAGCCAAGAATGAAACTGTTTTTTCAAAGGAGGATGTGTTAAAAGGTCAGGCATTATTTCAAAAATATGCACTGATGGAATATGGCAGTATGTTTGGTGATGGTGCCAACCGTGGCCCAGACTATACAGCAGAAGCCTTACATTATGTTTCACAATACATGAATGACTATTATCTATCCCGGTTGAAAGCCGGAGCAAATAGCAATTTGCTTAAAAAGGGGGTGGCAGAACAGGTAAAAGCAGAAATTAAAAGCAATCATTATAGTAAAGACAACAACAGTGTAACACTTTCCCATGCACAAGTTTTTGCAATCAGAGAATTAATAAAATATTACCACCAAAAATTCACAAACTCCTCTTCCTCCGGAGCATTTAAACCAGATGGTTACATTTCTGATGAAAATGAAATAAAGTCATTAACAGCCTTTTTCTTTTGGGGTTCATGGGTTTGTGGCGTAGAAAGGCCGGGAGAACATTACAGCTATACACATAACTGGCCTTACGATCCTGCAGCAGGAAATACACCGAGTGCTGCGATTATTTTATGGAGTATTATCGGTTCATTGGGGTTGATATTTGGGTTGGGCATCGTATTGTTTTATCATGGCAAGCTGGATAAGCTGGGTGATGATGTTTATACAAAAAAGGCAGAGCCTTTTATGACAAAAGGTGATATACAAAAGTTTCAACCGGATGCCATTCAAAAAAATACCTACAAATTTTTTTATGTTGCCATAATACTTTTTGCTGTACAGGTTTTGGCGGGTATTTTAACCGTACATGATTTTTTAGGTTTTATAAATTTTTTCGGATTCAATATTTCCGAAGCATTGCCAATTACTGTAACGAGAAGTTGGCATGTACAATTATCCATTCTATGGATATCAACCTGCTGGATTGGCGCGTCATTTTTTATGATGTCATTTGTATCACCCAATCAATCAAAAAAACAGGTTACACTTATTAATACTATTTTCTGGCTTACGGTATTGCTGGTGGCAGGTTCCTTTTTCGGTATGTTGCTTGGGCCGAAAGGTCTTGCCGGGAAAAACTGGTATTTGCTAGGAAACCAGGGATGGGAATATGTTGAACTTGGAAAATTATGGCAGATTATACTGGGTGTCGTATTCATTATCTGGGCAGTAACCATTTACAAAGGAATTAAACCTACTATGAAATTAAAGCAGCCATGGGCTTTACCTAACTGGTTAGTATATGCCACATTCAGTATAATTTTATTATTGATCTCCGGCTTTATTGCAACACCCAAAACCAATTTTGTGATTGCTGATTTCTGGAGATGGATGGTAGTGCACATGTGGGCCGAAGCTTTTTTTGAAGTGTTCACCACAGTGCTGATTGGGTACTTTATGGTATTGATGGGATTGGTAAGCAGGCAGGCTGTGATTCGTGTTATCTATTTAGCAACCTTATTATTTCTTGGTTCTGGTTTACTGGGTATTTCACATAATTTTTACTGGAATGCTAAGCCGGTTTTCACAATGGCTCTTGGCTCAGTGTTTTCAACATTGCAGGTAATACCTTTAGTGCTGCTCACATTAGAAGCATGGCGTTTCAGCAAACTCCCAAAACTGCTGGAAACGAATAATCGGATAAATGGAGATTTGAATAAATGTTTTGGATTTTCTGAAGTGTTCCTGTTTTTGGTAGCTGTTAATTTCTGGAATTTTTTTGGAGCAGGTGTTCTGGGATTTATTATCAATCTTCCTATTGCCAATTATTATGAGCATGGAACTTATTTAACCGTTAATCATGGCCATGCTGCATTAATGGGTGTTTATGGCAATCTTGCAGTAGCTGCTGTTTTATTTTGTTGCCAGTTATTATTTAAGGCCGATTGGTGGAAACCAAAACTTATTAAAACAATATTCTGGTCTATTAATATCGGTTTATCACTAATGGTATTACTTGATTTATTTCCTGCAGGTATTTACCAGTTTAAAACAGTAACAGAACAAGGACTATGGTATGCCCGTAGCAGTGCATTTATAGAAAGCAGTGGTTTTCAAGCGCTCACTTGGCTGCGTATTGTTGGTGGTTCCATTTTTACTCTAGGCGGCGTGATACCACTTGTTTGGTTTATAACCAGTAGAAGAAAAGGGTTAAAAAAAGATGAAAATAATAATACAATACAATCAAAAACTGATGAAAATATTGCAACGATATTGGCTTAATATTAAAATAATTAGTATCTGGTAATTGCATTTTTAATCGGACTTATGAAAAATTATCGCTTTAAAAAATATTTTTCGCACTATGAAAACAAGAACTGGTTATAAGCCACTGTTGTATTCCTGCTCTGGCTGTTCCAGTGCTGCGCAAATGGCAAATTATATTGCTGTTCAGCTTGACAGGATGAATATTGCAGAAATGTCATGCATTGCCGGAGTTGGAGGTAACGTAAAGAATCTTGTACGTACAGCTACTTCCGGAAGAAAAATTATTGTAATAGATGGTTCCCAACTGGCATGCTCAAAAGCATGTTTGGGTAATCATTCAGTAACGCCTGATGTCCACATCGATTTGTCCTGCATGGGCGTTCCCAAAAAGTTACATGAAGATTTTGATATGAAAGATGCTAACGAAATTTTAAAACAAATTGAAATTCTCATCCATAAACAACAGTAAATTATTCTTGTGAAAAATAAATAAACAGTATCTGTTTTTTGAAATTCACTTAAAAATCAACTGCTTGTGAAAGCTGGAGTAAAATCATAAAAGAAGTAACGCTTAAAAAGTAATTAGAGGAAATACTGATGATAATACCTGCCCGTAAATAGCCGAATAACCGCCGGTGCTGAATATATTACCTTGAAATAAAGAAGGTGCAAAACGCTCTCTGCCGGCAATACCCGGTGAGCTGGCATAATAGGGGGTTGTTCACCACAAAACCATCTATGATTTGCGTGGTTTCAGAGCCTTCGCCACCCTGTACAAAAAGGCCTTCCTGTTCGTCTACCTGTTGGGCAACCGGCAATGTTTTAATGGCTGCCGTAACATCGGCATTGACACCGCCCGTAGTGTACATATCCAACGCACTTAATACAGTTGCCACCCGCTTTTTATCGCCGGCAGCAAAACTACCTGCTGTAACAGAAACTGCTTTTACTTCTTCTTTCAAAACAAAAACCACAGCAAAGGCATTTTTGGCAATAACAATTTTTTCTTCTTTCAATCCATAACCCATTATTTCGGCCTGTAAAATTTTATCTTCTTTTTCGAAGGTTTGGAACGAAAATTGTTCCAGACTGTCTGTCTGTTACAACACCATCGTAGGTTTGCAATAAAGTAATGCCTACACCATGAATGGGTTTACCTTTCACATCTTTCACCAAACCCGAAGTTTTTGTTTGGCTGTTGGTTGCTGCCCATAGCCAAAAATGCTATGAAAAATGCAATAATTTGTTTCATATACTCAATTTAAAAACACAAGCATAAAGTAGTTTACTTTATGCACTAAACTATTTTATAAAAAGTTGATTCTATGGTTTAAAATACTCCTTTTGTATGATGGAAAGAACAGGGATGGAAGCAGGTGAAATGATATAACTTATTGTGATAGAGCCGGTTGCTTGCTATTGTTTGTAGTAAAAATAAAAACCCCGGTAATAAATCCGGGGTTTTCAAAGTACTAATATGATTGATTATTTATACTGTGGATATAAACCTGCAGCTAAATCTGTCATTTTCTTTAAACTTTCATCATTCAATTGGCCTTTTTTAAATTCGGCTAATACATCGGGTAATTTTGTTTCCATTTCTAAAAGGAAATGGGCTTCAAATGCCTTCACCTTGCTTACAGCCACATCACGCAATAAACCCTGAGTACCCAAATAAATAATGGCTACCTGTTTTTCAACACTCATTGGGCTATACTGTGGTTGTTTTAGTATTTCTACGTTACGAGCACCTTTATCAATTACCGATTTTGTAGCAGCATCCAAATCACCACCAAATTTAGAAAAGGCTTCCAATTCGCGGTACAAAGCTTGGTCTAATTTTAAGGTACCGGCCACTTTTTTCATGGATTTAATTTGGGCATTACCACCTACCCTACTTACAGAAATACCTACGTTAATAGCAGGGCGAATACCGGCGTTAAACAAGTTACCTTCTAAGAAAATCTGACCATCAGTAATCGAAATAACATTGGTTGGAATATAAGCAGATACATCACCAGCCTGTGTTTCAATAATGGGTAATGCAGTTAAGCTACCACCGCCTTTTACTAAGTGTTTAATAGACTCAGGTAGGTCGTTCATATTTTTTGCCACATCATCGTTAGAAATAACCTTAGCAGCTCTTTCTAATAAACGGCTGTGTAAATAGAATACATCACCTGGATAAGCCTCACGACCTGGAGGTCTGCGCAACAATAACGATACTTCACGGTAAGCTACAGCTTGTTTAGATAAATCATCATAAATAATTAAAGCAGGCCTTCCAGTATCGCGGAAAAATTCACCAATAGCAGCACCAGCAAATGGAGCATAGAACTGTAATGGAGCCGGATCAGAAGCAGAAGCAGATACAATGGTTGTATAAGCCATTGCACCATTATCTTCCAATGTTTTCATAACACCGGCAACAGTAGAAGCTTTTTGGCCTACAGCTACATAAATACAATATACCGGGCTTCCGGCTTCATAAAATTCTTTTTGATTGATGATGGTATCAACAGCAATAGCAGTTTTACCGGTTTGGCGGTCGCCAATAATCAATTCACGCTGGCCACGACCAATCGGGATCATGGCATCAATCGCTTTAATACCGGTTTGTAAAGGTTCTTTTACAGGTTCGCGGAAAATAACGCCTGGGGCTTTACGTTCCAGTGGCATTTCATACAATTCTCCTTTAATAGGGCCTTTGCCATCAATAGGTTCTCCAAGGGTATTTAATACACGGCCCACCATTCCATCGCCCACTTTAATGGAGGCAATTTGTCCGGTTCTTTTTACTTTGGCACCTTCTTTAATACCTTCGCTTTCACCCATTAATACCACCCCTACATTATCTTCTTCCAGGTTAAGTGCAATGGCTTTTACGCCATTATCAAATTCTACCAGTTCACCTGAACGCACATTGTTAAGGCCATAAACACGGGCAATACCATCACCCACTTGTAAAACAGTACCCACTTCTTCCAATTCAGCCGATACATTGAAATTACTCAACTGTTGCCTGAGTATGGCTGAAATTTCATCTGGTTTAATGTCTACCATATTGTTGATTTTATGCTATGATTATAATTGTAAAAAGTTAATGCAGTTTATCGTATTTGTTGCACATATAAATTTTGCTGAAACTGTTTTTTGATATCTTTTAAATCGCGTAATACACTGGCATCCACCAAATTGTTTTGAAAACTCAATACAAACCCACCAATTAAACTTTTATCTACTTTAGTTTCCAACTGTATTTTATCAAATCCACGTGCTGTTTTTACTTTGGTTTCAATAGCATTTTTTAAACTGTCTGAAACCGGAACCGCCGTGGTTAATGTAACAATATGAATGCCTTTTAATTCGTTATAATGATCAATAAAAGCATTGGCTATTTCGGGTAATACATTTTCTCTGCCTTTTTTAACCAACAGTTCAAGATACAATGCCGTTAATGCGCTGATAGATTTACCGGTAACAGCTTTAATGATGGCATTCTTTTTATCGGAAGTAACTACCGGACTTTCCAATAAATTTACAAATTCCCTGCTGGCCTTACAAACAGCTTGCAGGTATTGCATATCCGCCATAATTTTTTCCAGCTCATTTCTTTCAATGCTGATGTCAATCAGGCTTTTGGCATACCGGTTTGCTAAACGGGGATTATTCATTATCAATAATTATAATTACCTTGAAATAGAATTAATTTAATGGAACAGCATTCACCAATGTTTGAATATATTTTTCCTGTTCTGCTTTACTGCTGAGTTCTCTGTGTAATATTTTTTCACTTACTTCAATTACCAAAGCGCCCACCTGATTTTTTACATCAGTTAAAGCAGCATTCTTTTGTTGCAAAATAGCCGTTTGTGCATCGGCAACAATACGTTCATATTCCTGTTTGGCTTTCTCTTTGGCTTCGGCAATCATTTTATCTGATTGTTCTTTGGCTTCTTTTAAAATCACAGCACGCTCTTCTCTTGCTTTTGCCATTAATGCTTCATTCTCATTTTTCAACGCAGCCATTTCTGCTTTTATTTTTTCTGCAGAAGCAATAGCATTGGCAATACCGATTTCTCTTTCTTTCAAAGTGAAAAGAATGGGCTTCCAGGCATATTTACGCAGCACAATTAAAACAACAATAAAGGCAATAAATGTCCAGAATATTAAACCTAAAGCGGGTGTTAACAATTGCATATATTCAATTTCTATTTTATAACAAAAAACTATTTTTTCAGAAAGCAACAATCATCTGTATACTGTTTTAGAATCAACTGCATTCGCAGCCCTTTGCTTTGAATGCAGTTGAGATAATGTTTCTTTTACAAGAACAATTACTTGATGAAGATGGCCAATACGGCTGCAATTACGGCAAACAAAGCCACACCCTCTACGAAGGCTGCAGTTAAAATCATGTTTGCACGAATTTCATTAGCTGCTTCAGGCTGGCGGGCAATACTTTCTACTGCGCCTTTACCAATTTGGCCAATACCAATACCTGCACCAATTGCAGCTAAACCTGCACCAATTGCAGCACCCATGTTGGAAATGCTACCATCTAACAAAACACTCATTAAAGACATACTGTGTTGGTTTTTGTGATTAAAAAAATTTTTATATCATTACTGCATCATCATGATGGCTGTGTGTATCTTCAATAGCCTGACCAATAAATACTGCGGTAAGGTTGGTAAAGATAAATGCCTGAATGAATGCAACTAATATTTCAATGAAATAAATAAAAATGGTAAAAGCCAGTGAAACAGGAGCAAATCCTAAACCGGCGCCAACACTTAATTTCGAGAAAATAAAAATCATTAAAATTAAGCAGGTAATAATCATGTGCCCGGCTACCATATTGGCAAACAAACGCACAATTAATGCAAACGGCTTGGTAAATACACTTAAAATTTCAACCGGAATTAAAATAAATTTTACAAAAACAGGCACTCCCGGCGGATTAAAGATATGTGCCCAGTAGTGTTTATTAGCACTAAATAATATTACTACAAAACTGATAATGCCCAACGTAAATGTAAATGCAATATTTCCTGTTACATTAGCCGAACCGGGTATTAACCCAAATAAAGTAGATATTAAAATGAAGAAGAAAATGGTTAACAGCAATGGCATGTATTTTTCGTACTTACTGCCCAAATAGCTTTTACCCACTTCATCTCGAATAAAGGTAATGACCGGTTCTATGGCATTTTGGAAACCGGAAGGTGCTTTGGAAGCACCTTCTTTGGTATATTTCTTGGCAACATTAATCAGTACAATCACCAATACCAGCAAGCCCAACAACATTTGCACTACATTTCTGGTAAGGGATAAATCATACACTTTTACAGAAGCATCGGGTTCCCCGGATTCATTTACTGCAACAATGTTTCCTTCTTCTAATTTGTAACCTTTATAAATGGCATGCCCATGTTCAAATTTAGATGACATGAAAACAGACAATCCTCTTTGTGGAGAATACACAATAACTGGTAATGGTAAAGCGATGGGATGCCCATTCCATTCAGCAAAATGAAAATCATGGTTATCCATAATATGCTCCATAATCACTTCACCCGGATTAAATTCTTCTCCGCTTTTTCCATGCACGGTATCTGCTACCATATTTTCAGCAACCTGTGCTTTGCTATGTATAGAAATTGAGCAAAAAAACAGGCTAAAAGCCACAACCAGCAAAGATTTCAGGTATTTCAGGGCCATAAATTTGTTCAAATTTGCGGCAAAGATAGGGGGATGGCTCTAAAAAATAGTTTGAACCTGAATTTTTGATTAAAAAAAAGTTATCAAGAACCGGCCGATATAGTGTGATGGGCATGTTTTTCAAATTGCATTTCATACAATCGGGCATAAAACCCCCCGTTGGCCAATAATTGCTGATGGGTACCTATTTCTTTGATAACTCCTTTGTCTAATACTATAATTTTATGTGCTTTTCGGATGGTAGACAGTCTGTGTGCTATAATAATGGAAGTTCGGCCCGAAATAAGGGTATCAATAGCTTTTTGAATGAGTTGTTCACTTTCACTGTCAATAGATGAAGTGGCTTCATCCAATATTAATATGGCTGGGTTGTACAACAATGCCCGGATAAAGGAAAAAATTTGGCGTTGCCCCAAACTAAGGGTATTCCCTCTCTCCCGCACGTCAAAATCATACCCACCGGGTAAACGCATAATAAAATCATGCACATCCATCATTTTGGCCGCAGCTATTACCTGCTCCTTGGTTATTTCCGGATTTCGAAGGGTAATATTATCAATAATGGAACCCGAAAACAAAAACACATCCTGTAATACCACACCAATATGCTTGCGCAACGCTTCTGTGGTATAATCTTCAATTTTTACACCATCAATTAAAATACTCCCTTTTTGAATATGATACAGCCTGTTAATCAGGCTGGCAATAGAGGTTTTACCACTTCCGGTATGGCCAACAATGGCAACCGTTTCACCGGCATTAATAGAAAAATTAATATCTTTTAAAACATATTGTTCCGCTACATAAGCAAACCAAACATGGTTAAATGCAATTTTACCTTTAATGGCATCAGGTGCAAACTGACCGGCATTATTGGTAACATCCGGATTATCCAATACTTTAAACACCCGTTCGGCAGCCACCATGCCCATTTGCAATACATTAAATTTATCTGCAATTACACGGAGTGGTCTGAAAATCTGGTTCATAAACAGAATAAAGGCCACAATTTTTCCTGAAAAATTAATGGGAGCACCACCACCCAGTAAAATAGCCTGATTGGCAACCCACCAAATAATCAGCGCTGTACTTAATGCCAGTACAATTTCTACAATGGGGAAAAATATACTATAAGCAAAAATGGCTTTAATATTGGCATTTCGGTGTTCTCGATTGATATTCTGAAATTTTTCAAATTCTTTGTCTTCCACGGCAAAAGCCTGTACCACCTGCATACCTGTAATATGTTCCTGAACAAATGCATTCAACGCAGCCACTGCATTTCTAACCTTTATAAAACTTTTATTTACTGCCTCTTTAAAATAATAAGTAGCAATAATTAACACCGGAAATGGAATTAAGGCAATCAGGGTAAGGCGCCAGTCAATCCAAAACATAGTGGCCAGTGTAATAATAATGGTCAACAAATCGGCTACAATTGGAATTAAGCCATCGCTAAAAATATCATTAATACTTTCAATATCGTTAATGGTGCGGGTAGTTAAGGTACCAATGGGTGTTTTATCGAACTGTGAAAGATTGAGGTGCAATATTTTATTGTATACCGTTACTCTTAAATCTTTTACCACGTGCTGGCCTAACCAGGCTGTTAAAAAAGTAAACGTAAACCGAACCAGGGTTTCAATCATTAAAAAAACAAGTTGAAAAATAGTAATGGCAATAATAAACGCTGTAACGGTTTGCAAAGCCGTATTTTCGGTAAACAGATGCACCCATTTCGGAATCGGGGGATGTTTCCCGGTTACTTCATCCACCGTTAACTGAATTAAATAGGGCCTTACCGGCGCAAAAAATGCCATTACAATGGCTAAAACAATACTGCCATAAAACACAGAACGATAAGGCTTTACAAAATGCAAAACTCTTTGAAGCAGCGAAAAATTAATAAAACTTTTTTTATAATCAGATGCCATGTTGTTGGCAAAATTAACAATATTCAGGCGGGTATGTTATATGAAATGAAAAATTAACGGAGCCAACTGCTAAAATGCCAGTTGGTCAAGCCTTAGGCAGCAGAATATCATTAATTTTGTATTGTTATGGAGAATGAGCAAGTAATAGAATCAACTATATCAGAAAATCAATTGCCGGCCTACACTTTAACCGAAGATCAGGAAAAGAAAGAAATTTTGCACCGTTACAGGGCATTGCTCAAAAGCCTGCGCCCAAAATTAAAAAGAGGCGATAAAGAATTAGTAAGGCATGCTTTTGAGATGGCAGCCGAAGCACATAAAACTATGCGCCGCAAAAGCGGAGAACCTTATATTTTACACCCCATTGCTGTAGCAATGATTTGTGTGGAAGAAATTGGACTGGGGGTAAGAAGTACCATTTGCTCATTGTTACACGATACCGTGGAAGATACCGACATTACCTTAGATGATATTGAAAGGGAATTTGGAAGTGAAATTGCCAGAATAGTAGATGGGCTTACCAAAATAGCCACGGTAATGGATGCCAACACATCGCAACAAGCCGAAAATTTTAAAAAGATTTTATTAACCCTTACCGATGACCCGAGGGTTATTTTAATTAAACTGGCCGATCGCCTGCACAACATGCGCACATTAGATAGTATGAAGCGGGAAAAGCAGTTAAAAATCTCATCTGAAACCATTTGGGTTTATGCCCCATTAGCCCACAGAATGGGCCTTTACAATATTAAAACAGAAATGGAAGATCTGGCCATGAAATACATGGAACCGGAAGCCTATAAAGAAATTGCCAGAAAATTATCTGAAACCAAACGCGAACGCACCCGGTACATCAATGAATTTATTAAACCTATTAAAGAAAAACTGCAAAAATTAGGTTTCGATTTTGAAATACAGGGTCGCCCAAAAAGCATTCATTCTATCTGGAATAAAATAAAGAAAAAAGGCGTAAGCTTTGAAGAGGTGTATGATTTATTCGCCATTCGTGTAATTTTAAATTCGCCCACCGATAGAGAAAAAGAAGATTGCTGGAAAGTATATTCCATTATTACCGATGCATATACCCCATCGCCCGAACGATTAAGAGACTGGCTTAGTAACCCAAAAAGCAATGGATATGAGGCACTGCATACTACTGTAATGGGACCACATGGCAAATGGGTAGAAGTGCAAATACGCACCAAACGTATGAACGAAATTGCCGAGAAAGGATTGGCGGCACACTACAAATACAAAGAAGAAAAAACCGACGAAGACCGTTTTGATAAATGGTTCGGACAAATCAGAGAAGTGCTGTCGCAGGAAGATACCGATGGTGTTGATTTTTTACAGGATTTCAAAACATCTTTCTTAGCTGAAGAAATTTATGTATACACACCCAAAGGCGATGTAAAAATGATGCCCACCGACAGCACGGCGCTCGATTTTGCATTTGCCATACACTCTGCAGTTGGCTCAAAATGTATTGGTGCCAAAGTGAACCACAAATTGGTACCCATTAGCCATAAACTGCACAGCGGCGATCAGGTAGAAATTATTACCAGCAATAAACAAAAGCCATCTGAAGACTGGCTGAACATGGTGGTAACCGCCAAGGCAAAAGCAAAAATTAAAGATGCCCTGAGGGAAGAAAAAAGAAAAATTGCAGATGAAGGAAAATATACCCTGCAACGCAAATTAGAAAATCTGGGTGCAGCCTATAATAGTGCCAATATTGATGAGTTGGTTCATTTTTATAAACTACCCTCCTCATTAGATCTTTTATATAAAATTGCCGTAAAACAAATTGATTTAAGAGAGTTAAAAGAATTTCATGTACTGGGCGATAAATTAGAAGCTCCCAAGCCTAAAATTATTTTACCTGCCGAAACACCACATGAAGTTCCGCATCAAAAAACCTACAGTAAAAAAGACAGCGAACTGATTATTTTTGGCGAAAGCAGCGATAAAATTATGTACTCCTTAGCCAAATGCTGCAACCCCATTCCGGGCGATGATGTGTTTGGATTTGTGAGCACCGGCAAAGGCTTAATTATACACCGCACCAACTGCCCCAATGCTGCGCAATTGTTGGCCAACTATGGGCACCGCGTAGTAAAAACCAAATGGGCAAAAAACAAAGAAATATCATTCCTTACCGGTTTAAAAATTGTGGGGTTAGACGATGTGGGTGTAATCAATAAAATAACCAATATCATTAGCGGCGATTTAAGGATTAATATTGCAGCACTCACCATTGAATCGGCCGAAGGTTTATTTCAGGGAACGGTAAAAGTGTTTGTGCATGATAAAGAAGAATTGGAAGAATTAGTGAAACGCTTAAAACAATTGCAGGGCATTCAAAGTATTGACCGGTTTGATACGGAAGATGCCAAATAAAATTTCATTGACTGAAAATCTGCTCATTGCTTCCATAAATGTTCAGGGTAAAATTCAATAATTTCCGGTACAGACATGCCAAATATTTGTGCAAGTTCAGATAATCTTTCCAGTGTTATGGCCGTATGCCCATTCTCCATATTACACAATTACTGACACTCATATTTCACTGTGCTGCCACATATTTTTGAGGAAATCCTTTTATGAAGTTTCAAAGCATGACTTCCATTAGAAGTATTTCCCAAAAAATATTTAATCTACTTCTTTCCCCTATTCATAGCATCCATCGCTTACATTTGCGGCATCATAAAACTGTAAAAAATGGTTGACGTAATTTTAGGTTTACAATGGGGCGATGAAGGCAAAGGAAAAATTGTAGATTATTTTGCGCCACATTATGATGTGGTAGCCCGTTTTCAGGGCGGCCCAAATGCCGGCCACACTTTGTATGTAAATGGCAAAAAAGTAGTTCTACACCAAATTCCATCGGGTATTTTTCACCAAAATGCAGTGAACATCATTGGCAATGGTGTGGTTTTAGACCCCGTTATTCTTAAAAAAGAATGTGATATAGTGGCCTCGTTTGGAATTGATTACAGAAAAAATTTATTTATATCGCAACGCACCAACTTAATCCTTCCTACACATCGTGCGCTAGACAAAGCCAGTGAAATGCAAAAAGGCGATAGCAAAATTGGCTCCACCTTAAAAGGCATTGGCCCTGCATATATGGATAAAACAGGAAGAAATGCCATAAGAGTGGGCGATTTATTCCACAAAAATTTTACTAGTCAATACATTAAACTCCGACTGAAACATCAAAAACTGTTAGATAATTTTAATTTTAACGAAGATATTTCAGCCTGGGAAGAAGAATTTTTTGAGGCACTTGAATTTTTAAAAACACTGAATATTGTAAATGGCGAATACTTTATTAACCATCAAATAGCACAAGGAAAAAAAGTACTGGCAGAAGGCGCCCAGGGTAGTATGTTGGATATTGATTTTGGCACCTTTCCATTTGTAACTTCATCCAGCACCATTTCTGCCGGCGTTTGTACCGGATTGGGCGTAGCACCCCGCCAAATTAATGAGGTGTATGGTGTAACAAAAGCCTATTGTACCAGAGTAGGAAGCGGGCCCTTCCCCACCGAATTACAAGATGAAAATGGTGAACTGTTAAGAAAAATAGGCAACGAGTTTGGCGCTACTACCGGCAGGCCACGCCGCTGCGGCTGGATTGATCTGGTTGCCCTGCGCTATGCATGCATGATTAATGGTGTTACAAAAGTGGTAATGACCAAATCAGATGTACTGGATAGTTTTACTGATTTACAAGCCTGTACTGCTTATGAAATAAATGGCAAACAAACGGATGAAGTACCTTTTCAAATGATGCAGGAACAAATTACCCCGCTGTATCGCCATTTTAAAGGTTGGAACACCAATATTACAAAAATGAAGGATGCAGCAGCTTTACCAGAAAATATGTCTACCTACATTGCGTTTATCAATCAGTATATTGGAGCACCGGTTAAATTTGTTTCAAATGGCCCTGAACGTGAACAAATTATAACTCTGTAAAAAAACAAAAAAAAATTTGGTTGGTATAAAATTGATTTGAAATTTTACAGCAATTAATAATCTTATTAGAATATGGCAGCAAGATCTGATAAGGATAAAAAATCCGAACCCAGTAAAAAATTACCAGATACAGGAAGCAAGAAAACTTCTTCTAAAAAGAAATTTGAAGAAGAGGATGATGATTTAGAAGATGATGAAGATATCATTAAACCTAAAAAATCAGCAGCCTCCACATCAAAGAAAAAAAACATTGATGAGGATGATGACGATGTAGAAGATGATATAGAAGATGATTGGGAAAAACCCGAAGAAGAAGATGATTGGGATCCCGATTTTGATGAATTTGACATTCCTAAATCTGCCGGCAAAAAAGTAGCAGGCGGCAAAAAAAAGGGTAATGCAGATGAAGATGACTTCAAAATTGATGAAGATTTTAAAGAATTTGACTTATTTGATGATAAGGATGACTTTGAGGAAGATGACGATTTTTAAGGCGTCTATTCCTAAAAAGATGCTGTGAACAGAATTACAAAATACTATCGGATTAATGATCCGAAACTCATAAAACAACAAATAGTACACTGGCTCAATCAGTATGCTGTTTGTTGTTTTTTTGATAATCACCAATACCAGCACGCCCAACACAATTTTGAAATACTGGCTGCAGCCGGAATTGTTTCAGAAACCGGTAAAAATAGTGTCATTGCTGACATAGATTACTGGTTAGCAGAACGCAACGACTGGATATTTGGACATTTGAATTACAATTTAAAGAACCAACTTTTTAAAGGTTTTCATTCAGACCAAAAAGCCACTATACCTTTTCCTGAATTTTATTTTTTTCAACCTGAAGTGGTTTGTACCATGCAGAATGCCACACTAAGTATCCATTCTGCCACCGCAAATCCGGATGATATTTTTAATCAGATACAATCCATGCCGGCATCTTACACAATACCGGTTCAACAAACTGCACACTTCATCCCGGGTATTTCAAAAGAAACTTATTGCAGCATTATTGAACAGTTATTACAGCACATACACCGTGGCGATTGTTATGAAATTAATTATTGTCAGGAATGGATAGCTCCCAATGCACAAATAGACCCATTTGCAGCATACCGTGTATTAAGCAAGGTATCGCCTGCACCTTTTGGCGCATTTTATAAGCTGCAGCATTTATACCTGCTTTGCTCCAGCCCCGAACGATATTTGTTAAAAAAAGGAAACCGGTTATTTTCATCACCCATTAAAGGCACTATTGCCAGAAATACCAATATTCCTGCAATAGATGAGGCCTTGAAACAAAACCTGCTTCAATCAGCCAAAGAACAAAGCGAGAATGTGATGATTGTTGATTTGGTAAGAAACGATTTCAGCCGCATATGCAAAGCCGGTACAGTTAGTGTTACGGAATTATTTGGCATTTATACCTATCCCCAAGTACATCAAATGATTAGTACCATTACCGGACAATTAAAAAACGACCTTACATTCTCCGAAATTTTAAAGGCTACTTTCCCAATGGGTTCCATGACAGGTGCACCTAAAGAAAGGGTGATGCAGTTAACTGAACAGTATGAATATTTTAACAGGGGTTTGTATGCAGGCAGTGTAGGGTATTTTACCCCTGAAAAAGATTTTGATTTTAATGTGGTGATTAGAAGTGTGCAATACGATGCACAGCAAAAGGTATTGAGTTATGCTGTTGGGAGTGGTATTACTGCCGGTAGTGTGCCCGAGCAGGAATATGACGAGTGTTTATTAAAAGCAACCGCAATGGCTGCGTTGTTTAATGCGCGACCGGGCTACCCAGTAACAACTGCTGAATAGATTGTTCCAGAATTTGTTGTTTCGTTGCATCAAACAAATTTTTTTTCTCTTTAGGCAAATACATAGTATATTTTTTTCCGGATGCCAGTTGCGCTGCAAATCCCGGATTCAACTGGTTAAAATAAGCAGATAATATTTGAAGCTGTTTACAAATTAATGCAGCATTGTACCGCCCACTTACTTCTACAGAACAAAGGGTACTATCGGCACTGGTGATTACAGTTCGCTGTTCAGCAGGTACATTAAAATATTGCTGCACCTCTTGGGCAGTTAAGGTAGTTACTCCTCCGTTATTTTCAAATATATAATGGGTAGCAATATATTTTTTTACGTGATTACGGGTTTCTTCAGGCAAAAAATATTGTATATCCCAAAAGCTTTTGCTTTTTGCTTTTTCAATAGCCTGCTTTACTCTTCCTACCCCAGCATTATAGGCAGCAACTACCAGAAGCCAATCGCCAAATTCGGCATACAACTCTTTTAATAATTTGGCAGCAACTTCAGTACTTTTAATAAAATCAGTTCGTTCATCTACATATTTATTATTTTTCAAGCCAAACCGTTGTGCTTCATAGGGCATTAACTGCCAGGGTCCTACTGCCCCGGCCCATGATACAAGATTGGGTTGTAAATGACTCTCAATTACACTCAGGTATTTCAACGCAACTGGTACTCCGTTAGCACTCAAAATATGATCATACAAATCAAAATAGGGCTTAGCCCAAAACTTCATCAGCAGTAGTTCTTTGCTTTGCTTTTCACTGTACTCACTGTAAAATGAAACCATTTGATAAGGAAGTGGAATATTCACAAAAGCATGACCGGAAGGTATTTGCAACAGGGTTTGAAAAGTATTCACCGGTGTTACAACAGTATCGGACAAATGAGAAGGATTTGCTGCAAGTGTATTTACCGGATTACACAATATACAAAACAGTAGCAACGGGTAACAATAATGTTGCTTTATTTTCCGGATACACTGATTCATATTGCAGGATATTTTAAACCAATGTTGGTGATAAAATTTATAGCAACAATTAATTCAAATGCGAAAGGTAATTACCCAATACCATGAGTTCGGTTTCTTTAAATTGGGGCATCATTACCTGCATACCAAAGGGCAAACCATTGCTGTGTTGAAACAAAGGCAAAGATACGCCGGGAATACCCACTAAATTGGCATATACAGTGTATATATCCGCCAAATACATTTCTACAGGATTGTTTCTCTTTTCACCTATCTTGAAGGCTGTACCCGGTACGGTGGGTGAAATGATAGCCTGATAATGCTCAAAAATATGGTCATTTTGTTCAACTAATAAACGCCTGAGTTGCTGTGCTTTACTAAAATAGGCATCATAATAACCGGCACTTAATACAAAAGTACCCAATAGAATACGACGTTGCACTTCTTTTCCGAAACCCTGGCTGCGTGATTTTTTATATAATGCAGTCAGGTCATCCTGTGCTGCCAAATCTGCCCGATAGCCATATTTTACCCCATCGTAACGTGATAAGTTACTGGAAGCTTCTGCAGTAGTTAAAACATAGTAGGTAGGTACCACATATTTTAATAAAGGGAAATCAACCGGCTCTACAATGTGACCCTGTAAACGTAGTTTCTCAACATACTGGTGGAACGCCTTTGCTATTTCAGGATCTAAACCCGGATGTTCCAGCGCTTCTTTAAAATAGGCAATTTTAAAAGGTTCCTGTCGACTGCTTATACTGCTTTTTTGCAACAGATCGCTGTAGGCCGGAACAGGTTCTGCAGAAACAGTACTATCGTAGGCATCTTCTCCTGCAATTACTTCAAGTACCCTTGCAGTATCTTGCAAATGTTTGGAAAAAATACCAATCTGATCAAATGATGAAGCATAAGCAATTAACCCATGCCTTGAAATTCGGCCGTAGGTAGGTTTAAACCCAATAATCCCACACCAATCGGCCGGCTGGCGTACAGAGCCTCCGGTATCACTTCCCAGACTTACCATACACATATCTGCCTGAACGGCTACAGCAGAACCACCGGAAGAACCACCGGGTACTTTGGTAATATCTGCAGCATTTTGAACAGGGCCATAAGCTGAATTTTCATTGGTACTGCCCATGGCAAATTCATCGCAATTATTGCGACCTATAATAATGGCACCTGCTTCAATTAATCGTTCAACTGCAGTAGCGGAATATAGTGAGGAGAAATTATTTAGAATGAGTGAGCCTGCAGTAACAGTATGATTGCAGTAACAAATTACATCTTTCAATGCAACCACTACCCCATGTAAATGACCCATTGTTTTGCCTGCCATTCGTTCAAAATCTAAAAAGGAAGCACGGTCAAGCGCTTCTTTTGCATAAACTTCTATAAATGCGTTAAGGGAAGATTTTTTGCCAATATTGTCCAAATAATGTTGAACAGCCTCCACACAAGTAGTAGTGCCATTCAATAAATCATTGTGGTATTGAGCAATAGTGGTAAATGTAAACAAAACCCGTTACAGATATTGGTGGTTAATAATTACTTTGCAGCAGTTTCAGAGTCTTTTTCTTTCATTCCTTCCTGAAGTTCTCTTTTTACGTTGTCTTTTGCATCATTAAACTCACGAATACCTTTTCCCAAACCACGCATAAATTCCGGTATTTTTTTCCCACCGAATAATACCAAGATTGCAATTAAAATAATAATCAGTTCGGGCATTCCTAGATTGGCCATAAAAAATTGATTTAAGAAGGTAAAGTTAGTACAAATTATTGTACCAAACATTAAGTTATAGAATAGAAGGATTAAGACTGCATAAAAAAGCGGAAGTTTAACAACTCCCGCTTAAATATTTGAATAATTTGACTAGAAACGTTTTTCTTTAATACGGGCACTTTTACCGCTACGTTCTCTTAAATAGAACAATTTAGCTCTGCGTACTTTTCCTTTTTTGTTTAAAACTATGGAATCGATATTGGGAGAGAAGAAAGGGAACAATCTTTCCACACCTACCCCATCAGAAATTTTGCGTACGGTAAAAGTTGCAGTAGCACCTGTGCCCTGCATTTTTAACACATCACCACGAAAACTCTGAATACGCTCTTTACCACCTTCTACAATTTTATAGTTAACGGTAATATTATCACCACTTTTAAATTTGGGATATTCTTTTTTGGCAATTAACTGCTCGTGTACGAATTGAACTGCTTCGCTCATAACTTTAATTTTTGCGGACGGCAAAGGTAACAGAAAATTTTAAATTTCAAACCAGAATTTATAAATAATTTATCTGGCTACATTAATGGCCCTTTTTTCGCGGATAACGGTTACTTTTATTTGCCCAGGATACGTCATTTCGGTTTGTATTTTTTGGGCTATTTCAAAGCTTAATTTATCACTATCACCATCAGACACTTTATCGGCCTCTACAATTACCCGTAACTCTCTTCCGGCTTGTATGGCATAAGCCTTTTCCACACCGGGATATGCCTGAGCCAGATTTTCAAGGTCTTTAATCCGCTGAATGTATTGCTGCATCATTTCGCGGCGTGCGCCCGGGCGTGCGCCGCTAATAGCATCGCAAGCCTGTACAATAGGAGAAATAACATACAACATTTCCATTTCATCGTGGTGGGCACCAATGGCATTCACTACTGCAGGGTTTTCGCCATATTTCTCGGCTAATTTAGCACCCAGTAATGCGTGGCTTAGTTCGGTTTCTTCGTCGGGCACTTTACCAATATCGTGTAACAACCCTGCCCGTTTTGCCAATTTGGGGTTCAGCCCTAATTCGCTGGCCATAATGGCACATAAATTGGCTGTTTCCCTGCTATGCATCAGCAGGTTTTGGCCATAGGATGAGCGAAAACGCATTTTTCCCACTATCCGAACCAATTCTTTATGCAATCCATGAATGCCTAATTCAATGACCGTTCTTTCGCCAATTTCAATAATTTGCTCTTCTAACTGACGACGGGTTTTTTCAACCACTTCTTCAATACGTGCGGGGTGAATACGGCCATCGGCAATTAGGCGTTGTAAACTTAAACGGGCAATTTCTCTTCTTAACGGATCGTAAGATGATAATACAATTGCTTCCGGCGTATCATCAACAATTAAATCAACCCCTGTTGCGGCCTCAATAGCACGGATATTTCTGCCTTCGCGGCCAATAATCTGGCCTTTAATTTCGTCTGATTCCAAATTAAATACAGAAACTGTATTTTCAATGGTTTGCTCGGCTGCAGTGCGTTGTATGGATTGAATAACAATTTTGCGGGCTTCTTTATTGGCTTTTAAGCGGGCTTCTTCAATAATTTCCTGCTGCAATGCCAATGCCTGTGTTTGGGCTTCTGATTTCAGGCTTTCAATTAATTGTGCCTTTGCCTCTTCAGCCGATAAGGTAGCAATTTTTTCTAAACGGCGGATGTGTTCCTCCTGGTGTTTTTCCAGTTCAGTACGTTTTTGATTTACCACCTCAATCTGCCGGTTTAAATTGGCTTTAATCACTTCATTTTCTTTCAATTGCTTATCTAAAGCCTGTTCTTTTTGATTGATGGCAATTTCTTTTTGTTTGATACGTGCTTCAGCTTCGCCTAATTTTCGGTTACGCTCCAGTACGTCTTTATCGTATTCTGATTTTAGCTGAACAAATTTTTCTTTGACCTCTAATAATTTTTCTTTTTGAATATTTTCGGCTTTCAGCTCGGCTTCTTTCAAAATAGATTGTGCCTGAAAATTGGCTTCTTCTAATTTGCTTTTGGTATTTTTCGAGAATAATAACTTACCCGCAAGTACACCTGCAATTAAAGCAAGTAAACCAATTATGATGTATATAACTGTTTGGTCCATTTTGTTTGATATTTTTTAAATTAAACGCTGTCATTATGCTTCCTCCAACTATCAAATGGATAATTTTAGTGAAGTTAATTTGCGAAGATAAATAAATTAAGTGAGTGATGGCGAACCTATAATCATTTCTTTATGAATGATTTTATAGGTTCATGAGCGCTTTGGTTTAAATACCCGTCAACCATTGCTTCTAATTGCTGCAATGATTCCATAATGGTTTGTTCTTCGGCCATGATGGGCAGGGGTGTTTTGGTTTGTTCGGTTGCCAGCCACAGTAAAACCATGGCTACATAGTCCTGCATATCTTTCCCTGCAAAAGCCTGTTTATATTCTTTTATTTTTTCATTGATAATTTTTACGGTCTTACGCAGCACTGCTTCATCATCGGGATGAATTTTGATTCGGTAATTCCTATCGGCAATAATAATATTTACGGTAATGAGTTGCTCCATTTCAGGCAGATTTTAATACAGCCAGCCAATGCTCAATTTCTTTGAGATAGCTGTTTACTTTGGTGGCTAATTCTTTTTTATCGGTATCATTCCAGGTATCTACTCCTATTTGCAATGCAGCTTTTGACTGTTCTAACTGTTCAATTTTTTGTGTTAATTTCATTTTAGCTGTATTGGCTTCGTGCAATTCCTGTTTTAATTGCTGGTTTTCTTTGGCTAACTTTTGTGCATACAGCCACAAATCCTGCATTTTTTGCTGTATCCGGCTTATTTGTTGGCTTAACTCCTGCATACTGCTGTTTATTTTCTGATGATAGCATTGGCATCTGTTTCAAATGCCTGCATCAAAGACTGCATCATACTGTCAATTTCTTTATCGGTCAATGTTTTTTCTTCATCTAAAAAAGTAAAATTAATAGCCATTGATTTTTTATCTTTTCCCAATTTTTCATTTTCAAACACATCAAATAAATTCATTTGCTGCAAACGGAGCAACTTCATTTTATTTACAATGCTTTCCAATAATTGATAGGTGGTATTAACAGGAACAATCATAGCCAAATCGCGTTGTACGGCAGGGAATTTTGGTACTTCTTTATAAGTAATGGCTGTATTTTTCTTTAATGCCAGTAATGCTCCAAAATCTATATCAATAAAAAGTACGGTTTGTTTTATATCAAATCGTTCGGTGAATGAAGGCGGCACCATTTCAACAATCCCAATTTGTTTTTTACCAACGCAAATTTTCAATTTGGCATGGGTACCCTCTATTGCTTTCCACTGTACCTCTGCAATGCCGCACCATTGCATAATAGCCCGTGCAATGCCCTTAGCTTCAAAAAAATCGGCAGGTTTGGTTTGTAGTTTCCAGTTATCCTCTAATAATTTTCCGGTTAAGTATAATGACAGATGTTCTGTTTCCACATATTTCCCCACTCCTTCTGTAGCATAGATTTTACCAAACTCAAATAAACGAAGCCGGTTGTTTTTTCTGTTGATGTTATAGGATATAATTTCCAGGCCAGTTTCTAACATGCCGGGGCGCATTACATCTAATTCGGCACTCAGGTTATTCATCATGTGCACGGTATGCTGTAATACTTCAGCGGTAAAGTAGCGGCTATTGGTAATAGAATTGGTAACAATTTCATGGTATCCCAGCCCGGCCAAGTAGTGCGCAATTTTTTCGCGAAGCTGTTCTTTTAAACCCAAAGTTTCAATAGACGGCGAAATGGTGATGGAAGTAGGAATATCTATATTATCCAACCCATCAATTCGCAACACTTCTTCTACTATATCGGCCGGTAGGCTAATATCGGGCTTATTAAATGGAACGGATATCCATAGTTCATCAATCCCCTCTTTTAACACTTCAAAACCAAGTGCTGTTAATATTCTTTTAACGGTATCGGGATGATAATTTTTACCACTTAACTTTTTTAAATAATGGTATTTAATGGCAATTTCTTTTTTTGCTGCGGGTTGCGGATATACATCTACAATATCAGAACTGATGCTGCCTCCGGCTATTTCTTTTATTAACAAAGCAGCTCTTTTTAACACCTGAACGGTATTGGATATATCAATTCCTTTTTCAAAGCGGATGGCTGCATCAGTGCGTAACTGATGGGTGAGTGATGTTTTACGGATGTATGTGGCATTAAAGCAGGCACTCTCTAAAAAAATATCAGTAGTTGTTTCTGAAACGCCACTGGCGGCACCGCCAAATACACCGGCTATGCACATGGGTTCACCGGCTCCATTGCAAATCATTAAATCAGATGCATGCAATTTCCTTTCCTTTCCATCCAACGTAATAAAAGCGGTATTCGCCGGTAAGGTTTTTACAATAATGGCTTTACCCTGAATGGCCTTTACATCAAATGCATGTAATGGTTGTCCGGTTTCGTGTAATATAAAATTGGTAATATCTACCACATTATTAATAGAACGGATGCCAATTGACTGCAAGCTGTCTTTTAACCACTGGGGCGATGGGCCAACTTTAACACCGCTGATGGAAACACCACTGTAGCGTGGACATGCTGATTCATTTTCAATGGTTACAGCAATGGGTAATGATTTTTCATCCGGCTTAAACAAATTATTGAATGGCAGTTTAACTTTTACTTCTTTTTTTTGATGGTGACTTAAATACGCACATACATCTTTTGCAACACCCAAATGGCTCATGGCATCCATGCGGTTGGGGGTTAGTCCAATTTCAAAAACCATATCAGTATAAGGCTGAAAGAAATCAGCAACCGGTGCACCTGGAACGGCATCATGTGGCAATACAATAATGCCTGCATGGCTGGTACCTACACCAATTTCATCTTCGGCACAAATCATACCCTGGCTTTCAACACCACGAATTTTAGCTACTTTCATGGTTATCGGGGTGGCATTTACGGGATAGATGGTAGTACCTAGAGGAGCTATCACTACTTTTTGCCCGGCTGCTACATTTTGTGCACCACAAACAATTTGTAAAAGATGCCCGGTACCAATATTTACGGTAGTTAATTTTAATTTATCGGCATTGGGATGCTGCTCGCAGGTTAGTACTTCACCTGTAATAATGCCCTGCAATCCACCTGGTACTGTTTCAAATTTTGAAAGTTTTTCTACTTCAAGCCCTATAGAAGTTAATATTGCAGAAAGTTTTTCAGGCTCAATTGTTTTGGGTAAATACTTACTTAACCAGTTATAACTAATCGTCATGTATCCTTGAATTAATTTGCTGTGTAATAAGCGCAAATATACTTGTTGCAGCCGGCAACTTAAACTTTTAAAAACGGTTTCAAAATTCTCGGCAAATAGGTTCAGCATTTTACAGCTATCAATTTTTTTTTTACAAACGCTGACTACATTTAACAAAGACAAATGTTACCCTGCTTACACAGATATTTTTGCAGCACTACTATGTTTTTGGCAATTACAAAATAAGTAGCAATACACCAATTTTTCGGCTGTTTTTCTTTATACACAAGCCATGTTCATTTCCCGTACGGAAAAATTGTTTTTTGTGCACATACTACAAAAAACTGTGGAATAACCCCGAAATTTGTGTGCATAAGCACAATTATACTGTGAATGAAATGTGGACGAAAAAGGATAAAAATTAAAGTCTGAAAATAGGGCAGGAACGATTTTCAACCATTATATTCGCAACCCTACTTGCCCAAGTAACAATTCCTTAACATGGCTATCCTGTTTCAAGCAAGCGAAAAACAAACTGTTTTACAATTTCAAATGGCCCATTATTATGGAGATTTCTAACATTAACAGAGATAAAAAAAGAAGAAAAACCACTGCCGATTTAAGCACCATGGTATTTGGCAAAATACCCCCACAGGCCAGAGAATTAGAAGAAGCAGTGTTGGGTGCCATTATGCTGGAAAAAAGTGCTTTCGACAGTTTAATAGATACCAATCTTAAACCCGAATGTTTTTATGTAGAAGCACATCAAATCATTTTTACTGCCATGCAAGATATGCAGCAGCGTGGTGTGCCCATCGATATTTTAACGGTGGTGGAAGAATTGAAAAAGAAAGAACAATTAGAAATAGTTGGAGGCCCTTATTTCATTACTAAATTAACCAATGCAGTAGTTAGTACAGCGCATATTGACGCCCATGCCCGTATTATTTTGCAAAAATTTATTCAACGCGAATTAATTAGAATCAGTGGCGAAATTATTGGCGATGCTTATGAAGACAGCACTGATGTATTTGATTTGCTGGATGATAGTGAAACCAAAATGTTTAACATCACCAATAATTACCTCAAAAAGAATTTTGAAGATATTGGTAATGTATTAGCCAAAACCATTAACAGAATTGATGAGCTAAGAACCAGAAAAGAAGATATTTCCGGCGTACCCAGCGGCTTTAACTCATTGGATCGCATTACCTACGGTTGGCAATCAACCGATTTAATTATTCTGGCAGCCAGACCATCTGTAGGTAAAACAGCATTTGCATTAAACCTTGCCCGTAATGCCGCTTTAAACCCCATTAAACCGGTTGGGGTTGGTTTCTTTAGCCTTGAGATGAGTGCTTCGCAATTGGTACAACGTATTTTAAGTGCTGAAAGTGAAATACCAATTGAAAAAATTTCCAGAGGTAAATTAGAAGACTACGAATACCAGCAATTGCATACCAAAGGTATTAAACGATTAGAGAAAGCACCATTGTTTATAGATGATACGGCAGCACTCAATATTTTTGAATTTAGAGCCAAAGCAAGACGATTAGTGAACAAACACAATGTAGGTTTAATTATTATTGACTACCTGCAGTTAATGAGCGGTACTGGCGATAGAAATGGGAACCGCGAACAGGAAATCAGCACCATTTCACGCAACTTAAAAGCATTGGCCAAAGAGCTGGGCATTCCCATTATTGCCCTTTCACAGTTAAGCCGTGCCGTAGAAACCAGAAAAGAAAGCAAAATGCCACAGCTAAGCGATTTGAGAGAATCGGGTGCCATTGAGCAAGATGCAGATATGGTAATGTTTATTTACAGACCTGAATATTATGAAATTGGCGCAAACGAAATGGGCGAAAGCACAAAAGGTGAAACGCATATCAGAATTGCCAAACATAGAAATGGTTCATTAGAAACCATAAAATTAAGAGCCCTGTTGGAAATTCAAAAATTTGAAGAAGTGGATGAGTCTGGCTTTCAAGGTGGTAACTGGAAACAATTAAAACCTGGTGCTGTTCCTCCACCCGGTAGTGGTAATGATGGCGGTAAATTATATATTCAAAAAGGTAGTAAAATGAACGGGGGCGATTTTGACGAAGGTTTTGAAGAACCACCTTTCTAATCACACAGCTAAAATTGTTGACATAAAAAAAGAGGCGCCCCATTTGAAGCGCCTTTTTTGTATTGACTCAATCCAAAAATTTGTCCTTTATTTCCATGGTACCAGATAAGCCACAGTAAAACCAATTACACTATTGGCAAAGCGGGTGCTTCCTGTTGGGTATATATTGCCAAACCCATTGGTTAAGGTGGCTTTGAACTCAAATTGATGGTATGCCAAACCAACCAACACATCATACCCAAAATCAAGCGGCTTTACATAAGTTGTGCCCGATGTATAATAAGGGTTATTAGAGAATTTTACTTTATTATCTACAACAGTAATATTACCTGAAATTTCTTCATCTGTACCTTTTTCTGTACCTGAAATGCCTACTCCACCATAAAAACCGGCACCAACCAAAGCTTTCAGTGTTTTATTGAGCGGAATACTGTATTGTAAATTCAATGGAATTTGTATATAACTAAACTTAGAGGTAGTACTGGCACCGGTAGTAGCAAAAACAGTTTTGTCTTTCCTGCCACCTTTTTGAAAGAAGATTAAACCCGAGCTGGCAGAGAAATGTTTATTCAATGTTTGTTCAGCAACAATACCAGCCTGAAATGTAGGGATTCGGGAAAGATCAAAATACTGAATATCACTTCCTTTATCAATGAATCCACTGGTATTATACCCGGCTTCTACCCCTAATTTTAACTGGGCAAATGATGCGGTTGTACATAGGCAAAAGATAATTAACAAGAATTTCCTCATAAATTTTTATTTATTAATACAGTGCAAAAGAACACCAAAGGCTGCGAAGTTATGCGTAAAAAAATGTTAACAGTTGCCCATATTTTCAAATATTAAAAGCAAGAAGTACAACCTTTTTAAAGAAATCTGATTCGCAAAATTGCGTAACCATAAGTGCCAGCGCCTTATTTCATACCAAAAAAATCATTGATAAATGGTATTGCCTGCATCGTAAATAACATCTATTTTTATCAAAATTTAATTTTTTCTTCAACCCATATAGCATGGATTTGCCTTATTTCTTTGAGCAGGTGCTTCCCAACAAGCATCAAACTATCCGCTTAAGTGCAGAAACACATAAACACAGTGCACAGGTACTTCGCATGAAACCAGGTGATGGTTTATTACTTACCAATGGCAATGGCTTACTTTGTAAAGCCACTATATCAGAAACCGATAAAAAACAAACACTGGTTACCATTACAGAGCAGGTACAACACCCCCAACCTGAAAGAAAAATTTCCATTGGCCTTTCCTTATTAAAAAATGCAGGACGATTTGAATGGTTTTTAGAAAAAGCAACTGAACTGGGAGTTTATGAAATTATTCCCCTGCTCTGCAAACGAACCGAAAAACAACATTTTAGATACGAAAGAATGCAACAAATTACCATTGCGGCTATGTTGCAAAGCAAACAAACTCGGCTGCCTGTTTTACAGCAACCCACTACCGTTTACAGCGTTTTATCACAACAAAAAAATAGTTGCAAACTAATTGCGCATTGCCACGAAGGGCATAAACAAACCATCCAAAAATTTCATTCGGAAAAAGAAATATGTATTTTAATTGGCCCCGAAGGCGATTTTACTGAAGAAGAAGTAGCACAAGCCATACAACAGCAATTTATACCCATTACTTTAGGTACTACCCGGCTAAGAACCGAAACTGCAGGAATAGTGGCCGCAACATTATCCATTTTGAACTAATTGAAATTATGCATAAAATCTACTCCTTATTTTTATTGAACAAACAGAACTTTCTCAAACTATTGAAACCCTACTGCTTGTTCATCATAAAAAAACCTCAACAAATTTCAAATACAAAATTAATCTGCCGGTTAAGCGCTATTGCAGTGCTATTCAGCATTTGTTGCTTCAACACCTCCTGCCATTCAGGCAAAACAAAAGAAGTATTACGCGATACTTCAATTACCTACCATACTTCGTACAACAATTTGTTTTTCGACAGCATGCACCTGCAGGCTTTTTTAGATACAAATCCTGACTTACAAAAATTTACAACCCAATACAACGATTTTTATAAACAAAGAAATTTTGAATATGCCTGGTTCGACAGTACCGGCATGGCAGAGCAGGCTGCTAATTTTATGAACCTGCTGAATAACAGTATTACCCATTTACAAGACAGTAGTCTATACAATAAAAAACTTGTAACCAGTTATAATGAAATATTACAACACAAAAACAAGGTTTCCAGACAAAATATTTTGAATACAGAATTACTGTTAACCGGACAGTTTTTTGCTTATGCTGCACAAACGTACAAAGGCAGCGATATTGATGCAACCACACTTGGATGGTTTATACCGAGAAAAAAAGTTAACTTAACTGCTTTGTTAGATTCCACCATTAAATATAAAAATGCAGCACCTTATATTCCGCTGAACAATCAATACAACCAATTAGAATCATTTTTGGAAAAATATATCAGCTTACAAAAAAACTATCCTACAGATAGCATTCCCTACCCTTCTAAATTATTGAAACTACACCAGGCAAATGAAATTATACCAACGATCAAGTACCGCTTGTTTTTACTCGGCGATTTATCTCATAACGATTCTACCAATTTGTTTGACAGCAGCCTGCTGATAGCCGTAAAACATTTTCAAAAAAGAATGGGATTGTTAGAAGATGGCGTAATTGGGAAGAACATGATAGAACAATTAAATGTGCCCATTGCCGAACGCATCAGGCAAATTTTGGTAAACTTAGAACGCATTAGATGGATGCCAGCAAATAGTGACAGTGATTACATTATTGTAAACATTCCCGAATACAAATTGCATGTTTATCATGATGGGAAAACATTGTTGAACATGAATGTTATTGTAGGAAAAACCACCAACAATACCGTTATTTTTAATGGAAAATTAAAATACATTGTTTTTAGCCCTTATTGGAATGTACCACCCAGTATTGTACAAAAAGAAATTTTGCCGGGTATGAAAAAAGATCCCAACTATCTGGCAAAAAACAATATGGAAATAACCGGTACCAGCAATGGGTTACCCATTGTTCGGCAAAAACCAGGACCCGGAAACTCATTGGGATTGGTGAAGTTTTTATTTCCCAACAACTTCGATATTTATTTACACGATACCCCCAATCATGAATTATTTGATGCTACTACGCGTACTTTCAGTCATGGTTGTATCCGCATCAGTAACCCTAAAAAATTTGCACAATATTTATTAAGTGCAGATACGGCCAGTGTTTATACGAATAAAATAATTGACAGCCTGATGCATTTAAGCAAGGAAAAATGGGTAAGCCTACCCCAACCGGTACCTGTTTATATTGTTTATTTTACTGCCTGGGTAGATGCCGATGGGCAATTAAACTTTAGAAAAGATATTTATGGCCATGATGCCAGAATGAAAGAGAAGCTTTTTATGAAACAGGAAAAAAAATAAAATTTCGGCCTCTTAATTGCTCATTTTTCCTGACACCCAATGCATAAAATGTGCAGTTAATAATAAATTAATGGTTTTGGAATATAAAAAACCGTAATTTCAAAAAACTTAATTTTTATGCATTGGAGAAAATTCAACGGCGAAAGCATCCATCTTCCCATCAAAAAAGCAGTAGAAGAAGCTATTAAAAAAGAAAGAGCAAACGGTACCCACTTAAAAGTATGCATTGGCACCGACAGCCAGGTAAAAGGGGAAGACACAGAGTTTGCAACCGTTATTGTTTTTTTAAGAGAACACAACGGCGGTTTTATGTACATCCACAATGAAAAAACCAAGCAGAAATTTCACATCAAAGAGCGTATGTTACAGGAAGTAGCGAAAAGCATTGAAGTAGCTTATGAGCTCTGCGATTTGTTTATTGCCTGGGATGTTGAAATGGAAGTACATGCAGACATTAATACCAATCCGGGTTTTAAAAGTAATGATGCATTAAAAGAAGCAATGGGCTACATTTTAGGAATGGGCTTTGCATTCAAAGCCAAACCCGAAGCCTTTGCCAGCAGTTGTTGTGCCGATAAAGTGGTGAATTAATATTTACACTTTACAACCAATTTATTTTTCAGTAACTCAACAAAAGTTGCTGTGGCAAACGCACCGCATTACTTTTCAGCAAACAGTATATTTTACCCAATCATATCATTCTCTGCAGCTCTTAAATTATTTTGTGCAATAAAGTTGAGCACTTCCTCTCTTCCAGTTTTTTTTTCGGCACTGGTTACAAAAACCTGCGGCAAAAATTGCCAGGTTAACTTTAAAGTATCTATAAACAATTGCACGTTTCTGGAAACTACACCCGGTTTTTCTTTATCGGCCTTTGTAAAAATGAGGCTAAAAGGTACTTCCCATTTGTCTAACTGATTCACAAATTCAAGATCATTTTTTTGTGGTGCATGCCTGCTATCTATCAGCACCATTACCTGCAATAAATTAGGCCTTTTACGCAAATAATTTTCAATCATTTGTTCCCATCTTCTTCTATCGGTTTGTGAGCGTTTGGCATAGCCATAACCCGGCAAATCAACCACATACCATTGCTGTTTGTTTTTTTGCTTTGTACTGCTTTCTACTATAAAATGATTAATCAATTGGGTTTTGCCCGGTGTAGCCGATGTTTTAGCTAAGCTTTTTTGACCGGTAAGCATATTGATTAAAGAAGATTTACCCACATTACTTCGGCCAATAAATGCATACTCCGGTTTGTCGGCCGGTGGACACTTATCGAATGAAGGAGAAGAAATAAGATATTTTGCTGTATGAATAATCATGCTGCAAAATACAATAAAAAAAGGCCAACAGTTATAAAACTGTAAGTCCGGTTTATGAAGATATGAAATGGTTGTACTATTTTTTACGTTTGGGCATTACCAAACTATCTGCAGGGTATTGTGCTTTAATAGAATCGCGAACCGCATCAAACCAATTATACAGGGTTTCTTTTTCAGCATCCGTTAAAATTGCATCGCGATGAATGAGGGTATATGACGCTAAAGGCATATCGCCCTCTTTTATTTGTTCTTTACAATCTTCCAATCGTTTATATTGTTTAGCCACTCGCATTGAAGTAAAATCACTGAAATTTAAATGCCGTTTTCCGGATTTTACATGGTCATCTAAAAACCAGGCTACCGGTTGAATATTGTTATACCAAGGGTAACGGGTATTGTTGGAATGACAATCATAACAAGCCTTTGAAAGAATTGCTTCTACATTTTGTGGAACTGGATAATGCAATTTAATATCAGTAGGCAATGTCTCAACTGACTGGTTTTTAGCCGGGCGAATAAATTGGATAATGATAAAAATGCCTAACACAACCAGGATAAACCAAAGAATAATTTTTTTCATGTATTTGTAATTTATATATAAATTTTTTATATAATTTAATTATCCCGGCCATTTTATCATTCAATTCATCTTCCTTCAAACAATTTTTATAAAACAATGCTGCACGCTAAAATCAAAAGGTGCAGCATTATCATTGCTTTGCTAAAAATAAGTATTCCCTTTAATCAATCAAAATATTGCCTGTCATTTCTTTGGGAATAGGTAATTGCATCATTTTTAAAATGGTTGGAGCAATATCACCCAACTTACCGGAATGCAAATTTCCATACCAGTTATTATCTATTACAAACAGTGGAACCAGATTTAAAGAATGTTGCGTATTCGGCGTTCCATCCTCATTAATCATGTTATCGGCATTACCATGATCGGCGGTAAGAAAAATAACATAATCTTGTTTTAATGCAGCTTCAACTACCCTTTTTACGCAGGCATCCACAGTTTCTACTGCCTTAATTACGGCAGAGAGTACCCCGGTATGTCCCACCATATCTGCATTGGCATAATTCAAACAAATAAAATCGGTATCCCCTTTTTCTATTTCAGGAATAAGTTTATCTGTTAATTCAACTGCACTCATTTCGGGTTTTAAGTCGTAAGTAGCTACCTTGGGAGAGGGTACCATAATACGTGATTCGCCCTCAAAGGGAACTTCCCTTCCCCCACTGAAAAAGAAAGTAACATGCGGATATTTTTCAGTTTCAGCAATTCTGATTTGTTTTTTTCCGGCAGCAGCCAATACTTCGCCCAAAGTATTGTTCAGATTATCATTTTCAAAAATAATATGTACCTTATGAAAGGTTTTGTCATACTCCGTCATGGTAGTATAATCAATTTTCAAAGCCTGCATGTTAAAGTCAGGATGATCGTTTTGAGTCAATACATCGGTAATTTCGCGGCATCGATCCGTTCTAAAATTAAAACAGATAGCCACATCGCCCTCCTGAATAGTTGCCACCGGTTTATCATTTTCAAGAATTACCGTGGGTTTAATAAATTCATCAGTAATATCTGCAGCATAAGATTGTTCGATGGCATGAACCGCACTGTTAGCCGTATTGCCTGTACCCATTACTATGGCATTGTAAGCTAATTGAATGCGCTCCCAACGTTTATCTCTATCCATGGCATAATACCTTCCGCTAACGGTGGCAATTTTACCTACGCTGGTTGTTAAAAATTGTTGCAGGTCTTGCATAAAGCCTAAACCGCTTTTCGGATCACAGTCGCGCCCATCGGTAAATGCATGAATATATACTTCTTTTAATCCGTTTTCTTTACAAACATTGCATATTGCTTTTAAATGATTGATATGGCTATGCACACCGCCATTGCTTACCAAGCCCAGTAAATGCAAGGGTTTATTATCATTTTTAGCTTTTGCAATAGCTGCCAATAGTTGTTCATTTTTGGCAAATGATCCATCACGTATGGCAACATTAATGCGCTGCAGTTCCTGATAAACAATACGGCCGGCTCCTAAATTAAGATGCCCTACTTCACTATTACCCATTTGTCCATCTGGCAACCCTACTGCTTCACCACAGGTTACTAAAGTTGTATGCGGATATTGATTGTACAAGGAGGTTACAAATGGCACATTGGCCTGTTGAATGGCATCGGTATGTTTATTCTTTCCGAGGCCCCATCCATCCATAATAATTAGTATTGCTTTCTTGCTCATAGCTACAAAGGTACTCAATTTGTTATTTCACCTTCCTACCCCTAACTTTAACTTTCGTTAAACATTTTATTTGGCATGTTTTTAGTGTAGGTTATATTATAAATTCAGCGTTATGAAAAAACTGTTATTGTTAATGGGTTTAGGAGTGGTTATGGCTTCTTTTACCTTTCAGAGTGATGTATCGGAAATTGTGAACGCCCTGAAGAGTGCCAATGCAGAAAGTGTATCCGGTTATTTTGACAGTTATATAGATTTAACCCTACCCGGTAAAGAAGAAGTTAAAAACATAGGGAAAAATCAGGCAGGGATTGCATTAAGAACATTTTTTAATGATGCCGGCATTCATGGTTTTGAACTCACTTCACAACGAGAAGCCGGTACCACTATGTACATGGCCGGAAAATTAAATGGGAAAAACAGGGGATATAATATTACACTGTTATTAAGAAACAAAGATGGGCATCACCAAATTATATCCGTCCGAATAAATTAAAGCTTTTCTAAACCCATTCATATAAAGCTCTCTTAATTTTCGAGGGCTTTTTTTATGAAACGTACTATATTGCCAACATGATAAATTTTGAAGAAAAATTAAACCATTTGATAATAGAAGCATTAAAAGAAGATATTGGTGATGGAGATCATACAACACTTTCGTGTATTGCAAAAGATGCTAAGGGAAAAGCCGTTTTAAAAATTAAGGAAGCAGGTATTTTAGCCGGGGTGGCAGTAGCACAAAAAATTTTTCATTTTGTTGAACCTGAAGCCGAATTTGAAATTTTTAAAGAAGATGGCGCCGCTATGCTACCCGGTGATAAAGCTTTTGAAGTAACCGCATCAGTACACACTATTTTATCCTGCGAAAGATTGGTTTTGAATTGTATGCAACGGATGAGTGGAATTGCTACACTTACACATGCATTTGCAGAAAAAATAAAGCACTATCGTACGCAATTATTAGATACAAGAAAAACCACACCCAATTTCAGATTATTGGAAAAAGAAGCAGTGCGTATTGGTGGCGGTACCAACCACCGGTTTGGGTTATTTGATATGCTGATGTTGAAAGACAATCATATTGATTATGCCGGAGGAATTGAAAATGCTATTCACCGCTCGTGGCAATATGTACAGCAACACCATCTTAATTTAAAAATTGAAATTGAAGCCCGAAATATAACCGATGTTACAACCATTTGCAAAGTAGGGAAAGGTAAAATATTCAGAATTTTATTAGATAATTTTACACCTGCTCAAATTACTGAGGCCTTACAAATTATTCAGCAGCAATTTGAAACTGAAGCCAGTGGTGGTATTCATTTAGAGAATATCGAAAGCTATGCTGCTACAGGCGTGGATTATATTAGCGCAGGCGGATTAATTCACCAGGCTAAAAGTGTGGATTTAAGTTTAAAAGCAATGTTGTTATGAACAAAAAAAACAAAACAGATGTAAGAGGTTTTGTATACAGTACAGATCCTCTGTTTCATTTTAAGCATGAAAATGCAATAACTGAAACACTGCCACCCGCAAAACAGAAACTTATCATTTATTTAGATACCAAACATAGAGGCGGTAAAACGGTTACTTTAATTAAAGGCTTTACCGGCACTGAGGATGATTGTATATGGTTAGGTAAACAATTGAAACAATTTTGTGGCACCGGCGGCAGTGCAAAAGATTCAGAAATTATTATCCAAGGCGACCAGCGCGATAAGGTATTACAATGGTTACAAAAAAATGGATATCAACTTTCTAAAAAAGCAGGTGGATGATTTTAAACGCAACAGGGGCTATTTATTTTTTCTGTGCTATTTTATTTACTGCTGCATTAATGGCGTTGTTTTACGGAATTGTTGTTTTGTACCGTGCCATAAATAATAAAGATGAAGACGGCATACGAAAAGCTAAATTTATTTTGTTGCTTGCAGTAATCACGTTGATCTGCGTGTCGGTAGTTTCATTTTTTATAACGGGAAGTATTCCACTGAACTAACCTACTTTACTTACATAATATTTTGTTTTTATAAATCTAAATCCAACCTCAACCTATCCTTCAACTCTCTTAATAAAGGATATTTTTCAGCCATTTTTTCAAAACGTTGCTTACTGTTCAACGAGAGTTGATCAGGTACTTCATCTGGAATCGTGTTTTCTACCAAAATATGAAAACGAATGCCGCTGTTATTGAATGCCTGCTGAATAAAATCGGTTAGCTGCATTTTTTCCTGTTCAATAAATTTTTGTTGCGTTAAAGCCTGAACGGTTACAGAAAAGCGCACCTCATCTATCAGTTCTAATTTTGCCATTTTTAAGGTTCCAACGGTAGCAGGTTTTCCGCCATCTTGTTGCAGCTTTTCACAATAATCATTCCAGCAGGCTTTTAATTTTTCTATCTGCAAATCTTCTGCTTCCTGCACCTGCAATACTTCAACATCTTCTTTTACCTTAGCCCTTAAAATATCTAAGAGATTTTTTTTATTATCTGTTTGTGTTGTTTGCTTGAGAATCTTTTTTTCAGCTGTAGTTTTAGGCTCCTGAACAACCGATTGCGGTAACGGCGCTGCAACAGGTGTAGCAGGACGCTCTTGCTCAATCATTAATTTTGCAGCGGGTGTATTTGTTGATTTTGGAGGATGGTATTGCGGAATGGTTTTTTGCTGCAATGCAAAAGGCCTATCCGTTAATTTTTTTTTTATAACGGTTCCCTGATCAGAAGATAGTTGTAGGGCTTGTTGTAAAAAGCTGAGTTTAATGAGGCACAACTCCACATGCAGCCTTTTATTGCGGGCCATTTTAAACTGTATTTCTGCTTCATTCAAAATATTTAAGGCACTAATTAAATAAGAAGCATCTATTGCATTGGCTGTAGCAGCATACTGTTCCTGCCTTCCTTCCAACACATCTAATAATACTGCAGCACGGGCATCTTTACACACCAATAAATTTCTCATGAAAGAAGCAAAGCCATTCAGCACCAAATCGCCCTCAAAACCTTTTTGGTTAATTTCTTCATACAACAGCATGGCGCCGGCCATATCCTGTTTGTATAAGGCATCTAAGAGTTTAAAATAGTAATCGTCATCTAAAATATTAAGATGTTCTACCGTGTTTTGATAAGTTAACATCCCATTGGTAAAACTTACAATTTTGTCCAGAATACTCAAAGCATCGCGCATACATCCTTCACTTTTTTGAGCAATGAGTTGAAGAGCAGTTTTCTCGGCAGATATATTTTCTTTTTCAATAATTTCTTCTAAATGTTCCACCGTATCCTGTATGGTAATTCGTTTAAAATCGAATATCTGGCAACGAGAAAGAATGGTGGGTAAAATTTTATGTTTTTCGGTAGTAGCCAGAATAAAAATGGCATAAGAAGGTGGCTCTTCCAGCGTTTTTAAAAAAGCATTGAAGGCACTGGTACTTAACATGTGTACCTCATCTACAATGTATACTTTGTATTTGCCTGCCTGCGGTGCAAAACGAACCTGATCAACCAGATTCCTGATATCTTCCACCGAATTATTACTGGCCGCATCTAATTCATGAATGTTCATTGAATTACCTGCATCAAAAGAAACGCAACTGGTACAGGTATTACAAGCCTCTCCTTCAGGGGTTGGATTGGTACAGTTAATGGTTTTGGCCATAATACGGGCACATGTGGTTTTACCCACTCCTCTTGGGCCGCAAAACAAAAAAGAATGCGCTATCTGATTGTTTTTAATTGCATTTTTTAAAGTGGTAGTAATATGTTTTTGGCCCACCACCATATTAAAATTTTGTGGGCGATACTTTCGTGCCGAAACAATAAAATTTTCCATACAAATTGCAAGATAACAAATGCAATTTCAATCGGGGCTACAGAATAAAGTTATGTGCAAAAAAACACTCTTTCTTTTCGCATTTCACTGAAAATATGGCAGAAAAAAAATTACTTTTTAAACCGACGGCCTATAAAACCATCTGATTGTTCAAATATTAAGGTACATGTGGCAAAAAAAAATAAGCAGATTGTTGGCATTTGTGGGATTAATGGCGGTTATTCACGGATTTGTGTATGTGCATCATACCCCACCCCAAAAAAAATTTCCTTATCAGGAAATGGGTTTTACAAAAGAACAGGCTGCAACTTATTTATTAAACAGATTTACTTTTGGCCCTAGACCGGGAGAAGTAGATGCTGTTGCAAAAGAAGGCATTGAACATTGGTTTTACCGCCAATTAGCAGGAAATCAATTAGATACTGCAGTTGATAACCAATTACAGCATTTATATATTGATGCCTCAAGTCTTTCATTAGAAGAGATGGTGAACACTTATCCCACTAACGGCGAAGTAGTTGCTTTAGCCAGAAAGATGGGCGTTATTGAAAAAGGCGATACTTCTATCAGCAAACCTGCCTATCGTGAAAAACTAAAAGCTTTTATGCAGCAACAAGGTTTTAAACCCATTGCTGAATTAGAAAAGCAATTAATTGTACAAAAAATTATCAGAGCCGCATATAGCAACAACCAGTTGCAGGAAGTATTAACTGATTTTTGGTTCAATCATTTTAACGTATCGCTCACCAAACCCAATTGCGCTCCTTATGTATTGGCTTATGAACGCGATGCCATACGACCTCACATACTTGATAATTTTGATGCCTTATTGCTGGCTACAGCGCAGCATCCTGCCATGTTAACCTATTTAGACAATGCCGGTAGTGTAAGCAATAACAATTCCATAGAAGCTAAGCGATTGGAACGATGGGCACAAACACCCAACAATAACGATAAGCCATTCAAAAAAAGGGCATCGGAAGGATTGAATGAAAATTATGCCAGAGAAGTAATGGAATTGCATACCATGGGCGTTGATGGGGGTTACACACAACAAGATGTAACTACTTTGGCCAAAATACTTACCGGATGGGCAATTTACCCAATGTTTAAAAATGGGCCCGCCTATCAACAATTAGAAAAAACAACACCTGAACAATTGGAAAAACGCGGCTTTGTTATACAGAATGGTTTTTTCTTCCGGCCAAATAAACACGATGATAGCCCCAAAACTTTTCTCGGCCAATATTTTCCTGCCAATGGCGGGTATAAGGAGGGTATTACCGCTTTAGAAATGCTGGCTCACCAACCCACTACTGCAAAATTTATATCCACTGCATTGGCCAAACATTTTGTGAGTGATACGCCTTCTTCCGCATTAATACAACAAATGACACAAACATTCTTAAAAACCAATGGCAGTATAAAAAGCGTTTTAATTACCATGGTGAATAGCCCTGAATTTTGGAATCCTAATAACCAAATCGCCAAAATCAAATCGCCTTTTGAACTGGCCATTAGTACCATTAGAGCTACGAATGCACAAGTAAACATGCCTTATCAAATTTTTTACTGGTGCAATAAAATGGGACAAAAATTTTATTACTATCAGGCCCCTACCGGCTTCCCCGACAGAGCAGACTATTGGATTAACACCGGCTCATTATTAAGCAGAATGAATTTTGGATTGGCTTTTGCATCGCAAAAAATACCGGGCATTACCCTCAACTTGCCTGCTTTAAATAATAATCATGAGCCTGAAAGTGTAGATGCTGCTTTGAAAATTTATAGTGCCATTTTGTTGCCGGCCAGAGATAACACTCAAAACATACAACGCATTGCTGCTTTAATTCATGATGCAGATCTAAATCAAAAACTAGCTCAGGCAGCAAACCAACATAATAATAATAATTATAATAATTATATATCAATACCCGAAATGGATACCACAGTACCTACCCATACTGTTCAACCCTTGCAAACCAACAATCCGCCTCCATCATTAAGTCAGGTTGTAGGTGTTATTATTGGCTCACCCGAATTTCAAAGAAAATAAAAAAATATATTTATGAATAGAAGAATATTTATGCGCAATGGAGCATTAGCCTTATTTGCAGCAGGCATTGGCGGTGTTCCCAACTTTATTGCCAAAGCCGCCACAGCAGGCAACAAATTCATCAAACCCTTTCAAAAAAGAAAAACACTGGTGTGCATTTTTCAGCGGGGTGCAATGGATGGATTAATGGCCGTTAGCCCTTATGCAGATCCTAATTTAAAAATGATGCGGCCAACATTATATATGAGTCCGGCTAAAACCGAAGGCAGTATGATAGACTTAGATGGTTATTTTGCCTTACACCCATCCTTACAAGCTTTTGCGCGTTTATTCCAAAATAAACAATTAGCCATTGAACATGGCGTAGGCAGCCCCAACCCTACCCGCAGCCATTTTGATGCACAGGATTTTATGGAAAGTGGTACACCTTTTAACAAAGGAACAGAGAGCGGCTGGTTAAACAGAGCCATTGGTTTAATGGGAAAACCTGCTACACCGTTTAGTGCCGTAAGTATAACGAGTGCCTTACCCAGAAGTTTTTATGGCAGTAATGAAGCATTGGCCATTAGTAATTTAAACGATTTTGCCATTCAAATGCGCGGCAACCCATTAGCAGGGAAAGTAGCTGCCAATTCATTTGAAGCATTGTACGATAATACCAGCTCACAATTGTTACAAAAAACCGGAAAAGAAAGTTTTGAAGCTATGAAAATGCTGAATGTAAACAACCTGAAACAATATGCACCAAAAGCAGGAATTGTTTATCCTAACTCCGCATTGGGCAATGCTTTAAAACAAATTGCCGTTTTAATAAAAATGGATGTTGGCTTAGAAGTAGCTTTTGCAGAAAGTGGTGGTTGGGATACGCATGTAAATCAGGGAACCATCAACGGAATTTTAGGCAGGAACTTAAAAGATTTCAGCGACAGCATTGCCGCTTTTTGGGAAGATATTGCAGCACATCAGGATGAAGTTACGGTAATGACCATGACTGAATTTGGCCGAACTGTACACCAAAATGGTACAGGCGGAACAGACCACGGCAGAGCCAGTTGTTTGTTTGTTTTAGGGAATGATGTGCAGGGCGGAAAGGTTTACCACCAAATTAAAAGTTTGGCCAAAGAAGATTTGGAAGACCAGCGTGATTTACCCGTATCTACCGACTTTAGAAGTGTATTTAGCGCAGTAGCTAATACACACTTAAACATTCATCAAAACAATATTTTATTTCCCGATTGGAATGGCAACGACATACCTATTATGCGTTACAGCTAAAATATTTTAATGAAACACCAACAGCTTATTGCTTGTATTCCATAGGCGGATGCCTTTCAAAGGGATACTGATTGGTATCAAAAATATAACGGTACGTAATAAGGCGGCGGCTTTGAACTGCACCTAAACTTTTATAGATATTAATCATTTTAGGGTTCCAATCACCTGCCCAGCCCATTTCGTAACTTTCATACCAACCCTTACCCTGCACCAACAAAGCGCTTTCATAAATTAAAAAACTATCAATGCCCAATACCTGATATTTGGGTATAACACCAAATGCCAGTCCGGTTAATTTTTTACAGGCACCTCTTCGTTTCATCCAAAATAATTGCAATTTTTGCCACCAGCCAAATTTGCCTTTAAAATATTTAAAATACTGATTTACATCCGGAATATTGATAAACATAGCTATGGGTTCATCATTGTAGTAAGCAAACCAAACCATTCGAGGATCCATAATGGGTTTCATACTTACAAACAACTTTAAAACATGTTCTTTGGTAATTTCTTTGGCTTCGCCGTGTTGTGCCCAGGCCTGATTGTACACTTCCGTAAAATCTGCAGCATATTTCTCCAATTCATTCAAATTTGCATGGCGGGCTTCGTATCCTTTTTTTGCTTTAAACTTTGCATGTCTTTCAGCAAATCTTGCCGGAAGCGGATCATCCACATTCATGGCATAATAATATTGGTTATAATAATTTTGAAAGCCATATCCTTCAAATAATTTTTGATAATACGGCGGATTAAAACTTAATCCATATACCGGTTCTTTATCAAACCCATCTACCAACAAGCCCCACCATTTGTCTCTATCACCAAAATTAATGGGGCCATCCATTGCTGCCATACCCTGCTGTTGTAACCATTGCTTTGCTGTATCAAACAATAAGTTAGCCGCTGCTTGGTTATCTATACAATCAAAAAAGCCAATACCACCAGTGGCAAAATCAGTGCCTTTGTTTACATATTTTGTGCTGGTAAATGCGGCAATTCTGCCAATAGTGGCACCTGTATCATCCTGCAAAATCCAACGCTGAATGGTGCCATATTTAAACAATTTATTTTTTTTTGGATTAAATACGGCCTCCACTTCATGATTGAGGGGCTGTATATAATTCGGATTACCGGCATTCATGGCCACATTCACTTCTAAAAACGCTTTTATGTCTGCTCCTTTTTGTACTTGCTTTATTTGCATAAGAATTGCCTGTTTCTGTCACAAACGAATATAGTTCATTACAAAGCTGCATGAACAGTAAATAAAAAACAATTTAATATTGATGGGTGGATAGCAACACTAATGTGCAAGCTTCCAAACATTGAATGCCTTTTTCTTTGGCCATTTGGCATAATTCGGGATTTTCTGCACCTGGATTAAAAATAATGCGTTTGGGATGCAGAGAAAAAATATAATCGTATAAAGCTGTTTGAACAGCCGGATTAACATAAAGTGTTACCGTATCTACATTGCGTTCTGCAGGATGTGTTGTAATAATGGGCACCGCACCAATATGTCCCGGCTTATTACCAATGGCTATTACCTGGTAACCATGCTGTGTAAGCCGATCAACTGCCAGATAACTATACCTTGCCGGATTTTCAGAAGCACCAATTACCACCGTTTTTTTCATACCCTATAAAATTAATGAACTGCAAAGTTACAGTAAGGTTGCCAACTAAGCCATAATACAGTATATCTGGCAAACAATACGCAGCAATTACCAGAACTAATTCTCAATGAAAGCATATTAAAAACGTAGTAACTGCCGGTTAAAAATTTTTTTCTGGAGAACCTTCGGCCAGAAATACAGATTGCGGTGCTTGTGTGATAAAACCAGTTTAAAAGCTGCTCTGTACAACGCCACTGCATTGCAATGAATTTTATAAGTTTGAACAGGATAAATTTGCCAGGATGGATGCATTACCTGATAAGCAGATGTAACCTGCGCGGCTCGTTTGGTAAAACCATAATAATGTTCTGTAATAAAACGTGATTCAGAATTGGGAGAAGCCCAATAGGGCGTCTCATCAGCATTTACCTGTATACCATTCCATTCATTTGCAACTTTCCATTCATAGCGAATCAGTAAGTTTTTATCATTGCTTTGTATGGTGTGGCGCATTGGGGGTGGTAATGGTAATGTTCGCCGTACATTAATCGGGCAACATAAGTAATCATTCTTTTAGGAACAATTTCTTTAATGAATACTACTCTGCGCTTCCAGGTATTTCCTTGTTTAAAACGAACATAAAAACGCAGGTTAAATTCTTCGAAATGCAGATAGAAAGAGATGGATATACCTTTTAAAGCAGAATTTGTAAAATAAATGCCCACTAAACTTACATAGGTATTTCCTTCAAAATAATCCAATTTAGTACCGGGCGGTACATGCGGTATTAAAATTTCAGGCTAAACAATATAGTTACAAAAAATCAGATAATTCCATTCTGCACTTAAAAAAATATGCTTTTACTTTCAATCATAATTAGTATAACAGAATGCAACACCTAAGGTTGAATCCTGCAGAAAAATAAGTTAACACACCTTGAATCCTGTTTCATTAAAAAAAAAATAATAAAATATTTATCTCTTTTTATAGAAAGAATGCAATTTTACAAAAGATATTATTTAACTTTCGTATCAAACTATTTCACCATTACACAAACACATCTAAACTATGGCAAAAGCAAGTAAAAAAAAGATAGCGCCCAAAAAGGCAGTTGCAAAAAAGGCAACTCCCAAAAAAGCTGTTAAAAAAGCAGTTGCAAAAAAAGCAGTTGCAAAAAAAGCAACACCTAAAAAGGCAGTTGCGAAAAAAGCGGTGAAGAAAGCAACGCCAAAAAAAGTAGTTGCTAAGAAGGTGGCGCCCAAAAAGGCAGTTATTAAAAAAGCTGCTGCAAAAAAAGCGGTGAAGAAATCAGCGCCAAAAAAAGTAGTTGCTAAGAAGGTAGCACCCAAAAAAGCAGTTATTAAAAAAGCGGTGAAGAAATCAGCGCCAAAAAAATCAACCACACCTGTTGCTGCAGCTGCTCCTGCAGTAGTTCAGGAAATGGTAATGCCAATGGCTGAAGTAAGCCATACTGAAGTGAGTGAAAATAACACTCCCTCTACCGGTGCTTAATTCTACACTTTGTAACTTAAAAATGAGTAAGCCTTCTCCTTAAATCGGAGACGGCTTTTTTATTGTAACCTAAACCTGAAAATGAATACAGCTTCGGTTTTACAGGTTATAATTTTATAAATTAATATACATTAACCAAGAAATTATTTTCACACCAATGATATAACCAACCATCCATCTCTTTGCTTTGCATTCAGCATATTCAATATCTTTAGTAAACAAAACAACTGCCATGAATAAATTGATAGGTATATTACTGTTCTGCTGTTGCTTGCAACCAAGCTTTGCACAAAACACCGGTACTATTGCTACCAAAACCGCACACATGAAGGCTTACAACGGCTTCTTTCCCTTTTGGTGGGATGATGCAACCGGTAAAATTTGGCTATTGGTAGATAAACCTGATTCTCAGTTTTTGTATGTAAACAGTTTGCCTGCAGGCATTGGCTCTAATGATTTGGGCTTTGACCGTGGACTGATTGGCCAATCAAGAATTGTATATTTTACAAAAGCTGGAAAAAAGTTATTACTGATACAACCCAATGAAGCATACAGAGCCACAAATAACGATAAAAATGAACAACGAGCCGTTGCAGAATCGTTTGCACAATCTGTTTTAGGCAGTTTTGATATTGCAGCACAGGAAAGCAATCAATATTTAATTGATGTAACCCCCTTCCTGCTGCGCGATGCACAAGGTGTTGCAGCTAAAATAAAAGAAATGAAACAAGGTACTTATCAGTTCAATAAAAGCCGATCGGCCATTTACTTACCCAATACCAAAAATTTTCCATTGAATACAGAAATGGAAGCCACTATTACATTTACCGGTGGCGATGATGCCGGGAGAATGATTACCACTGTTACTCCTTCGAAAGAGGCAATTACAGTTAGAATGCACCATTCATTTGTGCAATTACCCGATAATGGATATACACCCCGGCGCTATGATATTCGCAGCGGCTATTTTGGTATGAGTTATTATGATTTTAGTAGCCCGTTTTCTGAACAAATTCAACAAATGTTTATTAACAGGCACCGGCTCATCAAAAAATATCCCAATCAGGCAATCAGTGAACCGGTAAACCCCATTATTTATTATGTAGATAATGGAACACCCGAACCCATCCGTTCTGCATTAATTGAAGGTGCTTCCTGGTGGAATGAAGCCTTTGAAGCCGCCGGATTTAAAAATGCTTTTCAGGTAAAACTGTTACCCGATTCGGCTGACCCAATGGATATTCGTTATAACGTTATTAACTGGGTACACCGCTCTACTCGCGGCTGGAGTTATGGTGCCTCCATTACCGACCCCAGAACCGGCGAAATTATAAAAGGACAGGTAACCTTAGGTTCTTTGCGTGTTCGGCAGGATTATTTAATTTATACGGCATTGCTTTCACCTTTTTCAACCACACAGCCGGTTTCACCTGTTATGCAAGCCACGGCCCTGCAGCGTTTACGGCAATTGGCTGCACATGAGGTGGGCCATACATTGGGCTTACAACACAACTATGCCTCCAGTTACAACAATCGTGCTTCGGTGATGGATTATCCCCACCCCGATGTATTTGTTAACAATAACAATGAAATTGATTTTTCAACTGCCTATACCCATGGTATTGGCGAATGGGATAAAAGGGCCATTACTTATGGATATACCCAATTTACACCCGGCACCAATGAACCACGGGCATTAGATAGTATTTTAAAAAAGAATACTAAAGATGGCATTTTATTTATTGCCGATATGGATGCACGTGCTGCCGGCGGTATGCACCCCTATGCACATTTATGGGATAATGGAAAAGATGCGGTTGATGAATTGAATACATTATTGAAAGTTAGAGCAAAAGCACTTGACAACTTTTCACAGCAAGCCATTACCGTTGGAACACCTTTGGCAAAATTAGAAGATGTGTTGGTTCCCTTATACAATTTTCACCGTTATCAATTAGAAGCCGTTTGTAAATTAATTGGCGGAATAAATTACAGTTATTCAGTAAGAGGTGACAATTTGCAACAAAAACCGGAAATATTGCCCTTGGAAGTACAACAAAAAGCACTAAATGGTGCGCTTCAATGTTTATCACCCTCTGTATTAACGCTTTCTAATAACGTCATTCAACTCATACCTCCCCGCCCACCCATGTATTACAATGTAGGTGAATTATTTGAGAAAAGAACTGCTCCGGCATTCGATCCATTAGCGGCTGCAGAAGCTTTGGTAAATTTTGAATTGGGTTTTTTATTCAACCCCGAACGTGCCAATAGATTGGTAGCAAACAAAGCCATTGCGCATACACTGGGTTGGGATGATGTATTGGATGCTATTATTAATCAAACCTGGAAAGCACCCTTAAGTAAAGATTTGGCTTTACAAGTACAACTACAAACCCAACAACAGGTTATTAGCTGGCTATTGGATTTATATCAAAATAAGAAAGCCAATTATGCAGTAAAAACTATTTGTTATAGCAGATTAATGGATTTGAAAAAATGGGCTACAGCACAAACAGCTACACATACTACATTAGCTGCACATTATAATTATGTCATTGAAAGAATCAATCATCCTGATAAAATGCAATTACCCCAACCGGTTGAACCTCCACCCGGTGCACCCATTGGCTGTAGCTGGGAGGAAGGGTATTAAAAAAGGAGCGAAAAAATGCTATTCTTTGTAGTGATACATTTTTAACAAGTAATCAATACAAAACATATGATAAAGTAAAAACACAATTATACAAACAGAGAATTTATAATTAAATTAAAAAAATGATTGTACTTACAAAAACAAGTTTACAAAAAGGGGATGTGTAATTGTTTTAAAAATTTCATAAATATATTATAAATATTTTCATCTTGTATTGCATCCATTTTACGAATTTCAATAAAAATTCTCCTTTTAGGTATAGTAAAGCCGGTTTCAACATCTACCATTTTATTAAAAATAATTTCTATTTTGAATAGTTTCATTTTTAATAAGCTATCCAGATAGTTAGAAAAACTATAAGGAATATTTTGCATGGATGAATCATAATAGAAATACAATGAATCAAAAGAATTTTTCCCTTTGTAATAATCTGAATGCACATATTTCTGCAACAAAATATTATTTCCATATTGTATCGTAGCATATAAGTATGCACTGTCCTTTGCCAGTGAATCTTTAAAATTATTTATCTGTCCGTAATGTGTATTTACTCTTAGAAATGAGTCAACCGGGTAATAAACTCCATGAGAAGTATCGTAAATAGATGAAAAATAATGCCCCATCGAATCAAAATTCTTATATAAGCAATAGGGTTCAGAATTAAATATTTTTTTATTATCTCTGAAGTTGTAGACGGGCCTAAGTTTACACAAAGTATAATTTTCTAACTTAAAAACAGAAATAGTATCATTAATCAATAGATGTTTAATTGAGTCAATACTCCCTTTATTGGCTATATATATAATAATAATATATTATTTTAAAACTTGTAATTTTGTAATTTGCTGAATTATGGAAGCAATCAATATTTTTATTTAAACTAAACAAAAAAATTATAAATATATATAATATATTCATTTTTTAAAAATAAAACAATTAAAAAATTTATTTATGGTTTTGCCGGCCAACCAATGATTGTAGAATTATAATTAACACTTTGATCCAGTAAATTAGGAACAGTACAATTACAAATTGGATGAAAAGTAACATTAAAATCAACAGACATACCCGCATACAAAATATTAGGAGCACCTGCAACAAATGATGGGGTGCCAACGCCCTGATTAAATGAAACCGCACCACCAATAGGATTGCCGACCATTGTAATATTTTGATGTGTTAACGACTCCCAATTCCAAACATTACTTTGCTTATCAACCAATTTCACAATACCCGATTCAATAGAAATTAGTTGAAAAGTGGGATTTGTAAGTATCACCCATTGCATAATTTTAGATTTCCGAAAATCATCAACATCGCCAACCTGTGCAGAAATTGCATACGAAGCAGTCGTAGCGTTTGAAACCAAATCAGTAAAAATCATAGCGCAATTTTCTGCGCAGTTAATGTCATCGAGATAACCTGAACCGCCGTCCATGTTAATAACATCACCTAAATTTATGGTAAACTGATAACTACATTGGGCATAACTCCAACTACAACACTTCCATCGGAATTAGAATAAGCCCAGGTATAATCCCAACAGATATATGATATAGTTAATCCATGATTGTTGCCTATGTTATTTGTATTAATGCTTAATTTATTTTCAATATTACTAAGCAATTTTATATTCTTATCGGATGATTGAAATAAGCCTTCAAGTGTAGATTTTGAAAAATAATTTGCCTCCCTATTTCCGTATTTTTTAAGTTTAAGCTGTTCTTTGTTTTTATCAACAATTTTAAAATAAATGTGTTCCCTATCATAGTTGTAAAAAAATATCAATGCATTTGTTTTATTTTTCTCATCTATTACAGGAGTAACAATTGTATTAAACCCATGCTCATTTTTTAATACTATAGAAATACCCCAATTAGGCATACCATATTTTTTAACACTATTGAAAATTTTATGTACTTTATTGTGACTATTAAATGAAACTATAACTTTATCCAATAGAGTTGTATCAGCTAATATTCCATTTAATTTTTAAAATATCTGATTTGAGATATCGTTTTTGTAAAAGAAAATCTCTTGGGGTTTTTGCTCTGTTATATTTAAATCCTTTTTACAAAATCCAAAAAAAATAAAAAAATAAATAATAAGCGATATTTATTGTTTTTCATAAAGAAGATTTTTTAATATAAAAATTATCGAAATCAAATTTATGAATATTTTTTTAATAATATTAAATTAATTTAACGGCATTTTAACCAGTTAAAACACGGAAATTGATAAACAAATAATTAGAAGTTTATTGTTTTAAAACTACTTATACATTAATTAAATAAATAAATTAAAAAGTCCTGTTCATTCGCAATGAATCAACAGGGCTTTTTCAATGAATATCTATTCAGTTAAATCAGCATTCTAAGCGGCTCTTCCAGCAAACTTTTTAATGTTTGCAGAAATGCAGCACCGGTAGCACCATCAACTACTCTATGGTCGCAACTAAGGGTAACTTTCATTACATTTCCGGGTACAACCTGTCCGTTTTTCACAACGGGCTCTTGCATTATTCCTCCAACAGCTAAAATGCATGCATCAGGTGGATTAATAATGGCAGTAAACTGATCAATACCAAACATACCTAAATTAGAAATAGTGAAAGTACTTCCTTCCCAATCTGCGGGTTGAAGTTTTTTATCTTTTGCTTTTTGTGCATATTCTTTTACCTGAACAGCAATTTGACTTAAACTTAAGCTATCTGCAAAACGCACTACAGGTACCAATAATCCCTCATCTACGGCTACCGCAACACCAATATTAATGTGCTGATTATAACGAATAAAATCGCCCATCCAGCTACTGTTTACTTTGGGGTGTTGTTTTAATGCCATAGCAGTGGCTTTCAATACCAAATCATTAAAACTGATTTTAACTTTGGCATTTTCATTCAACTTGGTTCTGGCGGCAACAGCGGCATCCATATCAATAGCCATGGTTAAATAAAAATGCGGCGCTGTAAATAGACTTTCGCTCAGGCGGCGTGCAATGGTTTTCCGCATTTGCGAAACCGGAACATCTTCGTACCGAACCTGGCCTGCCGGTAATGCCTGTAC